>DEJW01000043.1:40658-41524 GCA_002353585.1 Prevotellaceae bacterium UBA2738 | reverse complement strand
TATATATATTATATATAATGTAACTTTCTTGTTGGCAATTTTCACCTACCTCCTAAGAAACTGTAATACTGTAATCTGTAATCAGGTTAATATCGAGAAGTGTTAAAAACCCCGTCACCATTTCCGCTTATATCGCCCGAAAACACAAAAGCTATACTTTTAGGTGGTAAAAGCATTACTTTTAGCGCTAAAAGCATTACTTCTGCAACTAAAAGCAATGCTTTTACATAGCCCTCTCGCAAGCCCCGTAAACACTGGATTCACGAGAATGTTAAATACCCCGTTTACCTTGCTGGTTTTTAGTAAAATTAGTACCTTTGCATACAGAAAAAGAAGATAATACGCATGAAGACAAAGACTCACATAGAGATGATACTGCTGACGGTGCTGATGCTGGTTGTGGCGCAGGCATGGGGTGGTAAGACTGCGCAAAGAAAGTATGTGGCAGTGTCATACAACTGTGAGAACCTCTTTGACACCAGACACGACACGCTGAAGAATGATAGTGCCTTCCTGCCTGAGAGCGAGCACCGATGGACGGCAGGCAGATACTGGAAGAAACTGAATGACGTGGGAAGAGTGATACTGCAGTGCGGTGGAGAAAAAGAAGAATGGCGACTGCCCGATGTCGTGGGACTGGTGGAAGTGGAGAACGATAGCGTGTTGACAGCACTGACAAGACGAAGCATGCTACGCAATGCACACTACAGATACGTGATGACACATTCGCCAGACGTGAGAGGAATAGACGTGGCACTGCTGTACAACCCTTACCGACTGAGGCTGATAACCAGTGAGGAGATAGAGATACCCAGAAGAGAGAACAGACGCAGAACGAGAAACATACTCTATGCCACACTGCTGAC
>DEJW01000043.1:0-40606 GCA_002353585.1 Prevotellaceae bacterium UBA2738 | reverse complement strand
CATAGAATGGAAGTAGCTGAAAAGATTATCCACAAGACCGACTCGATACGCATGGCAGCAGTTAAGGCAAACATAATAGTTATGGGTGATTTCAATGACTATTCTGTTGACAAACCGATAAAGAGACTTGTGGAGTCAGGACTGACAGAGGTGTCGGCTGAGGAGAGAGCAAAGTTTCATCCTGACAAAGTGCATGGCACATACTTCTTTCAGAATGAATGGAACAGTCTTGACCACATATTCGCCTCACCCAGTCTGCAACCCATAGACTGCCACATACACGATGCCGAATGGCTGATGGAGCAGGATCAACAAGGTGTTTACAAGCCACGCCGCACTTACGTGTGGGAGATGTATCACGGTGGAGTGAGCGACCACCTGCCACTGGTGTTCACTTTCCTGCTTGCTGAGTGATAGAATCTTGTTTCCTCTTTTTGTATAGCTGGTAGGAGTTTACCACATTGTGCCAGATGGAATAAAAACCGCCTGCCGTGGCTGAGATAGGGCAGAGGAAGGTGTAGCCCAGCCAGATGATGAAGATGGTGTTTTTCTGGCCCATAGCCTGTCCAGCCTCCATGGAACATCCGTAACGCCTGCCGATGTATTTGCCGAAACCAAACTGAAAGATGCAGGCAAAGAGGGTGGCAATGGCAATGGCACCGACGGTGGCTAAGCTCTCATGACTGTTGACAAGAGCCCTGCAACTGATGGCTATAGCAAGAGAGAGAGAGACAGCCCAGAGATAGAAGGCGAGGTCGCGAATGGAGAGCAGTAAGGCATGAAACTTAGGCAGCAGATAGCGAGTAGCCCATGCAAGTAGCAATGGAAGCATAAGCAACGGAAAAACCTTCTGGATGATGGTACCGAAAGCGGTGAGGAAGGTGAGGTGAGACTGTTCGTGGGTGATAGGCAGCAACAGCGGTATCAGTATGGCAACGGCAAGATTGATGATGATGGTGTAGGTAGTTGTGGTTGCTGAGTCGCCACCAAGTTTTTGGGTTACTACAGCGCAAGCCGTTGCCGTAGGACAGACAAGGGCGAGCAGCAGCGCCTCGATGAAGTAATGCAACGTGGTGTAGGCGCCAGAAAACGATGCTGAAAGGAAATGAAGTGCGAGGCAACACAGAATGAAGAGCGTTGTCTGAGTGAGCAACAGCCACGCTTGCCACTTATGTGGACGCATCTCAGAGGGCTTCACCTTGCAGAAGGCTATGTAGAGCATGACTGCCAGCAATAATGGCTGCACAATCTCGATGAAATGGAGAATACCACCCTTAGCCTCTGCCGATAAAGGCATGGCATTACCTATGAGGTAACATAATGCTCCACTTATTATGCTGATAGGGAGCGTCCAGTTTTTTAAGAATCTTAGAAACATCTCTTGAACTATTGAACCACTCTTGGCAATATCTGCCTGATATTCTGCTCACGATGTTCAAGGCGTACCTCTACGCCGAATTTCTTATTCAGATGCTCGGCAAGGTGCTGGGCCGAATATACTGAACGGTGCTGACCGCCAGTGCAGCCGAAACAGAACATGAGACTGGTGAAACCACGTTGCAGATAACGCGTAACGTGGGCATCGGCAAGCTTATACACGCTATCGAGGAAGGTGAGTATCTCACCATCGTCCTCAAGGAAACGGATGACGGGCTCGTCAAGTCCTGTGAGTTTCTTGTAAGGCTCATAACGTCCAGGGTTGTGAGTGCTGCGACAGTCGAACACATAGCCACCGCCGTTGCCTGAATCGTCTGCAGGAATGCCCTTGTGAAAGGAGAAGCTGAACACCTTGACAACGAGCGGACCGCTACCGTCATATTTAGAATAGGTAGCCTTACCGTCAGAAGGGTTAACCTTGTAGGGGTTGTTGTCGGTAGTCTTGAAGCCGTCCTTACGCTTAGCCGGTTCCTCTGGCTTCTCGGCATACTCAGGCAGTGAGGTGAGACGCTTGAGCACGCTGATAAGGTAAGGGTAGGGGAAATCATTCTCCTTGATGAGTTCACGGATATTGTTGATGGCAGGTGGAATGCTCTGCAGGAAATGCACCTTACGCTCAAAATAACCACGGAAACCATAAGCACCTAACACCTGCAACATGCGGAAGAGCACGAAAAGTTGCAGACGGTCGCAGAACTGCTTGAATGGTGGCACCTCCACATAGTGGCTCAGTGATTTGTAGTAATCCTTGATGAGTTCCTGACGGAGGGTCTTGCTGTATTTGGCTGATGCCTGCCACAGGAATGATGCCACGTCGTAATAATATGGACCCTTTCTGCCACCCTGAAAGTCGATGAAGTAAGGCTGTTCCTCGCCCTTGGCATTCTTGAGCAGCATCACATTGCGCGCCTGAAAATCGCGATACATAAAGCAATAACTGCTGCTCATGCTGTCGTTGGTAAGGTCTTTGGCAAGCAACTTAAAACTTGCCTCGAGTTTGAGCTCGTGGAAATCAATGCCTGTAGCCTTGAGGAAACAGTATTTGAAGTAATTGAGGTCGAAGAGCACATTGGCCTGATCAAACTCTGGCTGAGGATAGCAAACGGAGAAATCCAGTCCGCGAGCACCGCGTATCTGCAGGTTAGGCAGTTCGTGGATGGTCTTCTTCAGCAAGTCTTTCTCTTTCAGTGTATAGCGTCCGCCAGCGTCACGACCACCCTTGATGGCATCAAAGAGCGAGAGGGAACCGAGGTCTTGCTGGATGTAGCGCAGTTCGTCATCAGACTGTGCCAGCACCTGGGGAACGGGCAGTTTGCGCTTGGCAAAATGACGTGCTATGCTGAGGAAGGCATGATTCTCCTCCTTTGAGGTACCAATGCATCCGATAACGTGATTGCCCTCAGCATCGGTCATGCGGTAATATTCCCTGTTGCTACCTGCTCCAGGCAGTTTCTCCATCATGGCAGGTTCGCTACCATTCCATTCGGTATATAAATCTTTGAGTAGTTGCATGAAAGAACGTGTGTTTTGTTATATGGGATTAAGAGAGTAGCAGATTACTGAGTTCCTCGTCGTCGCCAAGTTTGCCGTTGATAAGGCATACCACCTCAACCCTGCCTTTAAGGCACAGCTGCTCGTCGGGCAGGCGATAGATGTCCTGCATAAACACATAGCGCAAACCTTCTTTCTTCAACTCGGTGCGCACCACATATTCGTCCATACCGCGCAGGGGGTACTTGAAACGCATGTCAACGCGTGCCACCACGCAGTCGATACCCTGTTCGTGTAACTCACGGAAACTGATATTCTTGGTGCGAAGAAACTGATGGCGAGCATGTTCTAGATAATGCTGGTAGTTGGCATTGTTGACTATGCCCTGAATGTCGCACTCGTAATCGCGTACTCTGTCTTTATTTTCGTGTATCATAACTGTGAACTATGAACTGATTCACTACCATCCGAAGGCTTTGGCTGAAGACAGCCACAGACCCTTGGCACGCAGTATCTGCTCGATGATGTCGCGAGCACAACCCTTGCCACCCTCGTAAGGACTGACGTAGGTGGAGATTTCCTTGATGTCGCTGCAAGCATCGGCAGGGCAGCACGGACAGCCCACAACCTTCATTATCTCGTAATCAGGAATGTCGTCGCCCACGTATATCACCTCATCGGCAGAGAGATGGTTGTCGGCAAGGTACTGATTGAGAACCTGAATCTTGGTGCTACATGACATGAAGATATCAGTCATGCCCAGTTTGCGATATCTCTCCTCAATGCTGGGGTCAGTGCCACCAGAGATGATAGCGATTTTCATTCCCATCTTAATAGCCAGTTGTATGGCGTAACCATCCTTGATGTTTACTGTGCGCACTGGCAAGCCAGCAGGGCTCATCTGTATGGTGCTGAGCGAGAGTACACCGTCAACATCAAATATTATAGCCTTTACGGAGGTTAAGTCGTAGTTTATCATATTGTAAAGAAATTTATGCAAAAGTAATGATTTTTGTCAAGTTGTGCAATAAAAAGGTGGAAAAAGTAATTATATATGGAAAAAAAATTGTACTTTTGCACACAGTTATAATTTTATTAAAAGGTAAAAAGATGAATATTCATGATTATGATTTTGAAGGTAAGAAGGCAATAGTACGTGTTGACTTCAATGTTCCATTGGACGAAAACGGTAAGATTACGGATACCACCCGTATTCGTGGTGCTATGCCAACACTTAAGTATATACTTGATAACGGCGGTGCGCTGATTATTATGTCTCACATGGGTAAGCCAAAGGGACAGGTAAGGGCGAGGCTGTCACTGTCACAGATAAAGGAAGTGGTGTCAAACCGTTTGGGCAGAAACGTGCTGTTCTGCTCAGACTGCGCTCGTGCTGCTGCTGACGCTGCAGATTTAAAGCCAGGTGAGGTACTGTTGCTCGAGAACCTGCGTTTCTATGCAGAAGAGGAGGGCAAGCCATCAGGTGATGCCAACCTGCCAAAGATGAAGAAGGGCACACCTGAGTATGAGGCTGCAGAGAAAGACCTGAAGGAGCGTCAGAAGAAGTTGGCCAAGACCTTGGCGTCATACGCTGACTGCTACGTGAACGATGCCTTTGGTACTGCTCACCGTAAGCACGCTTCTACAGCCTTGATAGCAGACTATTTTGATGCAGACCATAAGATGCTCGGCTTCCTGATGGAGAAGGAGGTGAGAGCCGTGGAGAAGATTCTCAGCGACATCAAGCATCCGTTTACTGCTATCATGGGTGGTTCAAAGGTGTCAACAAAGATTGGTATCATAGAGAACCTCATGGATAAGGTGGACAACCTCATCCTCTGCGGTGGTATGACATTCACATTCGCAAAGGCAATGGGTGGCAAGGTAGGCAACTCACTGTGTGAGGACGAGCAGCTGGATCTTGCACTCTCAATAATGGACCAAGCTAAGAAGAAGGGTGTGAACCTGGTGCTCGGCTCAGACTGCGTGGCTGGCGACGCTTTCGACAATAAGTGTAAGACGGTGGTTTGTCCCGCTAACGATGTGCCTGACGGATATATGGGACTGGATGCAGGACCAGAGAGCCAGAAACAGTTTGCAGAGGCAATCAGCGGTGCTAAGACAATCCTTTGGAATGGTCCTGCTGGCGTGTTTGAGTTTAACAACTTTGCCAAGGGTTCACGTGCCATTGCAAAGGCTATCGCTAAGGCTACAAAGAACGGAGCATACTCACTCATCGGCGGAGGTGACTCTGTAGCTTGTATCAATAAGTTCGGTATGTCTGAACAGGTGTCATACATCTCTACTGGTGGCGGTGCCTTGCTCGAGGCTATCGAGGGTAAGACTCTGCCAGGCGTAGCTGCCGTATTGGGAGAATAAGAAAAGACTGTATATTTCTTAAATAAAACTACAAAAACAAATGAAAATTTCTGATTACAATTTTGCAGGTAAGAAGGCAATCGTTCGTGTTGACTTCAATGTACCTCTTCAGGATGGCAAGATTACTGACGACACTCGTATCAAGGGCGCTCTTCCAACGCTGAAGCTTATTCTTGAGAAGGGTGGCGCACTTATTATCATGTCACACATGGGTAAGCCAAAGGGCAAGGTAAAGGCTGAACTCTCTCTCTCTCAGATAGTTGACGCTGTGTCAAAGGCTCTCGGTACTCCAGTACAGTTCTGTGACGACTGCCAGAAGGCTGACGCTCAGGCTGCTGCACTGAAGCCAGGTGAGGTGCTGATGCTCGAAAACCTCCGTTTCTATGCTGAGGAAGAGGGTAAGCCAGTAGGTATCGACAAGGAAGACCCTGCATACGAAGAGGCTAAGAAGGCTATGAAGGAGTCACAGAAGGCATTCGCCAAGAAGCTCGCTTCATACGCTGACTGCTGGGTTATGGACGCATTCGGTACAGCTCACCGTAAGCACGCTTCTACTGCCGTTATAGCAGACTACTTCGATGCTGACAACAAGATGCTCGGTCTACTGATGGAGAAAGAGGTTGCCGCTGTTGACAACGTACTCTCAAACATCAAGCGTCCATTCGTGGCTATCATGGGTGGTTCAAAGGTGTCTTCTAAGATTGGTATCATAGAGAATCTGCTCGGCAAGGTTGACAAACTCATCCTCTGCGGCGGTATGACATATACATTCTCTAAGGCTCAC
Organism: Prevotellaceae bacterium UBA2738; assembly: GCA_002353585.1. GTDB lineage: Bacteria > Bacteroidota > Bacteroidia > Bacteroidales > Bacteroidaceae > Prevotella. The sequence continues at coordinate 34,515 of DEJW01000043.1, read as the reverse complement.
GGTGGCAACATCGGTAAGTCTATCGTAGAGCTCGACAAGCTTGACGTAGCTCTGAACGTAGAGAAGATGGCTAAGGAGAACGGCGTAGAGCTCGTTTTGCCTGTTGACTGTGTTACTGGCGACGATTTCTCTAACGATGCTAACCAGACCATCGTGCCTGTAACTGACATACCTGACGACGTAGAGGGTATGGATGCAGGTCCTAAGTCACGCGAACTCTTTGCTAAGGCTATCGAGGGTGCAAAGACTATCCTTTGGAACGGTCCTGCCGGCGTATTCGAGTTTGACAACTTCTGTGCTGGCTCACGCGCTATCGGCGAGGCTGTTGCCAAGGCTACTGCAGAGGGTGCTTTCTCACTCATCGGTGGTGGTGACTCAGTAGCTTGCGTCAACAAGTTCGGTCTGGCTGACAAGGTTTCTTATATCTCTACTGGCGGTGGTGCTCTGCTTGAGGCTATCGAGGGTAAGACTCTGCCAGGCGTTGCAGCTGTACTCGGTAAGTAATAACAATGGAGGTGTCGGCACACTCTGATTGCCGATACTCTTGTATAAAAAGAATATCAGCTCCCGTCCGTAATGGATGGGAGCTGATATTTTTATAGTAGCTTTGTTACCATGTGCGGAAGCTAAGTATCCGCGTCTGGTTGCTTAGCATCCACTTGTGGTAGCTAAGTATCCGCAAATGGTCAACAACCAATAAAATCAGATTTTTCTGGCGGATTCCTGTTTGTTGTTCGTGACACTATATATATAGGTGTCACGAACAACAAACAAAAATCTTTCCGCGCGCTTAGAGATATATTGATGTTTTTATATATTACTTAGCGTAAGCAACAGAACGTGTCTCGCGAATGACTGTAATCTTAACCTGACCTGGGTAGGTCATCTCGTTCTGTATGCGAGTGGCGATGTCGTTAGAGAGTGTCTCAATCTCAGCATCGGTAATCTTGTCGGCACCAACGATGACACGGAGTTCGCGACCAGCTTGTATAGCGTAGGTCTTGGTAACGCCAGGATAAGACATGGCGATAGCCTCCAAATCGTTAAGACGCTTGATGTAAGCCTCGACAATCTCACGACGTGCACCTGGACGAGCGCCAGAGATAGCATCACAAACCTGTACGATAGGAGCGAGTAGGGAGGTCATCTCCATCTCGTCGTGGTGGGCACCGATAGCATTGCATATTTCAGGCTTCTCCTTATACTTCTCGGCAAGCTTGGCGCCATAGAGTGCGTGAGGCATCTCAAGTTCCTCATCAGGCACCTTACCTATATCGTGCAACAAGCCTGCGCGCTTTGCCTTCTTAGGGTTAAGACCAAGCTCTGCAGCCATTACGGCACAGAGGTTAGCGGTCTCACGGGCGTGCTGGAGAAGGTTCTGACCGTATGAAGAACGATATTTCATCTTACCAACGATACGAACGAGCTCAGGGTGCAGTCCGTGAATACCAAGGTCGATAGTGGTGCGCTTGCCGGTCTCGATGATTTCCTCGTTAAGCTGCTTCTTAACCTTAGCCACCACTTCTTCAATGCGGGCAGGGTGGATGCGTCCGTCAGTTACGAGCTGGTGAAGGGCGAGACGGCAGGTCTCACGACGTATAGGGTCGAAAGCAGAGATTACGATAGCCTCTGGTGTGTCGTCAACCACGATTTCTACACCACAGGCAGCCTCCAGAGCACGGATATTACGTCCTTCACGACCAATGATACGTCCCTTAACCTCGTCGTTGTCAATATGGAATACTGAAACGGAATTCTCGATGGCAGCCTCTGTGGCAACACGCTGAATGGTCTTTATGACAATCTTCTTTGCCTCGTTATTGGCATTGATTTTTGCCTCGTCCATTATCTCGTTGATGTAGCTCTGGGCATTTGTCCTTGCCTCGTCCTTGAGACTCTCAACAAGTCGTGTCTTAGCCTCTTCAGCTGACAGACCAGAGAGTTGTTCAAGTTTCTCGCGCTCCTGCATCTGCATTTCAGAAAGTTCCTGTTCTTTGAGAGCAAGCAGTTTCTTGTCATTCTCAAGACGCTGTTGCTGCTGCTCCAGTTCCTGACGCTTGCGGTTCTGGTCTTCCTGACGCTGGTTGATAGAAATCTCACGCTGCTTCAGTCTGTTCTCTGTCTGCTGAATCTTCTGATTTCGCTGCTGAACCTCACGTTCGAGTTCACTCTTCTTGTTGATAAATTTTTCCTTAACCTCAAGAAGTTTCTTTTCTTTCAGCACTTCTGCGGCTTTCTCCGCATTGGAAATCATTTCATTGTATTTGCCCTTGATTACATATCTGAAAATCAAGTAGCCGATAACACCTCCGACTATCAGTCCGGAAATGGCGATAATTAGTTCGATCATATTTAATAAATAATGTATAATTAATATTCTTACTTAAGAGCTTCAGCAATTTCCGAAGACAGTTGAGCGAGAATATCAGTATAAGGCTCAACGTCATTGCGCTTAGCCTCAGTTACACATCTCAATGCTATATCAATCATGGCAAAATAACAGATTTCCTTAGATTCTTTTTTGCCCTTGAATACATCGTAATATGCGTTAAGTCTTTCATTTATCAACTTACCAGCCAAACGATACTGCTCTTCCTGTTGTCTTGGAACACGGATGGCAATATCAGTATCGTAGATATGGAGAGTGATATTTTGTTTCTCTTTATTTCCGCTCATTATTGCTGAAATTAATCATCGCTTTCTTCATCGTTGCCGTTGAGAAGAGCGATACATTTGTTTACGCTACGAATAAGTTTCTGGATTTTCTTTTTTGATGCCTCAATGTCTCCATCAGAGATTTCAATCATTTTCGCCATCATCATAGCGTTATATTGTTTTTGTTGTTGGTCTAGTTGTTCTTTTAGTTGGTCTATCTCTTTATCACGCTGCTCAACCATAGCATTCAACTTACTATTAGACTTCTTCAACTCATCAGTTTTCATAATGAGTTGGCGAACCTGTGTAGCAAATGTTTTAAGTATGGTTTCTGCGTCTTGCATTTTACTGTCTGTAATTGAATAGTTTAAAGTTGGTGACAAAAGTAGTATTTTTTTTGTTAACAACCAAATCTTTTGCTATTTTTTTAATGACAAAGAGTTATTTTTATGCTTCTTGAGGTTTTTCTTTCTTTGCGAGCATTACCAACTGGAAGACAAAATTAGTTATCCACTCTTGTGAAAAGTTAAGTCGCTGGTTGTATTTTCTTACGGAAGCAACAGCTTTCAGAGTGGCCGCATCGTTAAAGTCGTTTTTTGTAAACAGGTCATTTACAGTTTTTTCTGTCATGGTGTAAATGGCTTTCTTGAAGAATGATGGCATTCTCAACTTAAACTTCATCAGGTTGCCCATGAGCATCATCAGGTCTTGGGTGAATCCCTGAAACTGATAGAGGTAAGTCTGCACATCCTGCATCTTACGGCAGTTCTTGGCGATGCTCTTGTCAATTTCCTTGAAGAACATGTCGTTGTGACCGTACATATCCTTAAGCATCTTGCTGCAAGCTCTTTTTTCGGCTATGCCTAACTTGTTGTGCTCTGTGTGCACCTTAAATGTACTTTTGAAAAGTCTGAGGTCGGGCAGCATAGCGATATTATTGATTCCGACCTGTGATGCTATGGCAGATTGAAAATACACACGGATAAGCATCATATAGTCTTGCATGCCCCCCGTCTTTGTAGTCTCTTTTCTGCCAAATAATTTTGAGAAAAAATTCATATTAATTTTATTATATGTGTTAAAACAAGCACAAAGTTACAAAAAATAATGAGATTTACAACAGATTACATCTAAAAAAGCAAAGAAGAAACGACAAAATGGTATTTTTTTGTGACTTTTTCATTATTAATTTAAATAAATTAAGTACCTTTGCACAGCAATTTATTTTCCTCTTTCAAGAAAGGTGACAAAAATGTTGATGTATAGTAACAAAAATACAGTGATAAAGTGGATTGTGCTTCTACTTGACATAGTTGTGATAGTAGGCTGTCTTTCACTTTTTGTTGCGATAAGTCCCGAATATACCCCCCAGAGCATTCAGAACCACGTTTCCATAGCAAGTTCGCTGTTATCGGTGACATTTCTTCTGTCTTCGTTTTCTATACCACTTGTTATTCATAATCGTGTAGTAAACATTTCGCAGATACTGACTCGTAACTTTACGGTTGTGATGTTGTCACAGGGTGTGTTTGGATTGTTGTGGCACATGATGACGCGTAACAGTAACAATGAGGTTGTATTCAACATATTGTTTGCTGTTGCACTTTATGTATCTATCGTAGCAGTGCGCTTGGTAGAGCGTAAGATATTGGAAACGATGCGTGCGATGGGTAGAAATACCCGTAGTGTTATATTCATTGGTAGTGACCCTGCAAACCTGTTTGTGTATAATGACATCATGATGGATGCAACGACTGGTTATCGTGTTCAGGGATATTACAGCAATGACACGATAGAAGATGCTCCTAAAGAACTGAAGAAACTGGGTGACAGAGCTGCTTTCAGAGCACTGATGGCGAAAGATGCCATTCGGTGTGATGAGTTGTATTGTTCTCTGTCACATGATGATGACAAGCATATTTCAGAGCTGATGCGTTATTGCAATAAGCACGTCATAAGGTTCTTCTATGTGCCAAGAGTGCTGAAGAATATGCAGTTGTCGCTGAAACCTCAGATAGTAGGTGGAAATGTATTATATACCAATTTTTATGAACCGTTGACCTATCCTGGCAACAGGCTCGTCAAGAGGGTGTTTGATATTATTTTTAGTATCATCATGCTGATACTCCTTTTGCCATTTATTCCAATCATAGCTGTACTCATAAAGATGCAGAGCCCTGGTCCTGTATTCTTCAAACAAATGAGAACAGGACTGGATGCAAAAGATTTCCTATGCTACAAGTTCCGTTCTATGCATGTAAATGATGAAGCAGACACATTGCAGGCTACGGAGGATGATCCACGTAAATTTCCATTCGGGGACTTTATGCGCAAGACAAATATAGACGAACTGCCTCAATTCTTTAATGTGCTAAAGGGGGACATGAGTGTCGTAGGTCCACGTCCTCACATGCTATATCACACAGAGAAGTATTCTGCATTGCTTGAAAAATATATGGTACGCCATTTTGCTAAACCTGGAATAACAGGATTGGCACAGGTGAGCGGATACCGTGGTGAGACTTCTGATATCTCGTTGATGGAAGGAAGAATTAAAAAAGACATTACCTATATAGAGAATTGGTCGTTATGGCTTGATATAAAGATTTGTATTCATACCATAAGACTGACTTTGTTGAGAGATAATAAAGCATTTTAAACGATAATACAAATAAAATATAATACAGTTATGAGCGATAATCAAAATTCGTACGTTCAAGATTTTAATATTGAAGAACAAGAGAATAACGAACTTGGTCTTTTTAGCCTTTCGTTTCTATATCGTACAATCCTGTTAAACTGGATATGGTTTGCTCTATCATTGCTAATATGTTTTGGAATAGCGGCAATATACCTGCGTTATACACCGCCAGTATACTCTGTTTCAGCAAAGATGCTGATAAAGTCTGATAATACTCGTGGAGCTCGTACAGGTGGAGTGTTGACAGGTCAGATTATACGTTCTGATGGTTTCGATAATGAAAAGGAGGTCCTCAGGTCTGTGGCATTGGCAGAGGATGTAGTCCGCGACCTGAAACTGTATGTGTCATATACATTGGAAGGTACAGTTACAGATAAACCAATGTATCAAAATAATCCAATATTGGTGGATCTCGATCGCAAGCACCTTGACGAATTACAAGGAAGCATAAATCTTAATATTTCCAATGAAGATGGCAAGATTATTGTTACAGGAAATTACCCTGGAGGCAATATAAAAAAAGAGGGTAAACTGCCAATGGTAATAAACTGTAAGGCAGGTCTCATTTCCATAACACCTAATCTTCAGGGCACATGGACAGAAGGTAAGGACGTAATGGTGTCTATTAATCAGCCTCATCAGGTTGCAAGAGCGTATGCAGGAAGTTTGTCAACAGTGGATTACTCTGATGCTACCTCTATTACCATAATATCAAGGTCAGATATCATACCTCAGCGTTCAATAGACTACATGAAGCAGCTGGTTGTTTGTTATAATCGTCAGGCTAATGACGATAAGAACCAGATTGCCATGCGTACAGAACAGTTTATTAACCAGCGTCTTGAGAAAATCAATAATGAGTTGGGTAGTACAGAGGGACAGATGGAGACATACAAGCGTGCCAATCGTATCACAGATGCTTCGGCTAACGCTGGCAGGTCTTTGTCAAATACAGAGAATTATGACAATGAATTTGCAGACATGAATACCCAGATTGTTCTGATGGAGTCAATCAGGGATTATATGAAGATGCCTGCGAATAAGTATCAGACCCTCCCATCTAACGTGGGACTGAGTGATGCTGCAGCAACATCGCTTATTGCACAGTACAACAGTCTTGCTATGACTCGTCAGAGATTGTTGCATTCAGCTTCAGAAAACAGCCCTGCTGTAAAGACCCTTTCTGAACAGATGGATGACCTTTCTTCATCTATTATTCGTGCTATGGATCAGACCAAGCGTGCGATGCAGATTAAGCGTCAGGCTATCATGGATCGCTACAATAAGTATAACTCTATGTTTGAAAATTCTTTCGAGCAGGAGAGAATACTGTCAGAGATTGGTCGCCAGCAGTCAGTAAAAGAGAGTCTGTACACAATGCTCTTGCAGAAGCGTGAGGAGAACTCTATATCTCTTGCAGCAACAGCCGATAAGGGACGTTTGCTTGATGACCCGCTAAATACTGGTCAGATATTGCCTAATCGTAATATGGCATGGGGAATAGCTGCTGGTGCAGGTTTCCTGATTCCACTTGTCATACTTATTCTAATGGAGTTGTTAAGATTCCGTATCGAAGGTCATGATGAAGTGGCACGCCTGACACATTGTCCTATTATTGCTGATATTGCGTTGGCTAATGAGACAGCAAAGACTCGTGCAGACATCGTAGTGCATGAGAATAAGAACAACCAGATGGAAGAAATCTTCCGTGGTATGCGTACGAATCTGCAGTTTATGCTGAAAGACGGGCAGAATGTAATAATGTTTACTTCATCCGTTTCAGGTGAGGGTAAGACGTTTACAGCTGCTAACCTTGCTGTGTCTTTCGCATTGTTAGGTAAGAAGGTTCTGCTTGTAGGTCTTGATATCCGTCGTCCTCGTTTGTCAAATCTGTTTGGCTTGAATAAAACAAAAACAGGTATCACAAACATCTTGATTCATGATAACCCTACACTTGAGATGATTAGGGAACAGATTGTGCCATCAGAGATTAATGATAACCTGGAGTTGCTGATGGCTGGTCCAGTACCACCAAACCCAACTGAGCTTGTGTCTCGTTCTTCACTTGACAGAATATTTGAGATTCTTCGTAAGGAATATGACTATGTGATTGTTGATACTGCTCCTGTAGGTCTGGTTACTGATACCCTGCAGATAGGACGTGTTGCTGATGTTACTTGTGTGATATGTCGTGCTGACTACACAGAGAAGGCTGCCTTCCGCATTATCAATGATTTCGCAATAAATAAGAAATTGCCTAGCGTTTGTATAGCTATCAATGGTATTGATATGTCTAAGAAGAAATACGGCTATGCTTATGGCTATGGACGTTATGGCAAATATGGGAAGTATGGTTATCGTGGTTATCGTGGCTATAGCAAGTATGGTAGCTACTATGGCTATAACAGCTATGGTTACGGAGGTTATGGCAGCTATGGCTATCACTCTTATGGCTATGGTTCGTATGCCGACAGCCATTATGGTAACCCAAATGATGATTCTATCAAGAAGTAAAAACTCTAATCAGTAAGTATTACACTTTCGTTATATGACTATTGCAGTAGATTTTGATGGTACGATAGTGGAGCATGCCTATCCGAAGATTGGCAAGGAGATGCCATTTGCTACAGAAACTCTTCGACAACTGATACAAGACAGACATAAACTTGTTTTGTGGACAGTAAGGGAGAATGAACTTCTGCAAGAGGCTATAGACTGGTGTAAAGAACGAGGTGTTGAGTTCTATGCCATAAATCGTGATTATCCAGAGGAGGAGCGTGAAAAGAATAACCATTTCTCGCGTAAGCTGAAGGTGGACATCTGGATTGACGATCGTAATATAGGTGGTCTGCCTGATTGGGGAACCATCTATCGTATGATTAGAGAGAACTTAACATGGCAGGATATAATAATGGAGAACTCTCGAGGGAGTTCTCCACTTCCATATCCAGAAAAAAAACGTCGTCGCTGGTTTAATTTCTGATTAAACTACCAATCCTTGGCACTTTGTAAATAATACCTTGTACTTAGTCCTTAGTCCCTTAGTCCTTAGAACCTTGTACCTTAAACCACTCCTATGATATCGTGGATGCTTTTGCATCCGTGATTATCGAGCCAGGTGTTAATTCCATCGCGAACCTTTATAGTAGTTGCAGGATCAAGGAAATTGGCTGTTCCAATTTCGATGGCTGTGGCTCCTGCCATAAAGAATTCTATTGCATCCTTTGCAGTACAGATGCCTCCAAGTCCTACAACAGGAATCTTTACAGCCTTGTAAACTTGGTTGACCATTCTTACTGCGACAGGTTTTACACAAGGACCGCTCAATCCTCCTGTGCCTATGGAGAGCAGACTCTTACGTTTTTCTATATCGATAGCCATTCCCATCAAGGTGTTGATGAGAGAAATACTATCAGCACCTTCTGCTTCTACGGCACGAGCTATCTCTGCAATATCAGTGACATTAGGAGACAGTTTGACAATTAAGGTCTTTTTGTAGCGTTTCCTGACCTCGCTGACAACACTCGCAGCAGCTTTGGCAGAGGTACCGAATGCCATACCTCCGTTTTTCACGTTAGGACAAGAAATGTTGAGTTCGATGGCAGGAATATTGTCCAATTCATTGATGCGAGCAGCACACTCAGCATAGTCTTCAGGTGAAGAGCCGCTGACATTCACTATCATATTAGTGTCTATGTCCTTAATCATAGGATATATGTGCTCGCAAAAGTAATCGACACCTTTGTTTTGCAGTCCTACACAGTTAAGCATTCCGCTTGCTGTCTCATGCATACGAGGGTAGTCATTACCTTCTCTATGATGCAGGGTTGTTCCCTTGACTATTATGCCACCAATCTCGTTAAGTGGAACAAAGTCTTGAAATTCTATTCCATAGCCAAAAGTTCCAGAAGCCGTCATTACAGGGTTCTTCAGCTTCAGCTCTCCTATGTTAACTTTTATATCAGCCATTATCAGATAAGTCTTTAGCGTTTATAATTGTATCACCAATTAAGTCTTTTAGTATCACCAATTAAGTCTTTTTGTATTACCAATTAAGCCTTTTTGTATCACCAATTAAGTCTTTTGGCGTTAATAACAGGACCTTCAGTACAAATACAGATATTGCCCTTGTCCTTTGTCTTTTCCACACAACAGAGGCAGGCACCTAAGCCACAAGCCATCTTGTTCTCCAGACTCACCTCACACTCTATGCCCAGAGCCTCAGCGCATTTGCTTACTGCAGCCATCATGGGTTTAGGGCCACATGTGGAAATGAAGTCAAAATTCTCATTCTTTAATATGGAGTGGTTGGTCACAAAACCTTTTTCGCCTTTGCTGCCATCTTCAGTGGTGATGAACACTCTGCCTACCTTTTCAAAATAGTCAATCATCAGCAGGTCCTTCTCACTACGGGCACCAAGCAGGAAAGTTGGTTCACCACCCATCTCCTTTATCTTCTTGCCAAGAAAGAGTAGGGGGGCAACACCCACGCCACCACCTATGAGCAGATGTTTCTTCTCCTTGCTCTCAGGCAGGGTGAAACCATTGCCAAGTGGCAGCATGATGTTAAGTTTCTCTCCACTTTTCAACATACCCATGTGCTTAGTGCCTTCACCTATGCATGCTACCAGAAGGTGCAGCTCGTTCTTGGCATAATCCACATCATTTATGGATATAGGGCGACGAAGGAAAGTGGCAGGCGAATTCTCTACCTTTACCTCCACAAACTGTCCTGGCTTCATCTCAGGCAGAGGTTTGTCGTCTGTCAGCACTATGAGCACATACTTTTCGTTTATGTGCTTCACCTCTTTTACTGTCAAATCAATGCAGTATTTCTTCATATTCAGATATTCTTCAAAATTTCTTTTACAAGCTTATATACTTTTTCTACAGATGGAATATGCAGTTTTTCGTCAGGAGAGTGAACTCCTCGCATAGTAGGACCTATCGACAGCATGTCGAGTTGAGGGTATCGTTCAGAGAACAGTCCGCATTCCAGACCAGCATGAATGCCTATAATGGTAGGTTCGGCATTAAATAGCTGTTCGTAACATCGCTTAGCCACTTCACGCAGTTTGCTGTCAGGGTTCATCTTCCATGCAGGATATCCGTCATTATGAATGATAGAGTCAGCTCCAGCCAGTTCAAACACAGCAGTAACAGTGTTGACCATATTCTCCAGATTACTCATCACATTGCTTCTCTGACTGGTGTTGATGGTAATCCTATCGTCTTCCGTCTTCACCACAGCAAGGTTGCTTGATGTCTCAGTGAGATTACCTAAAGACAAATCCTGCACCACACTAAACACCCCATGATGTACTGCTTGCAGAGCATTTATTATGCGCTTTCCTGTTTCTTGAGGTATCACAGGTTCTGCATCAGCAGACTCCATGTGGAAATACATATTCTTTTCAGTCACCATGAATTCCTCTTCCACCTCAGAGCAGAATATGTTCCAGTCGGCACGAGTCTGTTCCTTGTCAGCAAAAGGCACAGCGAAGACTATCTCACCCTCGCGAGGTATGGCATTATGCAGTTTGCCAGAGTTGAACTGAGCCAGACAGATATCATGTTTCTGCTGCTCCAGATAGAGGAAGCGTGCAAGAATCTTTATAGCATTAGCACGTTTCTTGTTTATATCGTCGCCAGAATGTCCTCCTGTCAGTCCTTTTATTGATGCAGAAAGGAAGAACATACCCTTTGGTGCCTCCACCTTATTATATATAAAGGTAGCAGAGGTAGTCTTGCCTCCAGCACATGAAACATAGAACAAGCCCTCATCTTCAGAGTCAAGGTTCAGCAGCATCTTGCTCTTCAGCATGTCTTTGCTCAGGTTGTTTGCTCCAGTCAGTCCTGTTTCCTCATCTACAGTGAACAGACATTCTATTGGTCCGTGCTCTATGTCGTCAGCATCCAGTATGGCAAGCTCTATGGCACATCCTATTCCGTCATCAGCACCTAAAGTTGTACCCTTAGCCCTCAGCCATTCCCCGTCTATATAGGTCTCGATAGGGTCGTTGAGGAAGTCTATCTTGTGTCCAGCCACCTTGTCGCATACCATATCCATGTGGCTTTGCAGGGTTATGGTAGCAGAACTCTCCATGCCTTTCGTGGCAGGCTTTCTTATCAACACATTACCAGCATTGTCGCTGACAGTCTCCAGTCCTCTGTCTTCACCAAACTTCTTGAGATACTCTATCATCTTCTCCTCGTGCTTTGAAGGACGAGGTATTTGGTTTATTTCATCAAAGAAACGGAAAACGCTCTGTGGCTTTAAGTCTTTTTTATTCAAATTTTACGTTTTTTAAAGTGCAATATTGAGTTTTTCTTGCTATCTTTGCACCTGTCTATATGCAGGCACAATGCTATAGCGGTACAAAGTTACTAAAAAACGTCGAAAACGAAAACTAAAACGAAAACTTTTTACATAAAGATGACACAAAAAAAACTTTTTGGCACAATTGCTTTAGCTGTAGTAGCAGCAGTTTCATTCACCTCTTGTAATCAATCTCCTAAGGCAGAAGATGAGGCACCAAAGTCTCAAGCTCCTTCTAATCTCAAGATAGCCTATGTGGAGGTTGATTCATTAATGACCCAATATGAGTATTGTAAGGAATATTCGCTGATACTGGAGAAGAAGAGCCAGAACATTCAGTCAACCTTGCAGCAGAAGGGTCAGGCACTTCAGGCTGCAGCAAACAATTTCCAGCAGAAACTTCAGCAGAATGCCTACACTCGCGAGCAGGCTGAGCAGATACAGATGGGTTTGCAGAAGCAGAATGCAGACCTCGAGGCTCTTCAGCAGCGTCTTAGTGCAGAGTTCCAGGAGGAGACAGCCAAGTTTAATGATGCACTTCATGACTCTCTGCAGCATTTCATAGCCAAGTACAACAAGGACAAGAAGTATACTATGATTCTCTCTAAGAGTGGCGACAACATCCTGTATGCTGACAAGTCTGCAGACATCACCAGTGATATCATAGCAGGTCTTAACAAGGCTTACAAGAAGGGTTCTGCTTCAGAGAAGAAGGATAAGTAAAAATCATATTATTATATAAGGTACGCGTGAAACAGATTCAGTGGGGTTTCATAGGTTGTGGCGATGTTACTGAGGTAAAGAGTGGACCAGCCTTCAGTCAGGTTGAGGGTTCAAGCGTTGTGGCTGTAATGAGTCGCACAGCTGATAAGGCTCGTTCCTATGCTGAGCGCCATAATATACCTACTTGGTACACAGATGCCCAAGCCTTGATTGATGACCCCAATGTCAATGCTGTTTATGTGGCTACTCCTCCTTCAAGCCATGCTACCTATGCCATTATGGCTATGCGAGCAGGCAAACCTGTCTATATAGAGAAACCTTTGGCTGCAAGCTATGAGGATTGTGCTCGTATAAACCATGTTTCACATGAGACTCATGTACCTTGTTATGTTGCCTATTATCGCCGTTATCTTCCTTATTTCCTGAAGGTTAAGGAACTGATAGAGCAACAGAGAATAGGTAAGGTGCAGAATGTTCATATTCGCCTTGCCACACCCCCTCACAAAGAAGATTTCTATGATGAGTCCCTCCAGCCTTGGCGCATCAAGAGCGACATAGCTGGAGGAGGCTATTTCTATGATCTTGCACCACATCAGTTTGATTTGCTGCAAGAATATTTTGGTGTTATCACCCATGCAGAGGGTTTCAGCTCTAATCGTGGTGGACTCTATAAGGCAGAGGACACAGTTGGAGCCTGCTTTAAGTTTGCTAATGGCATAGTGGGAAGTGGCTCCTGGTGTTTCGTAGCCCAAGAGTCAGCAAAGGAAGACCGTATAGAACTGATAGGCGACAGAGGACTCATCTGTTTCTCAGTTTTCCAGCAAGAGCCCATCAGACTCCACCTTGAAGATGGTGTGCATGAGTTTGATATTAAGCATCCCCCTCATGTTGAGGGACCAATCATCAAGGCAGTAGTAGAAACCCTTCAGGGCAAACGTGATACTCAGTGCACAGCCCTTAGTGCCACACCAACTAATTGGGTAATAGATAAGATTTTAGGAAAATTCTAATCAACCTTGCGTAACACTCTGACATACATATTGTTATTCTTCTCATTAACAGTGTATGCACAGTCTGATTCTGTTGATGTGGTAAAGGCAGAATTGTCTATTGCTGACACCATACCAACAGTTATTCCTGATACCTTACAGACAGTTGTAGCAGATACAACTATTACAGATACTGTGGCAAAACGTCCTGGTATCTTTAAGCGTATCTTCAGGTTCTTCGACAGATGCTTTTCTCCACCTCGAGACCGTAATTATATAGATGTACAGGATTACTACAACTGGTGTGGAATGGCACAAATCACGACTCGCTTTGAGGTCTATCAGATGGATGCTGATGATAAGTTCATATTGCGAGTATCACCTCGTCCTCGCACTCGTGTAGGTCCTTTCTTTGGTTGGCGCTTTGCCTTCTTTGGCTATAATATCGACCTCAAGTCTGTGTTCATGAAGAGTGATGATACAGACCTTGCTGCCTCTATCTATTCAGCAGCCTTTGGCTTCGACCTCTTTTATCGCAGGGTGGGAGGTAATTACAACATCTACAAGCTTAAGGTGGATGGAAAGGACTATTCGCAGTATCTCAAGGGTGAGCCTTTTGATGGCATCAATATGGCTATGACTCGAATAAGTTTCAGCTACATCTTCAATTACAAGCACTATTCACAGCAGGCTGCATTCAGCCAGACCCATCGCCAGCTTATCTCTGCTGGTTCGCCAATAGCAGGCATTCAGTATGCCCATAACAGGTGTGACATTGACTGGAAACTGCTTTCAGAGAAGATGAGTTCCATAAGTGGCAAACCAAGCACAGACGAAGCCTTGTCTGGCGAGCAGTATAATGATGAAATCTCGCTCACTGGTGGCTATGGCTACAACTGGGTGTTTGCCAAGAACTGGCTGTTTGGTGTCGAGGCAACAGGTTCTATAGGCTATCTTATTCAGGGTGTGCACAATGAGATGAAGTATGATGGCGAGAAATCCAGGTTTGTAAATAATATCGAGGCTGCTCTTAGAAAGAATATAGCCCTCGATGCTACCTTCCGTTTCGCCCTTCTGTGGAACTGCGGACCAGTGTTTGCAGGCACTCAGGGTGTAGCCTTTTATTATCAGCATGGTAATGGAGTCATGATGTCTCGTGACTTTATTGCCCAAGTCTATGCATTCGTAGGCTTCAACTTCTAATGTTTTATGGCTGGAAGCTAAGCTTTTATGGGTTGAAACCTAAGCTTCTATGTATCAAAATAGCTTAGTTTATAAAACAAAGTAACTTAGTTTGTTCATCAAAGTAACTTAGTTTGTTTAACAAAGTAACTTAGTTTGTTCAACAAAGTAACTTAGTTTGTTATTTAGAAGCATTGCTTTTTATGTGTAAAAGCCGTGCAAGCGGGGGTAAAAGCTATGCTGCAAAAGTTCTTGGATGAGTAGTATAAATTGTTGGCTGGGTGTTTTTTGTTGAAAATATAGGAAACAAATGAAAATAAAAATTTGTGTAATAGAAAAAAAAGTTGTAATTTTGCAAAAATATTTCGCTTTTGAATGTATAACGCTAGGATAGAATGAAAAAAATCCTCTTTTCTCTTGCGCTGATAGTGTCAGCAATGCTGTTTTCAGGTTGTACCCTGACCAAGCATTTGACTTATTTTCAGAACATCGACTCGGTAAATCTTGCCCAAGGCGAGATGAGACCTCACATTACGATTAAGCCTAATGATGAGTTGACCATCAACGTAACATCCGTAACCCCTGAGGCTGCTGCACCATTTAACTTCAATGCAAGTTCTGTGAACTCAGGCAGTTATATGGGTAGCACTGGTTCTATATACACCTATATAGTTGATAAGGATGGTATGATTAACTTCCCTGTGCTTGGTAAGATTAAGGTGCAGGGCAAGACTCGTCCAGAGGTTGAGGATTATATTGCAGAACTTATTCAGCCTTACTTCTCAGCAAAGGAAAAGCCCGTTGTTAAGGTTCGTATCTCAAACTTCAAGGTGACAGTGATGGGTGCGATAGGCACCAGAGTATTGACTGTGCAGAATGAGAGAATGAGCATCATCGAGGCTATAGCCCAGTGTGGTGACCTTAATATATATGGTAAGCGTCCGAACATTCTGCTGATTCGTGAAGATGCGAAGGGTGAGAAGACAACAGCTCGTTTCAATATCAATGACGCCAACATTCTCAACTCTCCGTATTACTTCTTGGAGCAGAACGATATCATTTACGTAGAGCCTCACAAGATGCAGGCACGAAGTGCTGACGTCAATTCATATACCTTCTGGGCTCCTTTAACAAGTATGGTATTCTCATTAGCAACGATGGTGATAGCAATAACGAAGTGGTAATAAACAAGATATATAAGAGTTGATGTGACAGGCTTGCCTTTCATATTAACTCTTTTTCTTTAACAATAAGCAAAGATACAACAAGATTATGTGTGGAATTGTAGGTTACATAGGAACCAAGCAGGCTTACCCTATACTGATTAAGGGTTTGAAGCGTCTGGAGTATAGAGGCTATGACTCAGCAGGTTGTGCCTTGATATCAGAACAGGACAGCCAGCTTAATGTATATAAGGCAAAGGGCAAGGTGTCTGACCTTGAGGCGGTAGCTAATGGCAAGGACATCACTGGCAACATAGGTATTGCCCACACCCGTTGGGCTACTCATGGTGTGCCAAGTGAGGTGAATGCCCATCCTCATGTTAGTCAGTCAGGCAACCTGACACTGGTTCATAACGGAATCATAGAGAACTATGCCACCCTGCGTGAACAGCTCAAGTCTCGTGGCTACGACTTCAAGAGCGAGACAGACACAGAGGTGCTGGTTCAGCTCATAGAGTATGTTATGGTGACCAACAATGTGGACCTTCCAACAGCTGTTCGTGGTGCACTGAATCAGGTGTTTGGTGCCTATGCCATAGCTGTTATTGATGCTCGCAATCCTCATGTGCTCGTAGCAGCCCGCAAGTCTTCACCACTCGCAGTTGGTGTGGTAGAGGATAATTCAGAGTTCTTCCTCGCTTCTGATGCCAGTCCTATAGCAGAATACACCAACCACATAGTGTATCTGAATGATGAGGAGATGGCTGTGATAGAGCCAGGCAAGGAACTTGAGGTGTACAAACTGACTGGTGAGGTTGCTGATGCAGAGATAAAAGAGGTGAATGTTGACCTCTCAATGCTCGACCATGACGGCTACCCACACTTCATGCTGAAAGAGATATTCGACCAGCCAAACGTGCTTAAGGACTGTATGCGAGGCAGAATAGTAGAGTCGCCTTACTCACATAATCCACAGGTGATACTCTCAGCAGTAACCAACCACAGACGTGAACTGCTTCAGGCTAAGCGCATAGTGATTGTGTCATGTGGTACATCATGGCATGCAGGACTGATAGGCAAACAGCTGATAGAGCATTTCTGTCGCATACCAGTAGAGGTGGCTTATGCCTCAGAGTTCCGCTATTCAGATCCTGTCATAGGTTATGATGATGTGGTGATGGCTATTAGCCAGTCTGGCGAAACGGCTGATACTCTCGCCGCTATCCAGCTTGCCAAAGAGCGTGGAGCCATGATATTCGGAATAGTAAACGGAGTAGGCTCAAGCATAGCCCGTGAGTCAGATACGGGTACCTACATTCACGTAGGACCAGAGATTGGTGTTGCCTCAACAAAGGCATTCACAGGTCAGGTGACAGTGCTCACCATGCTTGCTCTTGCTCTTGGTATGGCTAAGGGTACAGTGGAGCAGGACGAGTATGAGAACACCATCAAGGAACTGCTCGCCATACCTGAGAAGATAGAGAAGGTGTTGGAGCAGAATGACAAGATAAAGCAGATGTCTTCTAAGTTCACCTTTGCCAAGAACTTCCTCTATCTGGGTCGTGGATGGAACTATCCAGTAGCACTTGAGGGCGCTCTGAAACTGAAAGAGATAAGCTACATACATGCTGAGGGCTATCCAGCAGCAGAGATGAAGCATGGTCCTATAGCCCTGGTGGATGAAGAGATGCCAGTAGTGTTCATAGCTACTCACCATAAGCTCTATCGCAAGATAATCTCTAACATGCAGGAGGTCATCTCCCGTCATGGAAAGATTATCGCTGTGGTGACTGAGGGCGATGAGGAAGTAAAGAATATGGTGGAAGAGGTGATAGAAGTGCCTCAGACCATAGCTTGTCTGGCTCCGCTGCTTAGTGTGATACCTCTGCAGCTGCTCTCTTACCATGTGGCTGTAGCTAAGGGACTGAATGTGGACCAGCCTCGTAACCTTGCTAAGTCTGTTACAGTAGAGTAAGACAGAGAGAAAACGAAATAACGACAGAAGAATTCATAAGAATGAGAAACGTAACTTTGTTACTACAAGACGGGACTAAATTTCATGGAAAGTCCTTTGGTTATGACAAACCCGTTGCAGGCGAAGTAGTCTTCAATACTGCTATGATGGGTTACCCAGAAAGCCTTACTGACCCTTCGTATGCAGGGCAGTTGATGGTACTTACATATCCGCTCGTTGGCAACTATGGTGTGCCTCCTTTCACCTTTGAGAAGAATGGCTTGCCTACCTTTATGGAGAGCGACAAGATATATGCCTCAGCAATAATCGTTGCTGACTACAGCACCAAATACAGCCACTGGAACGCTAAGGAAAGCCTTGCCGACTGGTTGAAAAGAGAACAGGTGCCAGGCATCACAGGCATTGATACCCGCGAACTGACCAAGGTTTTGCGAGAGCATGGTGTGATGATGGGCAAGATTCTCTTCGATGACGAACCAGACAATATTCCTGAGGCTAACTATGCAGGAGTAAATTTCGTGGATCAGGTGTCAGTCAAGGAAATTATCACTTATCAGCCAGCCGAGGGCAGTGTGCCAGCAGGCAAGAAAGCCAAGAAGGTGGTGCTTGTGGATTGTGGTGTGAAGGCAAACATCATCCGTTGCCTCATAAACAGAGGATGCGAAGTGGTTCGTGTGCCATGGAACTATGACTACACAGATATGGAGTTTGACGGTCTGTTCCTCGCTAATGGTCCTGGCGACCCAGACATGTGTGAGGATGCAGTAAAGATAATCCGCAAGCAGATGGAGAAGAGCGACAAACCTATATGTGGTATATGTATGGGTAACCAGTTGCTGTCTAAGGCTGCTGGTGCTAAGATTTACAAGCTGAAATACGGTCACCGTTCTCATAACCAGCCAGTAAGGATGGTAGGCACAGACAAGTGTTTCGTAACATCACAGAATCATGGTTATGCTGTTGATGCCTCAACGCTGGGTGAGGATTGGGAAGAGCTGTTCGTGAATATGAATGACGGTTCTAACGAGGGAATAAGACACAAGACCAAACCTTGGTTCTCAAGTCAGTTCCACCCAGAGGCTTGCTCTGGTCCTGTAGATACAGAGTTTATGTTTGACAAGTTTGTTGAGAGCTTGTAATTAAGGAAAAAAAGAGAAATTGCTAAAGTCGTAACAATGAAAGACGAAAGTATAAAAAAGGTTCTGCTGCTGGGTTCTGGCGCATTAAAGATAGGCGAGGCTGGTGAGTTTGACTATTCAGGTTCACAAGCACTGAAGGCATTGCGCGAAGAAGGCATCGAGACAGTGCTGATAAACCCAAATATCGCAACAGTACAAACATCAGAAGGAGTTGCTGACAAAGTTTACTTCCTGCCTGTACAGCCATATTTCGTAGAGCGAGTAATAAAGGAAGAGAAGCCAGACGGCATTCTGCTTGCCTTTGGTGGACAGACAGCCCTCAACTGTGGTGTGGAACTTTATCAGTCTGGAGTATTAGATAAATATAATGTACGCGTGTTAGGTACCCCAGTCCAGGCTATCATGGATACGGAGGACCGCGAGCTCTTCGTAGAGAAACTTGACGAGATAGGTGTCAAGACCATTAAGTCGCACGCTGTAGAGAATATAGCTGATGCCCGCAAGGCTGCTGCAGAACTGGGCTATCCAGTCATCATTCGTGCTGCTTACGCTCTTGGTGGACTGGGGTCTGGTTTCTGTGATAATGAAGAGGAACTTGACAAACTCGCCGAGAAAGCTTTCTCATTCTCTCCACAGGTGCTTGTCGAGAAATCACTCAAGGGTTGGAAAGAGATTGAGTATGAGGTAGTTCGCGACCGTTATGACAACTGTATAACGGTTTGTAACATGGAGAACTTCGACCCTCTGGGCATACACACTGGCGAGTCTATCGTCATAGCTCCTTCACAGACCCTCACCAACTCAGAGTATCACAAGCTTCGTGCTCTTGCTATCAAGATAATCCGTCACATCGGTATAGTGGGAGAGTGTAACGTGCAGTATGCCTTCGACCCACAGTCTGAGGACTATAGAGTTATCGAGGTGAATGCACGACTCAGCCGTTCTTCTGCCCTTGCATCTAAGGCAACAGGCTATCCTCTCGCCTTCGTAGCAGCAAAACTCGGTATGGGTTACGGATTGTTCGAACTGAAGAATTCTGTTACCAAGACTACATCAGCATTCTTCGAACCAGCCCTCGATTATGTGGTATGTAAGATACCTCGCTGGGATTTGTCTAAGTTCCGCGGAGTAGATAGGGAACTGGGTTCTTCAATGAAGTCTGTTGGCGAGGTTATGGCAATAGGCCGTAATTTCGAGGAGGCAATACAGAAGGGCCTTCGTATGATTGGTCAGGGAATGCACGGCTTTGTGGAGAACAAGGTGTTGCAGATAGACGACATAGAAGGTGCCCTCAAGGCTCCTACAGATAAGCGAATCTTCGTCATAGCTAAGGCCCTGAAACGTAAGATATTCAATGTGCAGCAGATTCACGAGATGACCAAGATAGACCTCTGGTTCCTTGAGAAGTTGCAGCATATCGTGGATATTGACGACGAACTCGACAGATGCACTTCTGTCAATGTGCTCGACAAGGAACTTCTGCGCACAGCCAAGGTATATGGCTTTACTGATTTCCAGATAGCCCGTGCAGTAGGACTACAGAAGGAACTTGGCAATATGCATAAGGCTATTCTTGCCATCCGTTCTCTGCGTAAGAGCTATGGTATTACCCCTGTTGTAAAACAGATTGATACCCTTGCTGCAGAGTATCCTGCACAGACCAACTACCTCTATGTTACCTATGCAGGAATAAATCATGATATAAAGTACGAGAATGACAAGAAGTCTATCGTAGTACTTGGCTCAGGAGCTTATCGCATTGGTTCAAGTGTGGAGTTTGACTGGTGTGGTGTGCAGGCTCTTAACACCATCCGCAAGCAGGGTTATCGCTCTGTCATGATAAACTATAATCCAGAGACTGTGTCAACGGATTATGATATGTGTGACCGTCTCTATTTTGACGAACTCACATTTGAGAGGGTGATGGACATTCTGGATTTGGAGATGCCTTATGGTGTAATCATTTCTACAGGCGGACAGATACCTAACAACCTCGCTATGCGTCTGGATGCTGAGAATGTGCCTATTCTTGGTACACCTGCTAAGGATATTGACAACTGTGAGGATCGTGCCCAGTTCTCGGCTATGCTTAACCGTATAGGTGTAGACCAGCCAGAGTGGGCTGCCCTTACCTCTATGGAAGATATGAATGCCTTCATAGATCGTGTGGGTTTCCCTGTATTGGTTCGTCCTTCATACGTTCTTTCTGGTGCTGCAATGAATGTCTGCTCTAACAGAGAAGAACTGGAGAAATTCCTTCAGCTTGCTGCCAATGTGAGTGCCGAGCACCCAGTGGTGGTGTCTAAGTTCATAGAGCACGCTAAGGAGATAGACTTCGACGGTGTGGCAAAGGATGGCGAGATTGTTGCCTATGCTATATCTGAGCATGTGGAATTTGCTGGAGTACACTCTGGTGATGCAACACTTCAGTTCCCTCCTCAGAAGCTTTATGTAGAAACCGTTCGCCGTATCAAACGAATAACAAAGCAGATAGCTAAGGAACTACATATATCAGGACCATTCAACTGCCAGTATATGGCTAAGGATAATGATATCCTGGTTATTGAGACCAACCTCAGAGCCTCACGTTCGTTCCCATTTGTCAGCAAGGTGCTGAAACTGAACTTTATAGACCTTGCCACAAAGATAATGCTGAATGTGCCGTTTGAGAAGCCTGACAAGAACCTTTTCGACCTGGATTATGTTGGCATCAAGGCAAGCCAGTTTTCATTCAATCGTCTGCAGAAGGCCGACCCAGTGCTGGGTGTAGATATGGCTTCAACAGGTGAGGTGGGATGTATAGGTAATGACACCAGTTGCGCTATCTTGAAGGCAATGCTTTCAGTAGGATATCGCATTCCTGAGAAGAATATACTGCTCTCTACAGGTTCTACAAAACAGAAGGCTGAGATGCTGGATGCTGCAAAACAACTTGTGGAACATGGCTATAATCTGTATGCTACTACTGGAACCTATAAGTTCCTTTGTGATAACGGTATTCCAAGCACTCAGGTTTACTGGCCTTCAGAAGAAGGAAAACCACAGGCTCTGGAGATGCTGCACAACAAGGAGATAGATATGGTGGTAAACATACCAAAGGACCTGACTGTTTCAGAACTTGACAACGGATATAAGATTCGTCGTGCAGCAATAGACCTGAATATTCCACTTATCACCAATAGCAGATTGGCAAGTGCATTCATAAATGCTTTCTGCACACAACCTCTGGATGAGATTGCCATAAAACCTTGGCAGGATTATAAATAAGTTTTCTTGATTGATAATTTGAAAATATAACTTTTATTATGCAGAATATATTTAGAGGATTAGGTATTGCCTTAGTTACTCCATTCAATGAGGACGGAAGTATCGATTACGAATCTCTGGCTTCAGTCATAGAATATCAGTTGAGTAATGGTGCAGACTTCTTGTGTATCCTGGCTACAACAGGCGAGACCCCATGCTTATCTGAAGAGGAGCATTATAAGGTTAAGCAGTTCATTGTTAAGCAGGTAGCAGGAAGAGTGCCTCTGCTGATGGGCTGTGGTGGTAACAATACTGCTGCTGTGGTCAATATGTGTAAGACATACGACATGAGTGGTATTGACGGTCTGCTCTCTGTTTGTCCTTATTACAACAAACCTTCTCAGGAGGGATTGTACCAGCACTTTAAGGCTATTGCCAATGCTACGAAACTCCCTGTAGTATTATATAATGTACCTGGACGCACAGGTATTAACCTCAAACCTGAGACAACTTGTCGCCTTGCTAACGATTGCGACAATATTGTTGCTATCAAGGAGGCTTCTGGTTCTATAGAACAGGTGGATGAGATAATAAAGAACAAGCCTGCAGACTTTGAGGTGCTCTCAGGTGATGATGCTATTACTTTCCACATGATAGCTACAGGAGCAGTAGGTGTTATCTCAGTAATAGGTAATGCCCTGCCTAAGGAGTTCTCTCGTATGATTCGTCTGGAGTTTAATGGCGAGTTTGGTCATGCACAGAAGATACACCATAAGTTCACTGAACTCTACAGCCTTCTTTTCGTTGATGGCAACCCTGCTGGCGTAAAGGCATTGATGAGTGAGATGGGACTTCTGAAGAATGTTCTCCGTTTGCCTTTGGTACCAACCCGTCTCACAACAAAACAGAAGATTTCTGCTGTACTGAAAGAGTTAAAGTTGTAAAAGACTAAAAGAACTGATGCTGTAAAAGGCTAAAAAGAACTGAAGTTATAGATTGATAAAAGGGCGACGATGGTAAATCTCGAACTTATGTCATTTATAGAGCGCAACATTCTTCCACGTTATGCATCTTTTGATGCTGCACATAACATGGAGCATGTGACCAATGTCATCAAGGCCTCTGTCTCTCTTGCTGAATCTCTTGGCGCAGATGAAGATATGGCTTATGTTATTGCAGCTTACCATGACTTGGGTTTGGAAGGACCTCGAGCCATCCATCATCTTACTTCAGGAAAAATTCTGAAGGCTGACAAGAGATTAGAGAAATGGTTCTCAGCCCAGCAGATAAATATCATGAAAGAGGCTGTTGAGGACCATCGTGCAAGTTCATCTCGTACCCCTCGAAGTATATATGGCAAGATTGTTGCTGAAGCAGATAAAGACCTAAAACCAGAGAATGTTTTCAAACGTACTGTGCAATACGGACTGGAGCACTATCCAGAGAAGACTCATGAAGAGCACTGGGAACGCTTTCGTGACCACATGGAGAAGAAATACTCCTCTGTAGGCTATATACATCTGTGGATTCCTGGTTCGCCAAACGAACAGAATCTGAAAGAATTACGGCAGATAATCAAAAGCGATGCTGATTTGCGTAATACCTTTGAGAGAATATACGAAAAACTGACTTCAAAATAAAGATTTATGTTAGTTGACATAAATATGCGTACAAACTCTTTGAGAGCATGGATACTGGCAGCACGTCCTAAGACCCTTTCTGGTGCAGCAGTGCCTGTTATGCTGGGTTGTGCGTATGCTTATCATTTGTGTGGAACTGATACCTTTCTTGATGGAGGATGGATAGCAGCATTGCTCTGTTTCCTCTTTGCCTTTGTCATGCAGATAGATGCCAATTTCATCAATGACTACTATGATTGTGTAAAGAAACGTGATAATGAGGAACGACTCGGACCACTGAGAGCATGCCAGCAGGGATGGGTTACACTGAAAGCTATGAAGATAGCCATCGCACTTACCACATTACTCGCTTGCATTATTGGTTTGCCTTTAGTGTTGTATGGAGGCTACGAACTGATTGCTGTTGGTGTAGCATGTATCGTTTTCTGCTTCCTCTATACTATTTGCTTTGCACAGTTGGGACTTGGCGATGTGTTGGTGTTGCTATTCTTTGGTATAATACCAACGGTTTGCACCACTTATGTTATAGTTCCCCATGACTATCAGCAATGGTCGTTGATGCCATGGATTCTGGGCATTGCAACAGGAATGGTGATAGACTGTCTGCTGCTGGTAAACAACTACAGAGACATAGACAACGATAAGGCTACAGGAAAGAACACCTTAGTGGTGATGATAGGCAAGAAGGCTACTGAATATCTGTATATGATGTTGGTTCCTCTGGCTCTCGTACTGATACTTATAGAGTTTGGCTTTTCCAATGCCAATATGATACTTTGTTTCATTGTGTATTTCTTCCACATTGGAACCTACGTAAAAATGAAGAGAATAGGAGAGGGTAGGGCACTCAATTCTGTTCTCGGAATGACAGCCAGAGATATACTTATTTATGGATTGGTGATAACTTTATTAGTGATTTTAGCATAAAAACGTCACTAAAATGGTAAAAATATGTACAAAAGTTAATTTTGCAAGGCATTATTTGTTTATATCGCAAAAAATTATTACCTTTGCTACGCAAAAGCGACTTGGGTTATTTTGAGAGTAGTCAGGATGCTTTACGATAAGGATATAAAAACATTAAACTTTAATTATAAAAAAAATGAAGAAGTACAATTTTAATGCAGGTCCATCAATTCTCCCACGCGAGGTTATTGAACAGACAGCTGCAGCATGTCTTGATTTTGACAATTCAGGATTATCACTTATGGAGATTAGCCACCGTGCAAAGAATTTCCAGCCAGTAGTTGATGAGGCAGAGGCTCTCATGAAGGAGCTCCTCGACATTCCAGAGGGATATAAGAC
Organism: Prevotellaceae bacterium UBA2738; assembly: GCA_002353585.1. Taxonomy (GTDB): domain Bacteria; phylum Bacteroidota; class Bacteroidia; order Bacteroidales; family Bacteroidaceae; genus Prevotella. The sequence goes on along the minus strand of DEJW01000043.1, from coordinate 9,478 downwards.
TATATTCCTTGGTGGTGGTGCATCGCTGGAGTTCTGTATGGTCCCTTACAACTTCCTTGAGAAGAAGGCTGCATACCTCAACACTGGTGTTTGGGCTACAAAGGCTGAGAAAGAGGCTAAGCTGTTTGGTGAGGTAGTGGAGATTGCATCTTCTGCTGACAAGAACTTCACATATATTCCAAAGAACTATACAATTCCTACAGATGCAGACTATCTGCACATCACAACAAACAATACAATCTATGGAACAGAGATGCGTTATGACATCGACTCTCCAGTGCCACTGATTGCTGATATGTCATCAGACTTCCTTTCTCGTCCTATCGACGTTAGCAAGTATGCTCTCATCTATGGTGGTGCACAGAAGAACCTCGCTATGGCTGGTGTAACCTTCGCTATCGTTAAGGAAGACGCTCTTGGTAAGGTTTCTCGTCAGATTCCTACTATGCTCGACTATCGTACACACGTTAAGAAGGGTTCTATGTTCAACACTCCTCCTGTAGTACCTATCTACTCAGCTCTGATGAACCTCCGTTACATCAAGGCTCATGGTGGCGTGGTAGCTATGGATAAGCTCGCTAAGCAGCGTGCAGAGATTGTTTATGGTGAGATAGACCGCAACAAACTCTTCGTTGGTACAGCAGAGGAAGATAGCCGTTCACTTATGAACCTTACCTTCGTATTGAAGCCAGAGTATCAGGATCTTCAGGATGAGTTCCTCGCTTTCGCAACCTCTAAGGGTATGGTTGGTGTCAAGGGCCATCGTGACGTAGGTGGTTTCCGTGCTTCTTGCTACAATGCTATGTCTATCGAAGGCTGTGAGGCTCTCGTAGCTTGCATGAAGGAGTTTGAGGCTAAGCACTAATCAGTTCATAATTCATAGTTCACAGTTTAGAGTTCAGGGTTTAGAGTCTGTGGATAGATTAGAGTGGATAGTACACTCTCAACTTAGTACTTAGTACTTCCAGCTGACTTTCAACTTTCAACATTCAACATTCAACTAAAAAAAATGGCAAAAGTATTAATTGCAACAGAAAAACCATTTGCAGCTCCTGCTGTAGCTGGTATAAAGGAAATCATTGAGAAGGCTGGTTTTGAGCTCGCTCTTCTTGAGAAATATACAGAGAAGTCACAGCTTCTTGCTGCTGTAGCTGACGTTGACGCTATCATTATCCGTTCTGACAAGATTGATGCAGAGGTAATGGATGCAGCTAAGAATCTTAAGATTGTAGTTCGCGCAGGTGCTGGTTACGACAATGTTGACCTCGATGCTGCTACAGCACGTAACATTGTGGTAATGAATACTCCAGGTCAGAATGCTAATGCAGTAGCTGAACTCGTTCTTGGTCTTCTCGTTTATACAGTTCGTAACTTCTACAATGGTAAGGCTGGTAGCGAGTTGATGGGTAAGACACTCGGTATTCTCGCTTTTGGTAATGTTGGTCGCAACGTTGCTCGCATTGCAAAGGGCTTCGGCATGAATGTTATCGCTTACGATGCTTTCTGTCCAGCAGAGGTTATCGAGAAGTCTGGCGTTAAGGCTGTTGCTTCTCAGGCAGAGCTCTTCAAGCAGGCTGATATCGTTTCTCTCCACATCCCTGCAACAGCAGAGACAAAGCAGTCTATCAACTACGACCTTTGCAACACGATGAAGAAGAAGGCAATACTTATCAATACCGCCCGTAAGGAGGTTATTGATGAGGCTGGTCTCCTGAAACTCATGGCAGAGCGTGAGGATTTGAAGTACATCACCGACATCAAACCTGATGCAGATGCAGACTTCGCTAAGTTCGAGGGTCGTTACTTCTCTACACCTAAGAAGATGGGTGCACAGACAGCTGAGGCTAACACCAACGCAGGTCTTGCAGCAGCAAATCAGATTGTTGATTTCATCAAGAACGGTGTGACAAAGTTCCAGGTAAACAAGTAAGAACATGTTATAATGAAATCCCTGTGGTACTCGTACCATGGGGATTTTTTGTCTTTTATATCAGACATCTAATCTTCAATTTATTAATCTTCAATCTAAACAACATGGCAATAGTAAAACCATTCAAGGGCATCCGTCCTCCAAAGCAGTTTGTAGAAGAAGTGGAGTCTCGTCCTTACGACGTACTCGATTCTGAAGAAGCTCGTGCAGAAGCTGGTGATAACGAGAAGTCTCTCTATCACATCATCAAGCCAGAGATAAACTTTGCTCCTGGTACATCAGAGTATGACCCAAAGGTGTATGAGGAAGCTGCTCGTCAGTTCCAGAAGTTCCAGGATAAAGGCTGGCTCGTGCAGGACCAGAAAGAGCAGTATTACATCTATGCCCAGACATCGTGTCTGCCAGCCAATGGTGGCAAGGAGAAGACCCAGTATGGTCTTGTGGTAGGCGCTTACTCAGGCGACTACGAGAAAGGTATCATCAAGAAACATGAGCTCACTCGTCGTGATAAGGAAGAGGACCGCATGAAGCATGTTCGTGTAAATAACGCAAACATCGAACCAGTGTTCTTTGCATATCCAGACAACGCAGTACTTGACAAACTCATCATGAAATATGCTGCTACAGAACCAGAATACGACTTCGTTGCTCCTATTGATGGTTTCCGTCATCAGTTGTGGATAGTATCCGACGATGCAGACATACAGACCATCACGGCTGAGTTTGCTAAGATGCCTGCTCTCTATATTGCTGATGGTCACCATCGTTCTGCAGCTGCAGCTCTCGTAGGTACAGAGCGTGCAAAGAACAATCCTAACCATCGTGGTGATGAGGAGTACAACTACTTCATGGCTGTATGCTTCCAAGCAAGCCAACTCACCATCCTCGACTACAACCGTGTCGTTAAGGACCTCAACGGCAACACCTCAGAGGAGTTCCTTGCCAAACTCGCCAAGAATTTCGTTGTAGAGAAGAAGGGCAAGAAAGAGTATCGTCCTCAGCATGCTCATCAGTTCTCTCTCTATCTCGATGGCGAGTGGTACAGCCTCGATGCAAAGCCAGGCACCTATGATGATAATGACCCTATCGGTGTTCTTGACGTTGATATCTCTTCACGTCTGATACTTCAGGACATACTCGAGATAGGCGACCTGCGTTCTTCACAGCGCATAGACTTCGTAGGTGGTCTGCGTGGTCTTGGCGAACTCAAGCGCAGGGTCGATTCAGGTGAAATGCGTATGGCATTGGCACTCTATCCTGTCACCATGAAACAGATAATGGATATAGCTGATTCTGGCAATATCATGCCACCAAAGGCTACTTGGTTTGAGCCAAAGCTGCGCTCAGGTCTTGTAATCCATAAGCTTGACTAATAGCGCAATACACCATAAATAGCGCAATATTAACCTATGGCGCAACATAACGAACTTGGTAAATGGGGCGAATGTAAGGCTGCTGAGTACCTCAGGGAAAAAGGGCTTTACATTCGCCATATTGATTGGCACGATAAGCATCGTGACCTTGATATCGTAGCGATAGATGCAGATATGACAACCTTGTATGTCATAGAGGTTAAGACGAGAAGTTCTGAAACATGGGGTGAGCCAGATGAAGCCATAGATCTTGAAAAGAAAAACAATATTATCAAAGCCACAACAAAATACGTTTCATTATATCGTTTGAGCCATCTTCAAGTTCGCTATGATACCATTTCTGTTATAGGAACTCCAGAAACGTCTTGTAAGATTATATATAAGGAAAATGCGTTTGATGTGGTAGATTCCTATCTTTATTATGATCAGAGGCGTAAAGGGGCAGGGTATCGTCGCAAACCAGGAAAGTGGTAAGTACAAGGTACAAAGGACTCCGAGCTCCGCTCGCCTGAGCACCTATGGAGCGCAAGACAAGGTGTAAAGTATAGGTTATGCGTTTATGCAAAACGTGTAGCCTATAATTATTATTATGAAAATATATAAAACTTTTTATGTTAATTATTGCTTTTGTTTCGTTTATTCTTTTTAAAATATTTTGAGGCATTATTATAAATAGGTAATTTTGCAGGCATGAAAAGGTCAACGATCTGGATAATAGCAATAGTAATGGGACTCTCATTCGTGGGTTTGCTGGCTTTGCAGATTTCTTACATTGAGGAAATGGCAAAGATGAAACGCGAGCAGTTTGAGGAGTCTGTCAGGCGCTCGCTTAATCAGGTGGCGCATAACATGGAGTTGAACGAGACTTTGCGTTATCTGGAGAATGATGTTCAGAGCACAGAACGCAAGGCAGCAGTAAATGATTCTGTTGTTGTAACCAATGCATTAGGTAATGGTGAGGTACAGAGTTCTCACCAGTATTCTGTTGTTGGCGACGATGGTACCATTTATTCATCATTCCAGTTGCAGACTCTCACTATGAGTCCTCGCAAGGTGCAGGGTGGACTGATGGTGAAGCGTGACCGTAATGCCATCTCTGATGCCCAGAAATCCATGCAGGAGATTATCCGCAACAGATACATCTACCAGAAAGGTTTGCTTGACGAGGTGGTGTACAGCATTCTTTATACAGCCAGCGACAAGCCTCTGAAGGAGAGAATCAACTTCCGTCAGATGGATCAGGACATAAGAGCAGAGTTGTTACATAACGGTATAGATATATCATATCACTTTACTGTGGCTACAAATGATGGTAATGAGATATATCGTTGTCCTGATTATTCCGAGGAGGGCAAGGAATACAGTTTCTCTCAGGTGTTGTTTAGAAACGACCCTCAGTCTAAGACTGGTGTGGTGACTGTACATTTCCCCAACATCAATTCTTACATCTTCTCCAGCATCAGGTTCATGATACCAGCGCTTGTCTTTACGGGCATTCTTCTCATCACGTTTATCTTCACCATTGTGGTTATATTCCGTCAGAAGAAGTTCTCTGAGATGCGCAATGACTTCATCAACAATATGACCCATGAATTGAAGACACCTATAGCCAGCATTTCCCTTGCAGCGCAGATGCTCAATGATAGGAGTGTCAACAAGTCTGAGTCGATGATCAATCACCTTGGTGGCATAATCAATGATGAGAGCAAGCGACTGAGGTTCCTCGTAGAGAAGGTGTTGCAGATGTCTATGTTTGACAAGAAGAAGAGCATCTTCAAGATGAAGGAAGCCGACCTCAACGAGATGGTTGATACTATAGCCAATTCATTCTCTTTGAGAGTGGAGCATACTGGTGGTAAGATATATACCCAGGTGGAGGCAGTTGACTCTACCGTTTATGTTGAGGAGACCCATTTCAGCAATCTCATATTCAACCTGATGGATAATGCTGTCAAGTATCGTAAGCCTGACGAGCCCATCAACATTTACCTCAGGACATGGAACGAAGCGGGCAAGGTATATCTGTCAATCCGTGATACTGGTATAGGCATCAAGAAAGAGAATGTGAAGAAAATCTTTGAGCAGTTCTATCGTGTGCATACAGGCAACCGCCACGATGTGAAAGGCTTTGGTCTGGGTTTGGCTTATGTAAAGAAGGTAATCGACATTCATAAAGGCACCATTGCTGTTAACTCAGAGTTTGGCAAGGGTACTACATTTACTATAGGAATGGACTATATAGACCGCGATGTAGAAGATACTACAAACGGTAAACCTACAATAGAGGAAAGATAAATAAATTCAGTAATAACCACAAAAAAAAGAAAAGAGTATGGAAGAAAATTTGAAGATTCTTCTTTGTGAAGACGATGAGAACTTAGGTATGTTGCTTCGTGAGTATCTCCAGGCAAAGGGTTATGACACCGATTTGTATCCTGATGGCGAGGCTGGTTATCGTGCTTATCTGAAAAATCCTTATGACATCTGCGTGCTCGACGTTATGATGCCTAAGAAGGATGGTTTCCAGCTTGCCACTGAAATCAGGCAGGCTAATGGTGAGGTGCCAATCATTTTCCTCACTGCACGTCAGATGAAGGAAGATATCCTTGAGGGTTTCAAGATTGGTGCTGACGATTATATCACCAAGCCATTCTCCATGGAGGAGCTCGTATTCCGTATCGAGGCTATCCTGCGTCGCGTACGTGGCAAGAAGACTAAGGAGTCAACACAGTATCAGATTGGCAAGTTCCTCTTCGACACCCAGAAGCAGCTCCTGTCTATTGGCGACAAGCAGACCAAGCTGACTACCAAGGAGAATGAACTGCTCTCACTGCTCTGCTCTCACTCTAACGAGATACTGCAGCGTGACTTCGCCCTGAAGACCATCTGGATTGACGACAACTACTTCAATGCCCGTTCTATGGATGTGTATATCACAAAGTTGCGTAAGCACCTGCGTGAAGACCCTAACATCGAGATTATAAACATTCACGGCAAGGGTTATAAGCTCATCGTACCAGAAAACAATAACGAAGAGGCGTAAAGGCATGTTACAGGTGATGATTTTTGCCGCAGGCAAGGGCACAAGATTGAAGCCATTGACCGATGTTATACCCAAGGCGTTAGTACCTGTCGGTGATATTCCTCTCATTCAGAGGGTATATCGTAAGGTTGTGGATGCTGGTGCCGACAGGGTAGTGGTAAACGTTCATCACCATGCCCAGCAGCTGAAGAACTATTGTCATCTGCTTGCGTCCACATACGGCGTAAAGATAGAAATCAGCGACGAGTCAGACCGTTTGCTCGAAACAGGTGGTGGTATAAAGAAAGCACGCAAGTGGTTCAGTGAGCCAGTACTCATACATAACTGTGACATACTGAGCAATACCGACCTCAAGGCTTTCTATGAGCATGGAAAGAATGCCGATGCCACTTTGCTTGTGTCTGACAGACAGACAAGCCGATACCTGATGTTCGACGACACTATGAGGCTGAAAGGCTGGATAAATGTCAATACAGGTGAGATTAAGTCGCCATACCCAGAGGTAATCAGCAGTGGAGGTGCAGGACTGAAGCGATATGCTTTCTCAGGCATCCATGTAGTCAATACCACACTGTTCCCCCTGATGGACTCCTGGGATGATGCTTTTCCTATCATGGATTTCTATCTCAAGCACTGTGCCGAGTGTGACATTCGCGGCTATCTGCAGCCAGACCTCAAGATACTTGATGTGGGCAAACTCGACACTCTCGAGCAGGCAGGAGAATTTTTGAACAGTTTACAGTTCTTGCGCTCCAGTAGGTGCTCAGGCGAGCAAGCTCGGAGCACAGTTCATAGTTCATAGTTCATAGTTTGGAGTATTTACTCCCACTTAAAACGAATACTTATGCAAAAGATTATAATATTAGATTTCGGCTCGCAGACCACTCAGCTCATAGGCCGTCGCGTCAGAGAACTGAACACCTTCTGCGAAATCATGCCCTACAATAAGTTTCCGCAGAATGACCCTGACGTCATTGGTGTCATCCTGAGCGGTTCACCTTATTCCGTATATGAGGAGAGGGCATTTAAGTTTGATTTCTCACAGATCAGGGGCAAATATCCTATTCTGGGCATTTGCTATGGTGCTCAGCTCATGGCTTACACCTTTGGCGGTAATGTGGAGCCAGAGGGCACTCGTGAGTATGGTCGTGCCAACCTTGAGTTTATGGAGAAAGATAATCCTATACTCAAGAATTTCGCTGAGAACTCTCAGGTGTGGATGTCACATGGCGATACTATAACCAAGTTGCCAGAGGGCTTCCGTGCCATTGCATCCACCTCCACCGTTAAGTATGCTGCTTATGCTGCCAATGACGAGAAGATTTGGGGTGTGCAGTATCATCCTGAGGTGTTCCACTCTGTTGACGGCACCCTGTTGCTGAAAAACTTTGTGGTGGACATCTGTGGCAGTAAGCAAGACTGGTCGCCAAACAGCTTCGTGGAGCAGACCGTAAAGGAGATTCGTGAGCAGGTAGGCAATGACAAGGTTATCCTTGGCTTGTCTGGTGGTGTTGACTCAAGCGTAGCAGCAGTGTTGCTCAATAAGGCTATTGGCGAGAACCTTACCTGTATCTTCGTCAACAACGGTCTGTTGCGCAAGAACGAGTTTACTGATGTGCTTCGCGACTATGAGTGCCTCGGCTTGAACGTGAGAGGTGTTGATGCTTCACAGAAGTTCTACTCAGAGCTCGCTGGCGTTTCAGAGCCAGAGAAGAAGCGTAAGATTATAGGCGCAGGCTTCATCGATGTCTTCGAGGCAGAGGCTAAGAAGATAGAGGGTGCCAAGTGGCTTGCTCAGGGAACCATCTATCCTGATCGTATCGAGTCGCTCAACATCACGGGCAAGGTTATCAAGAGCCATCATAACGTGGGCGGACTGCCTGAGAAGATGGGCTTGAAGCTCTGCGAACCTCTGAAGTGGCTGTTCAAGGATGAGGTGCGCCGGGTAGGTCGTTCTATGGGCATGCCTGAGCATCTTATTACCCGTCATCCGTTCCCAGGACCAGGACTGGCAGTGCGCATCCTTGGCGACATAACCCCAGAGAAAGTGCGAGTGTTGCAGGATGCCGACGATATCTTTATCAACGGACTGCGCAACTATAAGACCAAACTCTCTGGCGAGGAGGCTCGCAAGGTTCTGGCAGCAGGTGTACCAGCCAACATGCAGAATGGCGAGATAGAAGTGAGCCTCTACGACCAGATATGGCAGGCAGGTGCAATATTGCTCTCCGATGTGAAGTCTGTAGGTGTGATGGGCGATGAGCGCACCTACGAGAATCCTGTTGCTCTGAGAGCCGTAACATCCTCAGACGCTATGACAGCCGACTGGGCACAGTTGCCATACGATTTCCTTGCCGATGTGTCAAACCGCATAATCCGCGAGGTAAAGGGCATCAACCGCGTTTGCTATGACGTCTCTTCAAAGCCACCAGCAACAATAGAGTGGGAGTAGGGCTTTGCTCCTCACTTCAACGATACAGGTCAGTTCAGCACCCCCCAGCTGAGCTGGCCTTTTCGTTTTGTTGCGTAGCGTTTTGTACTCTTGCGAGTCATCTTGTCGTTTTATGAAAGTATGTCAAAGATCGAAGGTTCAAAAGTAGTTCCCGTTCCCGTTCCCGTTAACGTGTCATTCCTCCGAATGACAATGCAAAGGTACTACTTTAACTTAATATGGGCAAGTTTTAGGTAGTTTTTAACACTTTAGTCTCTTTCCTACACAGAGGCATTACTTTTATGGTGTAAAAGCATTACTTCTACCGCTAAAAGCATTACATTTAGCGCTAAAAGCATAGCTTTTATATCCTGTTTATTTACGTATTCGTAATCCCTTGAATAACAGCCCGTTGCAAGAAAAATCACTTTTCCTCTCAGAAAAGCCGTCTTTGCACACTTTCGCCCTTTTGTGCATAGTAGTTTTTAACATTTCAGCCAATCACCAGACGCAAAAAAGGTTAACAAGGTTAACAAGGTTAACTTGATGTTTTTAGGTAAACAAGGTAAACAAGGTTAACTTGATGTTTTTGGTGAACAAGGTGAACAAGGTGAACAAGGTGAACATCGTGATTTTGTAGAAATGTAGAAAATGTAGAAAATGTAACTTTTGTAAACAATGTCTTATACTGAAATAGGTTG
>DEJW01000020.1 GCA_002353585.1 Prevotellaceae bacterium UBA2738 | reverse complement strand
CTTCTTTTTTAGAATGCTTAATAGGCGAACGAGAGCAGCATGTCAACACAAGACTTGCTGCTTTTTTATTTATATAATGTTCTATGAGTAGGGATTTTAAAGAGGGATTGCATGATGGTATTCCTATAGCTTTGGGATATTTTGCTGTTTCCTTTTCAATAGGTATTATAGCTAAAGGTGCAGGGCTGACAGCCTTAGAGGGTTTTATGTCAAGTTTCTTCACGCGTGCTTCGGCTGGTGAATACGGAGTGTATACCCTTATAGCTGCTAATGCTGCTTATGTAGAACTGGTACTTATGAGTGTTATCATAAATTTAAGATATTTACTCATGAGTGCTGCTTTATCGCAAAAAATCGCTCCAGACACATCTCTGTTTCATCGTGTTATGATGTCAGTATGCATAACGGACGAGATTTTCGGCATTTCCATTGGACATAAGGGCTTTGCCCCTCCTGCCTACACTTATGGAGCAGCTTTGATATCTACAATCTTTTGGGCATCAGGTTGTGCTATAGGTATAGTGGCAGGTGAGATTTTGCCATACGATATAGTTGCAGCCCTAAGTATGTCGCTATATGGTATGTTTATTGCTATTATAGTGCCTCAAGCAAAAAAAGATCGTAGGGTATTATATGCTATTATAGTGAGTTTTGTATTAAGTGGACTTTTCTCTATTATTCCGGTTCTTAAGGATAGTCCAGGCATTCGAATCATCATTTTAACATTACTTATTTCATCGGTTATGGCATGGTTGTTTCCTGTAAAAGAAGATATGTATGGAAAAGAATAGTGTTATAATATACATATTGTTGGCGGTAATAACTATCAACATTATAAGGTTGTTGCCGATGACACTGATTAGTGGACGATTCAAGAACGTGTTTGTGCGTAGTTTCTTATACTATGTACCTTACGTAACGCTTGCAGTAATGACTTTTCCCGCAATGACGGAAATTACTACAAGTCCGATAATAGGTGTGATTGCTTTATTTACGGGAATAATAGCAGCATGGTTTGGTATGGGCCTGTTTCCTGTAGCAGTTCTTTGCTGTGTAATTGTTTATATTGCAGAATATATCAGTGCTATATAAAATTTGTAGAAAAGATACTGAAAATACGGAAAAAATTAGTAACTTTGTGACTCGAATTAAATATACGTGATGATACGACGAATAACAATACTCTTTCTAACCTTTCTTTCTTTGTGTAACGTAAATGCACAAGAAACTCCTAATGCCCAGCAGGCTCGCCATATGTTTATGACTGCCTATAATCGTGTGTTTGGGGAGCATGGTGCCTCATTGCACTATAAAGTAAATATAGCTAACCTGTATAAGACAGAGGGAACAATATGGTATAAAGGTAAAAAAAGTAAGTTTCTGTCAAAGAACAGTAATGGTTGGAATGATGGTGTAACGTCTTATGTTACAAAGGAAAAGCGTAAGATTGTTGAAATAAATTATGCCAAATCAAAGAAGAAAGACAAATACGAAGAGAAGTTTAAGTTTGAGCCTGACAATTATACTTACAGTATAGCCAACGACCCTGAAGGATACATCATAACGGTAAAGGCAAAGAAGGGTGTTGACGGCGTGAAAGAAGCACGTGTAACACTCGATCGCCAAACTCGTGACCCTAAGTTTGTTCGAATTAAAGTAGCCTTCCTTTGGGCAAAGATTTATATTACAAACTTCAAGTCGGGTAATCTGAGCGACGATATTTTTGTATTCCCTCGTAGCAAATATAGTGGCTACAAGTTTGTTGATAAACGAAAGGACGATTAAAAACAACTATTATCCAATAAAAAACGCATAATTATCTAAAAAATGAAAGACGAAAAAGACCGAAGGCTCCCACATCCGCTGATTTCAGCAATACCTATCATTTCACTTATAGCAATGATAGCGTGTGTGCTGGTAATGTTTCCTGATGATGCCCTTAGCGGTGCCAGCCAGATAGCACTTATAGCAGCATCTTCTATCTGCATAGGCCTGTCAATGTTGATATACAAAGTGCATTGGGATGATTTCGGCGCAACAATAAATGTTACTATTGGCGAGTCGTCTGTTTCGATATTGATACTGTTGCTCATCGGTATTATGTCAAGTACATGGATGATTAGCGGGGTAGTGCCGACCTTGATTTACTACGGTGTGCAGATTATGACACCATCACTATTCCTGCCATGTGCCTGCATTATCTCATCTATAATATCTGTGATGACGGGTACGTCGTGGACAACTATTGCAACTATAGGTATAGCTTTGCTCGGCATAGGTGATGCCTTGAGCATACCTGCTCCATTTACTGCTGGTGCGATAATCTCTGGTGCTTATTTCGGCGATAAAATGTCCCCAATGTCTGATACTACAGTGCTAGCATCATCTATGGCCCGTGCCGATTTGTTCAGTCATATTCGCTATATGATGTACACTACGGTGCCGAGTATCACAATTACTCTGCTTCTGTATCTCTTCATGGGACTCAAGTTTGGCGGTGCTATGGCTGAAGTTAATCAATATACTACGACTCTTTCAAGCACGTTCAATGTTTCTCTATGGACAATGCTTGTACCAGTATTTACTGGTTTCCTGATATACAAGAAGGTGCCTTCGCTCATTACGCTGATACTATCATCGTTCTCAGCGTGTATTTGTGCCGTAGTTCTCCAGCCTCAAGTGTTGGCAGGTATAGCAGGTAGTGCAGAAGTTACTGGCATGGCTGTATTCAAGGGAATATTCATCACCTGCTACACAAGTACGGCGGTGGACACTGGGGTAGAAGCTATCAACGAACTCGTATCCACTCGCGGTATGGCTGGTATGCTCAATACCGTGTGGCTCATACTTTGTGCTATGTGTTTCGGTGCCTGTATGGTGGCAAGCCAGATGCTTACCAGCATTACTCATCTCTTGCTACATGCTATTCGTAGTACCACCAGCCTTGTCTGTGCAACCGTTGGTTCAGGTGTGTTCCTTAATCTTATAATGGGCGACCAGTTCCTTTCCATAATAATGAATGCATCCATTTTCCGTAAAGAGTATGAGGAGCGTGGCTATCGTCCTGAGTTACTAAGCCGAAGTACCGAAGATAGCGCAACAGTCACATCCGTTCTGGTGCCTTGGACAGCTTGTGGTATGACGCAAAGTACTGTTTTAGGTATTCCTACAATAGTTTATCTGCCGTTCTGTTTCTTTAATATCATAAGTCCGTTCATGTCATGCATAGTGGCAGCTCTCGGCTTCGTGCCAACTCCAAAACCTAAAGAGACAGAAAGTGATAATTCCCCCAAAACTAACGAGTAAACCAGTCGGTTTACATACTGATACTCAGGCGTGCTTTTGTCTTGAGATAGTCTTGCAGTAGGAATCCGTTTTGTGCAACATAATGCAGCAATTGAAATTTCAGTTTGTAGCTTGCATTGATGCTACTGAGGATTTCATCCCTACGCTTGCGTATTGCTTTACTGTCGCTATTTAATAAGGTGTTTTTCAGTAATATGCGTATGAAGAGCAACTGCTCTTCAAAATATGCTGCGCCTTTCTGTAATCGTTCCTGTAACAGTGTGTCGTCTCCACGCATGATGATAGAAACATATTGGTTATGAAAACGTATAGAAACTTCCTCGAGAGGTTTTAGTTGTTCGCCAGATTCCACCCACTTACTATATGTCTTAGGCATCTGAGAATAGAAATACTCACGCAGGAAGCGTACCATATCGTTTATGCCCTGACGTAATGGGAGCATAGAGAAAAGGTCGTCAAGAGTACGAATGAGATACTGCTGCTCCATCAATGACAAATGTGCTTCGTCAGGTTCGCTGTGGCGTGGATCGTTAGTGAACTGTTCCACTTTTACATCATTTATTATAGCGTGACGAGGTATAGGGTTGCTCAGCACCATACCATTGAGACTCTTACAACGGGAGAGGGCTACGTAAGTCTGACCATGCGCAAAGGAGTGCTGCACATCTATTATGGCACGGTCAAAGGTGAGTCCCTGGCTCTTGTGCACCGTGATAGCCCATGCGGTTTTTAATGGGTATTGTTCAAATGTGCCGGCAATTTCCTCAAATATCTCCTTTGTGTCGTTATCAAGTATGTAGTGGGTGTTCTCCCATTTTTCTCTGCCCACCTTGATTATCTTGTTATTATCGGTGCAACGCACGTGTATCTGCCCTTCGGAATCAAATGCCGTCACTTCTCCAATCATACCATTATAGTATTCTTTAGCCATCGACGAATCATTCTTTACGAACATTACCTGGGCTCCGATCTTGAGTTCGAGAGATTCTTCCGTAGGGTAGGAGAGTTCTGGAAAATCCCCTTCTATTTCAGCCTCAAACGTAATCGACGGTGTAGTGAGTGCAGCCAGTTCCTTACGGTTTATGGCATCAGCCTGGCGGTTATGAGTGCATAGTCTTATATATCCGCTCTTTTTGGGAGGCACGAATGTAGGATCGTATCGTCCATTGAGAATGTTAAGCGAAGCTTCATCAATGGAGTTTGTGCGCACTTTGTTTAAAATGTCCAGGAATAGAGGGTCAGACTGTCTGTAAACGTGTTGCAGCTCTACCGTAACGAAGTCTGATGACTCTAAGGCATGGCTGGAGAAGAAATAAGGTGTGTCATAGTATGGCTGAAGCAGTTGCCATTCCTCATCACGTGCTACTGGTGCCAGTTGCTGCATATCTCCTATCAGCAACATCTGTACTCCACCAAATGGGCGAGTGCGGTCACGATACTGCCTCAGTGTAGCATCAATAGCATCCAGTATATCAGCCCTCACCATACTTATCTCGTCAATAACAACAAGGTCGAGTGAACGAATGAGTTGTATCTTTTGTTTGCGAAACTTGTATTTGCTTGAGCGCTTAGCATCAGGCAGTTGTGGTCCGAAACCAAACTGAAAAAAAGAGTGTATCGTAGTGCCGTGAGCATTGATGGCTGCTATTCCTGTAGGGGCCAATACTACCATTCTCTTCGGCAACTTTTCCTTTAACTGTCTCAGGAAGGTTGTCTTGCCCGTCCCAGCCTTTCCTGTTAGAAAAAGGTGGGTGTCGGTATTTGATATTATGTGCCAGGCAAGAGACAGTTGATCCATAAGTCAGGTGTTACATGGAGTAAGCAAAACCGATAGAAAGAAATTCTTTTAATTGCCAATAAGTATCTGTTGTACGCTCTTCATGGTCGTCAAAACGAGGATAGAATGACAATTTTGTTGAGATGTATCGGTTGAATTGGAAATTGATGGTGTTTTCCCATTCCAATTGCGCATACGAGTAGTTTGAGAAAGTATAGAAACGCGTTTCCCACTTGATGTTGTCAGCAGGTTTCCATACCAGTCCTATGTTGATAAGCGAACCTATATCGTGAAGCGAATGCTTACCTTCATCTACACCAAAGCGAGTGGCAAGCGCAAGTCTGTCGACGTACGTGTAATAATAAGACAAAGGAGCAAGCAGTATGTTGCCTGTAAGCTTCTTGTTCCATATATCAACTACGTAGTTCATACCGAGAGACAGGTTGAGGGTGAATGGCGACATGAAGTCTGAATATATATTAGGGTCGTTATTTTTCCTTCCCTTGGTAAACTGTGTGCTGGCTATAAGTTGGGCAGCATAATACCATTTTTTATATGCTTGCAGAGACAGCTGGGTGGTATATCTTATGAGGTCATCTGTGGTCTTGAATTTGTTGATGGTATCAGCTTCAGTTGAGAGGATGCCGAGTTTCATCTCCAGTTTGTTGTCCCACTTTATCCGTTGCTTGTTATTATAGTTGTATTGCAGGGTGACAGCCCCGAGCATGGAGTAGTTTGAGTTTCCTGACGTATGCCAGTTTGGCGATATGTAGTTTTGCATAAACTGCAGACTGTAGTCGCCCGAGAAAGTCCAGAAGTTTGGTTTCGTGATAACCATCTCCACCTTGTCGTCAGGTTCTGGAACGTTGACCATGGCAGGTATCGTTGCAGGACCATTTATTATAGGCGTAAGGTTTTCGTCCTCCCTCATCTTCTCGACATTCTTGTTGTCTTTCAGATTTGTCACCGCTTCAGGGTGTTTAAGATATGTTTTCATGAGCACCCTGTCGCTCAGCGATGTGGTGTCTCCATCCAACTGAAACATCTGTTTCGTTACTCTTGAGTCATATTTCAGGGGCATAAAGAGTGTGCTCTGAGCATAACTCAGCGTAGAAAAACTAACACACAGAAAGCACCAGAAAAGTATTATATTGCGCATAGGGAATGTTATATGTAAAAAGTGCTATGGTTGAAATTTCTCCACGCAAAGTTACAAAAAAGAATTAAGATTTAAGAATTATGAAATAAGAATTGTGCTTTTTGAATAATTTTTTGTAACTTTGCAACTCAAAATTGCTTACTAATTAAAATAAACAGATATTATTTTGGATAAGAACACCATTACAGGATTTGTACTCATTGCAATAGTACTATTTGGCTTTACATGGTTCAACCAGCCTTCTGAGGAAGAGATGGAGGCACAGCGTGTAAAGGATTCAATAGAAAATGTGGTAAGGAAAAAGGCTGAAGAGCAACAGAAGATAGCTGAGATACAGAAGAAGGCAGAGGCAGCCCGAAAGGCTACCGAGGATTCTACGGCTCTGTTTCATAATGCTATGACTGGTGCAGGGCAGAATATCGTTTTGAAGAACGATAAGCTCGAACTGACCCTGTCGTCCAGAGGTGCCACAGTGCAGAAGGCAGTCATCAAGGGCTTTGAGGATAACGATGGCAATAAGGATGTGACCCTTTTCGACAAGGCTACCCAGAAGCTCAACTTCACCTTCGTTGCCAAGGAACAGAATATCTCTACCGAGGACCTTACCTTTACTCCTTCTGACGTAACAGCCAACACTGTCACATTCACAGCTGATGCTGGCGACGGCAAGAGCATCGTAATAAAGTATGCTCTGAGTAAGGACTACAAACTCGCTTGTTCTATTGTTGCCAATGGCATGGCTGGACTCTTTTCGCCTAATGCCTCTACCATAGACATCAACTGGCAGGATCTCTGTAAGCAGCAGGAGAAGGGCTTCACCTTCGAGAATCGCTACAGCACCCTCACTTACCACTTCAACGAGAGTGGCACGGATTACCTCAACGAGACCAGCGAGAAGAAGGATGAGACGGTTGATGAGCCTATCGACTGGGTAGCATTCAAGAATCAGTTCTTCTCTGCCGTGATGATAGCTAAGACAGGCTTCGGCACAGATGTCAAGCTGACTTCCATCCCTCAGGAAAAGGGCACTGGCTACCTCAAGCAGTATGAGGCAAAACTCAAGACCGACTTCGACCCTAAGGGTGCCACACCTACCGAATTGGAGTTCTATTTTGTGCCTAACGACTTCCGTCTGTTGCAGAGCGTAGAAGAGGAGAGCACTTTCGGTAAGGATCTGCAGTTGGAGCGTTTAGTATATCTCGGCTGGCCTTTGTTCCGTTACATCAACCGTTGGTTCACGCTTTATGTATTCGACTTCCTCCGCTCTATGGCTATTCCTATGGGCATCATCCTGATACTTATCACCCTGTTGCTCAAGGCTATCACATATCCTATGGTTAAGAAGAGCTACATGTCTTCGGCTAAGATGCGTGTTCTCCGTCCTAAACTCGAGGAGGCTACCAAGCATCTTGACAAACCAGAGGATGCCCTGCAGAAACAGCAGGCTCAGATGCAGCTCTATGCCGAGTATGGTGTCAGTCCGCTCAGCGGCTGTCTGCCTATGCTCATCCAGATGCCTATCTGGATTGCCATGTTCAACTTCGTGCCTAATGCCATACAGCTGCGCCGTCAGTCATTCCTTTGGATTGACGACCTCTCCACCTACGATCCTATCATCTCATGGCAGGATAACCTGTGGCTCATCGGCGACCATATCTCTCTCACCTGTATCCTCTTCTGCGGTGCCAACCTGCTTTACTCTTGGTTCACCATGCAGCAGCAGAAGGACCAGATGATGGGTGCTCAGGCTGAACAGATGAAGATGATGCGCTGGATGATGATGCTCATGCCGCTGATGTTCTTCTTCATGTTCAATGACTATTCTTCAGGTCTTAACTTCTACTATTTCGTTTCTCTCTTCTTCTCAGCCCTCATCATGTGGGTGCTCCGCAAGACTACCAACGACGAGAAACTCCTTGCCATTCTCGAGGCTAAGCGCGCCGAGAACAAGAAGAATCCTAAGAAGATGTCAGGCTTTGCCGCTCGTCTGCAGGCTATGCAACAGCAACAGCAGGAGTTGCAGCGCCAGCGCGACGAACTTCGTAAGAAGAGGTTCGGTAAATAATTACTCTATAAACGATTAGTTCCGTTTACCGTTATACCATAACGGTCTCCCTTAATATAAACGGATATTAGTAATAACCTGAGTTCCGACTTTGTTGTTCAATGTGGCAGCAAGGTCGGAACTTTTCATTTGCAGGTCAGCTCTTATGGCAGGTGATGCAATCTTCACCCACAGTGTCTGGTTGCGTATGTCTTTCTGTTCTGTGTTTTCTATGATGTATTCAGCCAGTTCCTGGTTGTATATTTCTCTTATCACCTCATCCCACGCATTCACCAGACGCCTCTGCAATAGTGGTGTCTCTAATCCTTGATTGCGCAGCACGCTTCGCATCACGGTTCCGATATCTATGGGATGTTGCTTAAACAATTGTCAATTGTCAATTATCAATTATCAATTAAACTCCCCTCCCTCCACATGGAATATTTTATATTCCGCGTCAGAGTGTGAGAGTATCTGGTCCAGGTGGTCGCGGTTGGTGTCGGTAATGAATATCTGACCGTAGGTGTCGCTCGATACCAGTTCCACAATGCTCTTCACTCTCAGGGCATCGAGTTTGTCGAATATGTCGTCGAGCAGCAGCAGTGGGGTAGTGGCGTTGGTCGTTTTGCTCAGGAAGTCAAACTGTGCCAGTTTCAGTGATATGACGTATGTCTTGTTCTGTCCCTGACTGCCTTCGCGCTTCATGGGGTAGCCGTCTATCATCATCTCCAGGTCGTCGCGGTGTATGCCGTGCAGCGAGTAGCCTACGGCGCGGTCTTTCATTCTGTCGCGCCTTATCACGTCCAGCAGCGGACCTCTCTGGCAGTGTGATATGTATCTCAGCGTCACCTCCTCTTTGTTTCCGCTTATGCTTTGATACACACGGTTGAATACGGGTATGAACTGCTCCACGAATTTGTTTCGTTGCTCATAGATATATTCGCCTTCCCTTGCCATTTCCTCCTCCCACAGATCCATCAGAGTGGGGTCGGGCTCCTGGTCTTCCATCTTCAGCAGGGCGTTACGTTGTTGCAGAGCTTTGTTATATCTGTTGAGCGCGTTGATGTAGCTGTTGTCATATTGCGAGATTACTATGTCGAGCAGTTTTCTGCGCTCTTCACTACCACCTGAAATCAGTGCTGCGTCATCAGGCGACACGATGATAAGTGGCACAATACCAATATGTTCCGACAGTCGCTTATAGTTTTTCTTATTGCGCTTAAACTGCTTCTTCGAGCCCCTTTTCATACTGGCAAATATCTCCTCCATGGTCTCGCCGTCGTCATGCAGATACTCTCCCTGTATCATGAAGAAATCGGTGTCGTGTTTCATCAGCAGCGAGTCCACATTCGAGAACATAGAGTGGCAGAACGACAGGTAATACACAGCGTCAAGCAGGTTGGTCTTACCCTCGCCGTTGTTACCAATGAAGCAGTTGAATTTCTTCGAGAAGTCCAGCTTCGCCTCACTGATGTTCTTGTAATTCAATATGGAAATATTCTTCAGTATCACAGCAGGTCCGGTCTCCTCTCTTGTGTTCTCTTCAGCGACTGCTCCATTTCCCATTCCTTTATCTTAGCCTCATGGCCAGAGAGCAGCACCTCGGGTATGCCCCATGTTTCCTCAGGGTTGCTTATGGGGTGGTATTGTGCAGGTCGGGTATATACTGGGGGCTCCAGCAGGTTGTCTTGGAATGAGTCTGACAGGGCACTCTCCACGTCGCCTATCACTCCTGGTATCACCCTCACTATACTGTCTGCCATCACCGCTGCTGCCAGTTCGCCGCCCGTCAGCACGTAGTCGCCTATGCTTATCTCCCTCGTCACCAGGTGTTCCCTTATGCGGTAGTCTATGCCTTTGTAGTGTCCGCATATTATTATGAGGTTCTCCTTCAGCGACAGCTCGTTGGCTATTCCCTGGTTGAAGGTCTCGCCGTCTGGTGCCGTAAATATTATCTCGTCATAGTCTCTCTCAGCCTTCAGTGCCGAGATGCATGCATCCAGCGGCTGACATTGTATCAGCATTCCTGCCGCCCCGCCATAGGGGTAGTCGTCCACGCGCTTCCATTTGTCTGCCGTATAGTCCCTCAGGTTGTGCACATATATCTCTGCCAGCCCCTTTTTCTGCGCCCGTGCCAGTATCGACTCGTTCACAAAGCCTGTGAGCATTTCAGGCAGCACTGTAATGATGTCTATTCTCATTATGGTGTAATTTTGTTGCAAAGGTAATAAAAATAGTTCATAATTCATTCTTTCCCCCTCATAAATTTAAAAACGCACCATCCTTGCCTTGTTATATTACACTTTTTTTGTAACTTTGCCTCAGTTATGACTGAAACCGAAAGAATATTACAGTTGCGACAGCAACTCCACGAGCATAATCACAGGTATTATGTGCTCAATAAGCCTGTTATCTCCGATCAGGAATTTGATTTCCTTATGCACGAGCTTCAAGACCTTGAGGCTCGTCATCCTGAGCTTTACGATGCCAACTCTCCCTCCGTGCGTGTGGGTAGCGATATCACTAAGGAGTTCCGTCAGGTCACCCATCGCTATCCTATGCTCTCTCTTGCCAACACCTACAACGAGCAGGATATAGAGGAGTGGTATAATCAGGTGAAGCGCGGTCTTGAGGGCGAAGACTTCGAGATTTGTTGTGAGATGAAGTACGACGGTCTGTCCATCTCGCTTACATACGAGCAGGGACGCCTCGTTAGGGCTGTCACTCGTGGCGACGGCACTCATGGCGACGATGTCACCACCAACGTAAGGCGCATTCCCACCATTCCGCTTGTGCTCCAGCCTGGCTTGGGCTATCCCGATTCCTTCGAGATTCGTGGCGAGATTCTCATGCCTTGGCAGTCCTTCAACCGTCTTAACGAGGAACGTGAAGACATTGGCGAACAGCCCTTTGCCAATCCCCGCAATGCTGCCTCTGGCACACTCAAGAGTCAGGACTCTCGTGTGGTGGCTGAGCGTGGACTTGATGCCTACCTCTATTATCTTCTTGGCGACCAGGTGCATGCCGAGGGTCATTTTGAGGCTCTCGAGACGGCGCGCTCGTGGGGCTTCAAGATTTCTGAGGGCATGCGTAAGGTCAAGACCCTGCAAGAGATTTACGACTTCATCAACTATTGGGACGCCGAGCGCAAGAACCTGCCCGTTGCCACTGACGGCATAGTGCTCAAGGTCAACTCCACCCGCCAGCAGCGTTCGCTGGGCATGACGGCTAAGAGTCCGCGCTGGGCTATAGCCTATAAATACAAGGCTGAGCGCGTATGCACCAAGTTGCTCGAGGTCACCTATCAGGTGGGCCGCACGGGTGCCATAACCCCTGTGGCTAATATGGAGACGGTGCAGTTGGCTGGCACCAAGGTGCGCCGTGCCACTCTCAACAACGAAGACTTCATCCGTTCCTTCAATCTTCATGAGGGCGACTATGTCTATGTGGAGAAGGGGGGCGAGATTATTCCTAAGATAGTGGGTGTCGATGAGAGCCGTCGAGAGCCAGGGGCAAAGCCTGTGCAGTTTATCACCCATTGTCCTGAGTGTGGGGCTGAGTTGCGCCGCATCGAGGGCGAGGCAGCCCATTACTGTCCCAACGATACTGGCTGTCCTCCGCAAATCAAGGGCCGCATAGAACATTTCATCGCTCGTCGTGCCATGAACATCGACTCCCTCGGTCCTGAAACCGTTGACGCTTTCTATGAGCGCGGACTCATAGAGAACATTGCCGACCTCTACACCCTCACCGCTCCGCAGCTCAACTACGAGGGTAATAGAGAGAAGTCTGCTCGCAAGGCTGTTGAGGCTATCGAGGCATCTAAGCAGGTGCCCTTTGAGCGTGTGGTCTTTGCCCTCGGCATTCGTATGGTGGGCGAGACCACTGCAAAGCTCCTCGCGCGTCATTTCAAGAATATCGACGCACTGCGCCATGCTTCCGTCGAGCAACTTATGGAGGTCGATGGAGTGGGCGAGATAATCGCCGTCAATGTGGTGGAATACTTCCGCAACGAGAAGAACAGCCAGATTATCGACCGCCTCATATCCTACGGACTTCAGATGTCGCTCAGCGAGGCTCAGCAGCAGTCGCTCGGCACCGAACTTGAGGGCATGTCCATCGTCATCAGCGGTGTCTTCTCCCATCACAGCCGCGACGAATACAAACTCCTCATCGAGCAGCATGGAGGCAAGAACATCGGCTCTATCAGCGCCAAAACCTCCTTCATCCTCGCTGGCGACAATATGGGACCAGCCAAACTGCAGAAGGCTGAGAAACTCGGCATCCGCATCGTCTCTGAGGATGAGTTCCTGGAGATGATTGGCTCGAACGAAACGGAGCAGGGCTCAGGCGAGCAGAGCTCGGAACCCGTTCCCGTTCCCGTTGAATCTTCCTCCAAGGGGGATGCTCCCATCCAACTTTCGCTCTTCTAATAGTAATTTTCCAAAAGTCCCCCTTTAAGGGGGATGTAGAGAGTCAGCTATGAGTATCTTCAACCCCGAGCACGACATAGTCCTTGCCCTTGATGCAGGAGCGGGTTTCACCCCTCCTAAGGCGGCGCGCCGCTTGCGTCAGGACCTCAGTCACCTGCCTTCCCTCTGGGGCGCAAGTGAGGAGCCCAGCGTGTGGGGATGGGATGCCGCCGTGGTGGCTGAACTACTCAAGAGAGGAGTGCCGCGAGACAGGATGCCCTCTGACGAGCAACTCCGTGAGATTCGCCGACTCTCCAACCGCAGTCTGGCAGTCGAGATGCTCAGCCGTCTCAGAACCCTCCCAGGCACCATCGGCACCTCCGCCGTGTGCCACACTCGTGACGAGGTGGAGCAGTTTGCCCATGAGCATGGCAGCACCATCATCAAGGCACCGTGGAGCTCCAGCGGCAGAGGGGTCAAGCGGTTTACGGTTCACAGTGCACAGTTCATCGACAGCACCATAGCCAAGCAGGGCTCTATCATCGCCGAGGCTGAATGCCAAAGGGTCATGGACTTCGCCCTTGAATACGAGGCAACACCTGAGGGTAGGGTGGAGTATCGCGGACTATCGCTCTTCACCACCGTCAACGGTGCCTACAAGGGCAACCTCCTCCTGCCCGAAGAGGAAAAACTTGTCATCCTTGCTGAGCATGTTGATATCGAGCTCCTGCGCCAGGTCTCTCTGCTCATCAAGCAGTTCCTCGCCCCGCGCCTCAAAGGCATATACTCTGGTCCCCTCGGTGTCGATATGATGGTGTGTGAGCGAAGCCTCCTCAACCCCTGCATCGAGATCAACCTCCGCCGCACCATGGGGCATGTAGCCCTCGCCCTCACAGCCCAGGGCAATCGTGGCACCATGTCGGTATTATATAATAAAGAACGCGACAAGTACGAACTTACAGTTCACAGTTAGTTCTGTTTATCGTTATATCATAACGATTCCCGCAGTGTTCTCTGGTTCTGTTTATCGTTATATCATAACGATTCTCACGCCCGTTAATTCGTAACATTAATCATAACAACAACAATGAAAAAATCCTTCTTACTCCTTGCCTCGCTCGCCCTGTCAGTGGCTGCGATGGCGCAAAGCGGCTACAAGTCGCAGGTGTGGTCACCCGATAATGGCGACGGCACATTCACCAATCCCGTAATCAATGCCGACTACTCCGACCCCGATGTGTGCGTCGGCGCCAGCGGCGAGGACTTCTACCTAACCGCTTCCTCTTTCTCCCATGTGCCTGGTCTGCCTATACTGCATTCCAAAGACCTCGTCAACTGGCAGATAGTCAACCACGCCATCAAGGCACTGCCGCCTTACGACCGCTATAACGTGCCACAGCACGGCAACGGCGTATGGGCACCAAGCATACGCTATAACCAGAACAACCAGCTTTATTACATCTATTGGGGCGACCCCGACCTCGGTGTGTTTGTCACCACGGCTAAAGACCCTGAGGGCGAGTGGACCGAACCTAAGTGCATCATCTCTGGCAAGGGTATGATAGACACCTGTCCGCTATGGGATGAGGACGGTCGCTGCTACCTTGTCAACGGTTGGGCTAACAGCCGTTGCCAGTTCAACTCCGTGCTCACCGTGCGCGAGATGACCCCCGACGGCATGCAGGCTATCAGCGACCCTGTCATCGTGTTTGATGGCAACGGCACCAACGACCGCACCTCCGAGGGACCTAAGTTCTATAAGCGCGACGGCTGGTACTGGATTATGAACCCTGCTGGCGGAGTGCCCATAGGTCATCAGCTCGCTATGCGCAGCCGTTCACCTTTCGGACCTTACGAGAGCAAAACCGTCCTCGCTCAGGGCGACACCAACATCAACGGTCCTCACCAGGGCGGTTGGGTGCACCTCAAGAGCGGCGAAGACTGGTTCCTCCATTTCCAGGACAAAGAGGCTTATGGTCGCGTGGTGTGGCTCGAACCCGTCAAGTGGGTTGATGGCTGGCCTACCATGGGTGAGAAAGTAGGCAAGGTCAAGGCTTACGGCAAACTCGAGAAATACTGCGGACAGCCAGTGCTTACCTACAAGAAGCCAAAAGTTAACGTTCCCGTTAACGTTCCCGTTAATCCAGTAGAGAGCGACGAGTTCAACACTACCACCCTCGGCAAGCAGTGGCAGTGGAACGCCAACTACGACCAGACCTACGGCATGCCAACCCCTTACGGATACTATCGTGTGTTCTGCCATCGTCAGTCAGCCGACTATAAGAATATGTGGGAGGCAGGCAACCTGCTCCTGCAGAAGACCCCAGCCGACAACTTCACCGCCACCGCCAAGGTTGAGGTGACAGCCAAGGACGAAGACCAGTATGGCGGCATCACCGTCTTCGGCATGGACTATTCAGCCCTCGTGCTGCGCAGGGTGGGCGATGAGTTCCAGCTCCAGCAGATAACCTGCAAGAAAGCCGACAAGGGCGGAGCAGAGGACGTCAAGGTGCTCAAGACCTTCAAGCCTTCCGCAGCCGATAAGGTTGACTATCAGCCAGCCCTCCACCGTCAGATGTATCTGCGCCTCAGCGTCAAGTATATAGGAGGCAAAAACTCTGACGGCACCAACAAGCATGAGGCACACGTGCAGTTCGCTTACTCCGAGGACGGCAAGAAGTTCCACGACTGCGGCGATGTCTTCACCATGCGTCAGGGCAAATGGGTAGGCGCCAAGGTGGGCATCCTCGCTGCCGAGAAGGCAGGCAAGAAAGTCCGCGGCTGGGTCGATGTTGACTGGTTCCGCATCACGAAGTGATTTATAAAAATATGAAGAGTCAACAAAAAAGCACTGCAAGATAGCTTGTGGTGCTTTTTTCATTACTTTCCTTATTTGCCAAACTCTTTTTGTATGACAATGCCGATGCCCTGTGTGTTGAGGGCATTGCGTGTGAAGTAACGGTCGTTACTTTGGTTATAGACTTTGAGGGATATGACGCCGTTTTTGGTTAGCATATACTGCACGGAGAAGTCGCCTATGAAGCTGTGGGAGTTTTTGTTGATGTTGTCACGATAGCCGAATTGTCCGTTGAAGATGAGGCGGTTGTTGAAGAGTCTGCCGCTGAGCAGTCCTTCGTACTCGGCATTGCTGAAGCCCTCGTTGCCTGGCGCGATGTTGGCACCGAAGGAGAGGCTATTGCCTGCTCCGAGTATGTTGCCCATAACGTTGCTCATGACGTTGTTGAACTGCTGGGAGAGTGTGCCGCTGAGGAAACTCTGCACGGCGAGGGTGCCCTGACCGATGTTGCGCTCGTCGGCACTGCTGTTGCCTGCGGTGGCGTTGCTGGGGGCATAGAAGCGTCCGATGGCGAGCAGATAGAGCACCTGCTGGTTCATCTCCTCTTGTGAATTGATGATGGCATTGACCATCTGGCGGGCATCGGTGGAGAGCGACGGCAGGTTGAGGTCGAAGGTGACGGAGGGCTTGCCTGGTGTGCCTGAGATGTTCATGATGCAGTTGACTGGCACATTGTTGGCTGTAAAGGCACTGCCGATGTTGAGGTCAGCGAGTGGCACGCTGTTGAGGGCATAGACAGCCTTCATATTGAGTAGGGCATCGTAAGGGTCGCCACCGAAGGTTATGGTGCCTCCCTGCTGGAAGGTGAAGTCGCGACGCAGCAGATTCTGTATGGTCATCTTATACTTACCGTTGCTGACGGTGTAGTTGCCGAAGATGTCGAGCGAACCTTTGTTGTAATACTTGACCTGAAGGTCGCCGTTGCCGAAGAGATCGACAAAGTCGCCCGTGGTCTGGTCCATGATAAGATGCAGGCGGGCATCGGGGTTGGCATGTATGTTGAAGTCGAAGCGTATGTTGGTGCGGTCGTTGCCTGCATCGAGCAGCGAGATGGAGTGCTTGTCGTCGGTGGTGTCGTCATGGGTGAGCAGACTGTCGCGGTGAGCGCTGCGCCATGTTATGATGTCGCCTGAGCGTATGGCATCGGGTGATGAGGCATTATAGGTGAGGTATGTGCCTGCGAGTGGCAGTGCATCGGCTGTTATCATGAGTTCGTTGCCCTTGCCGTGTATGCTTATGTCGCCGTTGATGGTGGCTCTACCGCAGAAGGTCTCTTCGTCGCGCAGTGTTGGTATGTCGTAGGCAAGGAAGCGCGATGTGCTTGCCCATAGGTCATAGGACATCTGGGTGAGGTGACGGTGGTGTATGGCACCTGTGAGCGTGGCGCTGTTGCCTGAGGGGTCGTAGAGCGTGAGGTCGTGGAACTGTATGTCGTCAGGAATGAAGGTAATGCTGTCGCCTGGCAGTGTGTAGCGGCAGTTGGTGGGCTTGAGTGTGAAGGAACCTGAGGCATAGAGTTTGCCCTGAAGGTTGATGTTGCTGAACGGACCGAAGAGTAGCACATTGCCTGTGCCGCGGAGGTTGGTGTCGCCCATGAACGAGCCGCAGAAGGACTCCATAAATTCGAGGCGCGAGTCTTGAGCGCGTATGTCGAGGAATATCTCGCCTGGCGATGGTATGACATAGCCGTTGAGCAGGGTCTGGGCATAAGCCTCGCGGTCGTCGCAGATGCCGTCGATGAGTATCTTGCCGCTCTCCTTGGTGTAAGAGGCATCGAGGGTCATATTGCCGAGGTTGCCCTGCTCAAATAGGAATCGGCGCACGTAGAGGTGGGCATTTGCCACCATATTGCCGAGTATGGCGCTTGCCACTATGCGCCCTGACACCCTGCCGTCGAACTCTACGGAATGGAAATTGACCAAGTTGAGTATATAGCTGATGTTGGCATTGCTGAGTTCGGCTACGAGGGAGTCAGCTGGATTGGGCGACACGGTGCCGTTGAGCGAAACGTGCTGCACATCGTTGCCCACATAGAAATGGCTGACATTGACAATGCCGTCTTCATAACGTATCTCCTTGGACTGTATGGTCCAGAGGCTGTCGCCCACCTCAAAGTTAGACGGGGTCATGGCTATGCTGAGGGCTGTTTTGCCCTTGGGGGTATTATAGAAACGGGTGTCGGCGGTTATCTTGCCCCTGAAGATGCGCTCGCGCTTGTTATCCCACGCAAAGGTGGAAGTGAGCTCGTTGTCGCGACCTATGAGGTTGAGCCCCAGACTCATGGGTATGCCATCCTTCATATATACGGAAACGAGGTCGGTGTGGAGCGTGTTGTCGGGTGTGAAGAAATGTATTGTGGCGTTGTGCAGCTGATGGCCTCCAACATCGATGGAAGGAGTGAAGATGTTGAGGTCAGCAGAGTTGCTGGGGGCATTGAGATAGCCGTCGATGGTTATCTCATCGTTAAACTCAAGGGGCATGGAGGCGAGCGACTTGAGGAAGGTGAGATCCTTGATGCGTGTGCTGATGACGAAATTGTCAGTGGTGGGTTGTGTCTTAGGCAGTCCAGGCACAGAGGGCAGCCGCGAGGCTATGATATTGATGAAGCTCTGTGGCAGGGTGGTGACATTGATGTTGCCCTTGAGCGACATGTCGGCGATGTTGGAGGTGAGGTCAACGGTTGAAGGTGTGACGCTGAGGTGGGCATTGATGGGGGTGTCGCCAAAGATGTTGGTAAGGTGCAGTTGCTTAGGCGAGAAATTGCGCACGTCGATGTCTGCATTGATAATATTGGTGGTTGCTATGTTGGCTGTGCCCTTAGCCTGTATGCGGGCGTTGGGGTCGTTGACGTTGAGTGTGCCAGAGACGATGTTGCCAGTGAGCCTGCCGTCAATGAAGACGTCGCGATAGGTGTAATGGTTATAGGTAAACTCCTTGACGGTGCCCTTGAGCATGGTGTTATGACGTATGTTGCCAATGTCGCTGGTCTTTACGTTGAGGTCGCAGCTGAGTGTGCCGATATTCTGCTGTGCCGTAATCTGGGCAAGGTCAAGATGAGGGGTGACAACATGTGCCGTGAGAGCCCTGTTGTTATAGTCGCCCGTTACGCTGAGCTGCCCTGCCTTAGATGTTCTTATGTCAGCCTTGCCGCTGATGTGGCTGGAGTTGAGCAGATGCACATCGGCATCGGCATCGATGCTGCCAAGGCGCATCACCTGGGCAGGAATGGGGAGTCCGTTGTCGCGCAGTGCCGCTAAAGTGCTCTCTGATGCGCGGAGGTTGTGGATATGGATGTCAGCGTGAGGATTGTTGAGAATGTCATAGAGTGTGGCATCAGCATTAAGCGAAATATCGTTATGTCCAGTGCTGATATTGACTGCAGCCTTGCCCTGGCGCTCTGTTCCCTTGGCTGAAAGGTCGAGGGTGAGGGGCGAGTTGAAGGCTATCTTCCTGGGATAGAACCAGGCAAAGTCAGAGGGTGTGACCCTGCCCGTGAGGTTGAGGTCGTAGATGGTGGTGAGGAGTTTGGAGCCGCTGCCCTGAGTGTAGAGTAGGGAGGACTGTGGCGAGCGCAACTCAGAGTGGGGCAGCAGCAGTTGGAAATCGCGCAGCTGAAGCCTGCCCTTGGTGGCTGACAGTCCTAATGCCAGGTTCTTGACATGGAAGGTGCTGGTGCCCTTGCCTGCCACAAAACTCATTCGCTTGACGTCAACATGGAGTGAGTCGTCGGTAAGGCGGTTGAGTTTGATGTTGGTTGATAGTTCGGATAGATTCACATGATAAGGTGAGAAACCGTGAGACGGTGGCATGTCAAACCTGTCGTAGGTCACCTCTCCATGGCGTATGATGAATGATGTAATATGCAGGTCGAGAGGGGTGTGGCTGAGGGTGTCTTTGCTCTGCAAAGAGTCAATAACAAACTGACAGTTGAGGGGCGATTGGGCATCGCGCTGGGTGATATGAGCCCTCAAGCCAAAGAGCTGTGCTGAGGACAGACGAATCTTGCCGTCGAGGAGTGGCAGAATGTCAACAGAAACCGCAACACGACCCACGCGAAGCATGTCTCTGCCTTGTTGGTCAGCCACCTGCAGTTCATCGACGATGATGCGCGACGGCAGTTGCAGGTCTATACGCCCTACGCTCACATTAGTGCCTAAGGTCTCAGCCAGCAGGGTACTTACCTTCTCGCCAAGGAAGGTCTGTACTGCTGGCATGCGAGGCAGCATGAAGGTGAGGAGCCACAGCAACACTACGGCTCCCAACACAAAGCGTATTATGGACCTAATTGTCTGCACTGAATATGCTGCTGCCTACTCTTACATGGTTAGAGCCGCACTCCTGAGCTATGAGGTAGTCGCCACTCATGCCGTAGGAACGTATGCGGAATGCCTCGCTGTCAGCAAAGTAACGCTGGCGGATGAGGTCGAAAAGTTCTTTAGCCTTTAGGAATTCAGAGCGTATCTGAGCCTCGTCGTCGGTGTTGCTCGCCATCATCATGATACCGCAGATGCGCACATGGGAAAGCTCACGCCACTCGCCCTCGTCGAACATGGCGAGACAGTCGTCGGGCAACATGCCGCTCTTAGACTCCTCCTGAGCCAGATGGAGCTCAAGGAGCACGTCGATAGTGCGAGAGTTCTTAGTCGCCTGCTTCTCAATCTCTTTCATTAACTTAATGGAGTCAACTGTCTCAATCATAGAGATATACGGGGCGATGTATTTCACCTTATTGGTCTGCATGTGACCAATAAAGTGCCACTCGATGTCCTTAGGCAGGGCATCGTACTTGAGGCGCAGTTCCTGCTCACGACTCTCACCAAAAACGCGCTGTCCAGCCTCGTAAGCCTCGCGAACGTCGTCGATGGTGTGGTACTTGCTGACGGCAACGAGTTCTACGTTACTGAGCAGGTTGTTCCTTACTTTCTGTAGATTTGATTTGATGCTCATAAACGTCTAAAATAGAAGTTTCAGTAATGGAAAAGATTTTCCAGTCCTGCATACCAGTGTTCATCACCTCTTCAATGTTCTTGACGGCATTCTGCAGGGTGTTGCTCTGCACCAGATAGTTGACGCCAGAGAGTTTCTCCTTGCCAGTCTTCTCATCGAGGATGATAAACTGCACCTTAGCCCTGTACCACTTGTCGTCGGCAGGGTTGTCAGAGAAGAATATCTCGCCGTAAGGTGCCTTCTTGATGTCAGTAACATCAAACTCGCCAGTGGAGTAGTGGCTTGCCTCCTCGGTGATAGCCTCCTCAGCCTCGGTGAATGAGAGGGCATCGACAACGTAGAGCTCGGGCACCTTCTTCTGGGAGCCGTCCTCCATCATCTTGTCGTATTTTACTTTAGTTTCAAACCATTCTGCTGTTCTTGATCTCATAGTTATTATTTTTTGTTAGTTATTTTTTTTTGTTTAAACCGTTATGATATAACGGTATACTGGACGGGACTCGCAACAGTTCAAAGGGCGATAAAGTTCTCGATAATCTTTCGTCCTTCAGGAGTGAGCACACTCTCGGGGTGGAACTGTATGCCGTGAATGTCATACTCCCTGTGGCGGAGAGCCATGATCTGACCCTCGTCGCTCTCGGCAGTTATCTCGAGGCAAGAGGGCAGGCCGTCCTTGCTCACCACCCAAGAGTGGTAGCGACCCATAGTGATGCGCTGGGGCAGACCAGCAAAGATGGGGTCGTTGCCAAACTGAGTGCCCTCAGTGGCTACACCGTGGAAGACCTCAGAGAGGTTGGTGAGTTGAGCACCGAAACATTCGCCGATAGCCTGATGGCCGAGGCAGACACCCAGGATGGGCTTCTTGCCTGCATAGGTCTTGATGACATCGAGCAACAGTCCTGCCTCACTCGGTATGCCAGGACCAGGCGAGAGGATAATCTTATCGTAAGCCTCCAGCTCAGGGAGCGCAAACTGGTCGTTGCGCACCACCGTCACCTCGGCACCCAGTTCCTTGACCAGATGGCTGAGGTTATATGTGAAGGAGTCGTAATTGTCTATTATAACGATTTTCATAACGCGTGTACATTATTTATATTACAGTTTTTCAGCCATTACTATAGCCTTGCGCAGAGCGCCGAGCTTGTTGTTTACCTCCTGCAACTCATATTCCTCGTTGCTCTTAGCCACTATGCCGCCACCAGCCTGGAACCACAGTTCGCCGTTACGGCTTACGAAGGTACGGATGGTGATAGCCTGATTGAGCGAACGGTCGAAGCCTATGAAACCGATGCAGCCGCCATAGGCACCACGGTTATGGGGCTCGTACTCGGAAATCAGTTGCATAGCCCTCACCTTAGGAGCACCAGAGAGGGTGCCTGCAGGGAAGGTGTCGATGAATGCCTTGATAGGGTCGGCACCCTGGTCGAGCGTGCCGCTGACACGACTCACGAGGTGGATGACATGAGAGTAGAACTGCATGTCCTTGTAGAAATCCACATGCACATCGTGGCAGTTGCGCGAGAGGTCGTTGCGAGCCAGGTCAACCAGCATCACATGTTCGGCATTCTCCTTAGGGTCGTTACGCAGATACTCAGCATTCTTGCGGTCCTGCTCGGCATCGCCAGTGCGCTTGGTGGTACCAGCGATAGGGTCGATGTAGGCATGATATTCATCGCCTCTCTTCTCTATGCGGCAGTGGGTCTCAGGCGAAGAGCCGAAGATGCGGAAACCGCCGAAGTCGAAGTAGAACAGGTAAGGACTTGGGTTGATTGAACGCAGAGCGCGATAGAGCTTGAAGTCGTCGCCCTCATACTTTTGTATAAAGCGCCTTGACAATACTATCTGGAACACATCGCCCCTAAGGCAGTGCTTGATGCCCTTGCGGATGTTAGCCTTATGCTCCTCGTCAGTCAGCGTAGAACTGCATTCGCCCACAGAGTGGAAGTCATAGACACGAATCATGCGGTTGTTGATGTCCTTCTCCAGCACGTCGAGGTCTTCCTGCTCGCCGTCGGCTATGAGTTCGATGATGAGCATCTCGTTGCGGAAATGGTCGAACACCACCACATCTTTATATAGTATATAGAAGAGGTCAGGGGCATCGTTCTCCTTTTGTGTCTCGTCCTTCACGCTGATGTTCTCGAAATAGCGCACAGCATTGAACGAGGTGTAGCCGAAGAGTCCGCAGCAGTCTTTATTGTCGCCAGTGATGTCAAACTGGGCAAGGAAGTCGTTGATGAGTTGTGCCGAACCGTATTCAGGGGTTATGTCGTGCTCCAGACGCGCTCCGTCAGGAAACTGGCATACGCCCTTGCCGTGCTCGATAGAGACGCTGGCAATGGGGTGCACACCGATGAAACTGCGTGAGTTTTCGCCACCGTGATAGTCGCTACACTCCATGAGAGCCGACATAGGATAGTCATCCCTAATCTTCATATATGCCGATACTGGCGTGTTGAGGTCGCCGAGTATCTTCTTTGAAACTGTGTTATATCTGTACTTCATTTTTGTTGTTGTGTTAGTGTGTTGTTATAATTGAATGTTAGCCTTGAGGTAGGTGTCGATATCCTTGTCGCCACGACCAGAGACGGTGAGCACCACCACATCGTCCTTCTTAAACTGCCCAGAGAGTTTAGGCAGCAGAGCCAGGATGTGGGCAGACTCTAAGGCTGGGATGATGCCCTCCATGCGAGTCAGTTCGAAGGCAGCACGCAGAGCCTCGTCGTCGTTGGCAGGCAACACCTCGGCACGACCAGTCTCGTAGAGGTTGCAGTGGAGCGGTCCTGTGCCAGGATAGTCCAGACCAGCCGAGATAGAGTAGGGCTCTATTATCTGTCCGTCCTCAGTCTGCATCAGTTTGATGCGCGAGCCGTGCAGTATGCCCGTAGTGCCCACCTGCATAGAGGCAGCCGTCTTGTCGGTATCCACTCCCAGTCCGCCAGCCTCGGCAAGGATTATCTTCACTCGCTCGTCGTCGAGATAGTGGTATATAGTGCCAGCGGCATTAGAGCCACCACCCACGCAAGCCATGAGATAGTCGGGGTAGTCACGTCCAGTCTTCTCCTTCAACTGCCACTTTATCTCCTCAGAGATGACGCTCTGCAGTCGTGCCACCATCTCGGGGTAAGGGTGAGGACCTACCGTAGAACCTATTATATAAAAGGTGTCGGCAGGATGGCAGCACCAGTCGCGGATGGCCTCGTTGGTGGCATCCTTCAGGGTCTGGTTGCCACTCTCCACAGGGTGAACCGTAGCACCGAGCATCTTCATTCGCTCAACATTGACGTGCTGACGCTTCACGTCGAGAGCACCCATATACACCGTACAAGGCATATTCATCAGCGCACAAGCCGTAGCCGTAGCCACGCCGTGCTGTCCTGCTCCCGTCTCAGCTATTATGCGGGTTTTGCCCATCTTGCGGGCGAGCAGAATCTGTCCCAGGGCGTTGTTTATCTTATGAGCACCCGTGTGGTTGAGGTCTTCACGCTTCAGGTAGAGCTGGCAGCCGTATTTCTCGCTCATGCGCTTGGCAAGGTAGAGTGGGGAGGGTCTGCCGACATAATCCTTCAGCAGGGCGTGATATTCTTTCTTGAATTCCTCGCTTTCTATTATTGGTTCGTAGGCATTCTTCAGGTCTTCTACGGTCTTGTAGAGTATCTCTGGTATGTAAGCTCCGCCGTAGATGCCATAGAAGCCGTTATTGTCAACAGTATATTTACTCATTTTCTTTTGTTGTCTTTTAGGGTTTGTGTTTGTGTGAATTACTTGCTAAGGGCATCATACAGCCTGTCCATAGCCTTGTCGGCATCGCCCTCAGCCTCGCTGAGCAGCTGTACGAACTTAGAACCGATGATAGCACCCGCCGCGTTTTGCTGACTTGACTCCAGCGTCTGCTTGTTGCTGATACCGAAGCCTATCATACGGGGATTGCGCAGGTTCATGCCGTTGATGCGGTGGAAATACTCCTGCTTAGCCTCGTCAAAAGACTGCTGGGCACCCGTGGTAGCGGCAGATGACACCATATAGATGAAGCCGTCGGTATGCTCGTCGATAAAACGTATGCGCTCCTCAGATGTCTCAGGCGTTATGAGCATTATGATACGAATGTCATACTTGTCGGCTATGGGTTTGAGCTCCAGATAGTCTTTGAATGGCAGGTCGGGGATGATAGCTCCGCTCACGCCACACTCGGCACACTTCTTGAAGAATGCCTCAAAGCCGTATTGCATCATCACGTTGAGGTAACCCATGAGTATCAGTGGTATCTGCACCTCATTCTTTATCTGGTCCAGTTGGGTGAAGAGTTTGCGAAGTGTCATTCCGTTCTTCAGTGCCCTGGTGGCAGCAGCCTGTATCACAGGACCGTCAGCCATAGGGTCAGAGAATGGCACACCCACCTCTATCATGTCTATACCTCGCTTCTCCAGCGTCTTTATCACGTTGCCGGTGCCCTCCAGTGTGGGACAACCAGCACAGAAATATAGCGACAGCAGTTTTCTGTCTTTGTTTTCTGCAAATAACTTATTTATCTTGTTCATGTTGTATCCTGTTGTTAAATGGTTTAAGAGTTCAAGAGAAATTCTTCACTCTTCATTCTTTATCTTTCGAACAAAAGTTCGAAGCATTTCAACGTTCTTCACTCCTGGCTCGCTCTCAAACTTTGAGTTGAGGTCTATGCCTAAGCACATAGGGTGATGAAAAGCCTTAACGCGCTCAGCATCATCAGGACCTATTCCGCCAGAGAGAAGAAACGGTATGTTGCCGTCGTAGTTGTCGAGTACAGCCCACGGAAACTGTTCGCCAGAACCTCCGTAGCCCTCACAATGGGTGTCAAACAGCAACATATCTGCGTGTCCCTCATACTGTCGCCATCGTTTTACGTCGTCGGCTTCACGTATGCTTAGCGCCTTGATGATTTTCACGTCAGGCAGTATGTCGGGCACCAATGTTCTCTTCAGGTTGTCTATATATACGGGGCTCTCGTCGCCGTGCAGTTGCAGGTAGTCGAGCTCGTAGTTGTAGGCATGGGTTATAACCGTCTGCGGCATCTCGTTGACGAATACGCCCACCTTCTTAGTCAGTCGGGTGCCTGTCTCCGTGCTGTCCTTCACCTTCGAGTTAGCCATATTGGGTATTATGCCAGCATGGGTGTTGACGCTCTGCACATAGCGAGGACTCTTGGCATAGAAGATGAAGCCCATCATGTCTATGCCCAGCTCGTTAACCGCGAGAATGTTATCTGGCTCTCGCATGCCGCAAACCTTAATCTTCAATGTTCAATCTTTAATTCTCAATTTCTCGAACGAAAGTTCGAAGTGCCTCTCCTGGGTTAGGAGTCTTCATGAAGTTTTCGCCTATCAGGAAACCGTTGAAACCAGCCTGACGCAGTTCCTTAACCGTCTGAGGATTGCTTATTCCACTCTCGCTCACCTTGCAGGCATCCTTAGGCAGGAGTTCGGCAAGTCGGTAACTGTTCTCTACGTCGGTGATAAAGGTGCCCAGATTGCGGTTGTTTATGCCACACATATCGGCACCCGTCTCAGCATACTCCAGTTCGGGTTCGGAGTGCATCTCGAGCAGCACCTCCAGTTCCAGTTCGTGAGCCCTCGCCATCAGCATGGCACACTCCTTCTTGCTCAGGCAGGCAGCAATCAGCAGGGCTGCGCTTGCTCCACACAGACGAGCCTGAAACAGCTGGTATTCGTCTATCACGAAGTTTTTGTAGAGCACAGGGATTGTAACTCCCGACTTGCGTGCCTTGACAATAAACTCGTCCTCGCCGCCGAAGTAGTGCTTATCGGTAAGTATCGAGAGAGCCGCAGCTCCGTTCTGTTGGTAGCTCAGTGGTATCTCCTCAGCCTTGCCTTCTTCCTTTATCCATCCCTTTGACGGACTCTTACGCTTAAACTCAGCTATTATGCCACTATCCGAGGTCATCAGAGCCTGGCGCATGGATGCGGGCTTGGTGTCAAGCATATTCTCCACCTCTTTAGCTATCACGCTAAGCGGTTTTTCAGCCTTGAACGCCTCCAGTTCTATGCGCTTGTGCGCCACTATTTCTGTCAGTATATCCATTTTAATATTGAACGGGAACTTTAACGGGAACGGGAACTTAATTTCTAATTCCTAATTACGCACTCAGCTCCACGTATTTCTTGAATGCTGCCTTAGCCCTGCCGCTCTCTATTGACTCGCGGGCTATGCTTACGCATTCCTCTATCGACTTGTTGCCTTCGTCCACCACCTGTATGGCATAAGCGGCATTAGCAATCACCACGTTCTTCTGTGCCTCTGTGGCAGTATTGTCGAGCACGTTGTCGAATATCTTCGCTGCATCCTCCTTCGTAGCTCCGCCCTTCAGTTCTTCGGCCTTAGCCACAGGCAGTCCTATGTTGGTAGGCGACAGTATGCGCTCATAGCCGTTGGTGGCTATCTTGAAGTTGCCCGTGAGCGATATCTCGTCATATCCGTCGATGCTGTTCTCTATGCAGTAGTCCAAGCCCAGTTTCTGGAACACCGAGTTGTAGAGGCGCATCTGTTCGAGCGAAGCCACACCCAGCAGGTTACACTTAGGCTGTGAAGGGTTAACGAGCGGACCGAGCAGGTTGAATATAGTAGGGAAAGAGATGTTCTTCCTTATAGGAGCCACGAACTTCATAGCACGTGCGAACAGGGGCGCGTGCAGGTAGGTAAAGCCCGACTCGTTAATCTGACGATTCAGCTGGTCGAGGTCGTTAGTGAACTTCACGCCATGCTGTTCTATCACGTTTGATGCGCCTGACACAGATGTAGCGGCATAGTTGCCGTGCTTAGCCACCTTATAGCCGGCGCCAGCCACCACCAGACATGCGCAAGTAGAGATATTAAACGTATTCTTCTGGTCACCGCCTGTGCCCACTATGTCCACGTAGCGTGGGGCGTCGAGCAGGGCAGGCACACCCGTCTCAAGTATTCCGTCACGAAATCCCAGCAGTTCGTCCACTGCTATGCCCCTCATCTGCAGAGCTGCCAGCAGTGCCGCAATCTGTTCAGTAGGATACTTCTCCAGAGTGATGCCTATCAGTATGTCGTGCATCTCCTGACGCGTCAGCGTTTCGTGGTTCAAAACCTTTTCCAGTAAAGCCTTCATTGTGTTCAGTATGTTGTTAGTTTGTTGTTTAGTGTTGTTAATGCCTTTTTAAGGTGCAAATTTACAAAAAAAATATCTTTCCACCAAACAATCTTCAAATTTCTCGTAGGGATTTCCTCTCCTTTTTAGGCAATTCCCCATCACGTTTTAGGGAAAATCAGCCCCTCTACCATCCTTTTTTGCCTTAACTTTGCACTCAGAAAACGAGAACAAATGTATCGTTAAACAACAACAAAGACAACTTTTAAACTATTAAAAATTTTGATTATTATGAAAAAGATTTTTATGATTATGAGCATGATGCTCCTCACTCTTGGTGCTATGGCACAAGGTAATGACAACACAAACTGCGACAAGCATCCTCGCCACAAGCCAGGTTACGTAAATTTCCATGCTATGAAGGAGGCTGGCGTTGACTCTGTTACCATCTCTAAGGTTATGAAGCTGGGCAACGACACCACCCTCTGCAAAGACCGTGAGGCTTACAACAAACAGGTGCGTAAGATACTGGGTACAGAGACCTACATCAAATATCTCGAAACAGCTCAGGCTTCTAAGCACCACCACAAAGGTTTCCACGGCAAGCATGGTAAGTCTGGCGGCAAGCATCACCCCAAGGGTGGCTTCGTGGGCAGAAAGTATCCAAATGCTCCATGCGCACCACTTGACGCACCAAAGGACTAACTTGACACCCAAGAACAGATTATCCTAAGCGGAGCATCAATAGGCAGAGTGCAGGTATAACTTAACTGTTAGCCTGCACTCTTTTCTTTATGTGTTGCATGGTTGCACATATACATACCATCCCGCCATCAGTATATAAGCCAAGGCAAAGCGCAAGGTAAAGATTACATTTATTTTTGCTTTGCCGAGTGCAAATAACTTATTTAAAGTTACTAAAAACGAGAGCAAAAAACAAATTAAATTATATTTTTTGTGCTTTTTAGATATGTTTACGATAGAAAATAGGTAAAATGTATTAAAAAAAGGTTGTAGAGTTACAACCATTTAGAAAACATTTTGTATCTTTGCAGTGTTAATCAATACATATTGTGCCATATGAAGTACCTGAATATTAAGAAGGCATTGGCTGCATGGCAAAATTTGCAACCATTGTCAGAAAAAGATAATGATAGACTTAGCCGTCGTTTCACCGTGGACTTCAATTACAATAGCAATCATATTGAAGGAAATACGCTGACTTATGGTCAAACGGAAATCCTGCTGCTATTTGGCAAGGTTATAGGAGAGGCTGATGTGCGTGATGTACAGGAGATGACAGCGAGTAATGTAGGATTACGTATGATGGCGGAAGAGGCTACAGTGAAGGAAGTACCATTAACACAGAACTTTATCCGTACGTTACACAAGACCTTGCTACGTGAAGACTATACAGTCTACCGAGAACTTTCTGGAGGAGTACAAACAAGCTATGTTATACATGCTGGACAATATAAGACTCGTCCCAATAGCGTCATTACTCGCTATGGCGACAGATTCGAATATGCATCACCAGAAGAAACTCCCAGTTTAATGACAGACTTGGTTGATTGGTATAACAAAGCAGAGCAAGAAGGTAAACTATCTCCTGTGGAGTTAGCAGCATTATTCCACTATAGATACATTCGTATTCACCCGTTTGAGGATGGAAATGGACGTATAGCCCGATTGATGGTAAACTTTATTATGGCGCGTCACGATTATCCGATGATTGTTGTGCGTAGTCGTAAAAAGAAAGCGTATCTGGAGGCTTTGCATCAGACGGATTTAGAGGTAGGTCCTGTGCCTGCTGATGGCGCACATGCAGATATCAAGGATATCAAACCATTCTTGAAGTACTTTAATGAATTAGTTGCTACTGAGGTTTATAATGATGTGCTCTTCGTAAGTGAAAAGTATGAAAACGTGTGGTGGTATGATGGTGAACGGATAGTTTTCCGTACCCCTAACTATACGAAAATCCTAAATGCTATGCGTACACAACCAACGCTTACACTTGTAGATATGAAAGAAGTAACTGGCATCAGTATTGCTGCTATTCAGAAACTCCTTGACAAACTAATACAGAAAAAGTACGTTGAACGTGGAGAAAAAGAAGGAAGTTGGCGAGTGTTTGTGACACAATGACAGCCTGCTCCTCATTGTAGATAAGACGGAGGGGAAGAGTAACGAGGAATAACTAATCAGAACCTCCTTGAAGAATATTTTGTAACTTTACAACCAAATTCACATAGGATTGTATCATCATGAACGAGAATTTCGCTATACAGCTCTTTGAGGGCAAGAAAGTTCGCATCGTGTGGGATGCGGAGCTGGAGAAGTACTATTTCTCTGTAA
>DEJW01000024.1:24289-79736 GCA_002353585.1 Prevotellaceae bacterium UBA2738 | reverse complement strand
TGCAACACTGCAACACTGCAACGCATCGAGCCCCGAAATGTTAAAAACGGAGATGCACAAAAGAGCGAAAATGTGCAAAACAAGGGATTGGGAGAGTGTAAAAACGACCCCTGTAACTGCTTGGTAATTAGTGCGTTGCAGAGGCATTGCTTTTAATAGATAAAAGCATTACTTTTATGGTATAAAAGCATTACTTTTAGCGCTAAAAGCATTACTTTTACAGATGGGGGTGATGGTCTTAGTCGTACGGAAATCTTGAAATGTTAAAATCTTTTGTGTGAAAAACATGGTTAAGATGTTTTGAAGAAAGAAAAATATTTCGTACCTTTGTAGGCAGTTATTGAATCTAACGACTAACATTAAACAAAAATACGTATTTAGAAAGACAATGAAAAAGAAATTGACGAAAGTATTGGTTCTCGGTTCTGGAGCACTGAAGATAGGTCAGGCTGGTGAGTTTGACTACTCAGGTTCACAGGCATTGAAGGCTCTGCGCGAGGAGGGTATCAGCTCAGTATTGGTAAACCCTAACATTGCAACGATACAGACCTCAGAGGGTATAGCCGACAAGGTTTACTTTCAGCCTGTAACCCCTCATTTTGTGACTGAGATTATCAAGAAAGAACGCCCAGACGGCATACTGCTTGCCTTTGGCGGACAGACAGCACTCAACTGTGGTACGGAACTCTATCAGAAGGGTGTACTCAAGGAGTATGGGGTAGAGGTGCTCGGCACATCAGTTGAGGCTATTATGTACACTGAGGACCGTGACCTTTTCGTCAAGAAACTCGATGAGATACAGCTCAAGACCCCTGTGAGCCACGCTGTGGAGTCAATGGACGACGCGCTGAAGGCTGCACGCGAGATAGGCTATCCTATCATGATACGTTCAGCATACGCTCTGGGCGGTCTGGGTTCAGGTATATGCCCTGACGAGAAGCGTTTCGTGGAACTGGCAGAGAGTGCCTTCACCTTTGCACCTCAGATACTCGTGGAAGAGTCGCTGAAGGGCTGGAAGGAGATAGAGTTTGAGTGCATTCGCGATGCCAACGACCACTGCTTCACCGTTGCCTCAATGGAGAACTTCGACCCTCTGGGCATTCATACTGGTGAGTCAATTGTGGTGGCTCCTACCTGCTCGCTGACTGAGGAACAGGTGAAGATGCTGCAGGAGATAACCATCAAGTGCGTTCGTCACCTCAACATCGTGGGTGAGTGTAACATACAGTTTGCATTCAACGCTGAGACCAACGACTATCGCATCATCGAGATAAATGCCCGTCTGTCACGTTCTTCAGCTCTGGCTTCTAAGGCAACAGGTTATCCTCTCGCCTTCGTAGCAGCTAAGATAGCACTGGGCTACACTCTCGACCAGATAGGTGAGATGGGCACCACATCATCAGCTTATGTGGCTCCAAGCCTTGACTACATGATATGTAAGATACCTCGCTGGGACCTCACCAAGTTTGCTGGTGTGTCTCGTCTTATCGGCTCGTCAATGAAGTCTGTGGGCG
This sequence comes from Prevotellaceae bacterium UBA2738, assembly GCA_002353585.1. Classification (GTDB taxonomy): domain Bacteria; phylum Bacteroidota; class Bacteroidia; order Bacteroidales; family Bacteroidaceae; genus Prevotella. The sequence continues at coordinate 78,222 of DEJW01000024.1, read as the reverse complement.
AGATTATGTCAATAGGTCGCTCATTCGAGGAGATGATACAGAAGGGCTTGCGTATGATAGGTCAGGGTATGCACGGATTCGTGGGCAACGAGCACGTTCATTTCGACAATGTGGAGGAGGAACTCGCCAACCCAACCGACCTGCGTATCTTTGCTATAGCACAGGCTCTGGAAGAGGGCTACAGCGTGGAGCGCATCGAGGAACTCACAAAGATAGATGTGTGGTTCCTGGAGCGACTGAAGCATATTGTTGACCTCAAGCTGGAACTGAAGAAGTACAACTCTCTCGAGGAACTGCCAGATGCTCTGCTGCTTGAGGCTAAGCAGTGCGGATTCAGTGACTTCCAGATAGGTCGCTTCGTGCTCAAACCAAAGGGTGGCAATATGGAGAAGGAGAACCTTGCCGTACGTCAGGCTCGTAAGGCTAAGGGCATTCTGCCATCAGTGAAGCGCATCCCAACAGTGGCTTCTGAGCACCCTGAACTGACCAACTACCTCTACTTCACCTATACCCACACACCTGCATTTGCTGAGCCTGACGGCAAGCCATACACACCAGGCTATGACATAAACTACTACAAGAATGAAAAGTCTGTAATCGTCTTGGGTTCAGGTGCTTATCGTATCGGTTCAAGTGTAGAGTTTGACTGGTGTTCAGTGAATGCTATCAACACAGCTCGCAAGTTGGGCTACAAGTCAATCATGATAAACTACAACCCTGAGACCGTGTCAACAGACTACGATATGTGTGACCGCCTCTACTTCGACGAACTGTCATTGGAGCGCGTGCTCGACGTGATAGAGTTGGAGCAGCCTCGCGGTGTCATCGTGTCAGTGGGTGGACAGATACCTAACAACCTCGCCATGAAGCTTTATCGTCAGGGTGTGCCTGTATTGGGTACATCACCTGTAGATATCGACCGCGCTGAGAATCGTGATAAGTTCTCGGCTATGCTCGACAAGCTGGGCATAGACCAGCCTGCATGGAGAGCCCTCACATCGTTTGACGACATCAAGAGCTTTGTTGAGGAGGTAGGTTTCCCTGTATTGGTTCGTCCTTCTTACGTGCTCTCAGGTGCTGCGATGAACGTCTGCTACGACTATGACGAGCTGCATCGCTTCCTCGAGATGGCAACAGAGGTGAGCAAGGAGTTCCCAGTGGTGGTTTCTCAGTTTATGCAGGACACTAAGGAGATAGAGTTTGACGCTGTAGCCGACAAGGGCGAGGTAGTGGAGTATGCCATCTCAGAGCATGTGGAGTATGCAGGAGTGCACTCAGGCGATGCTACGATGATATTCCCTGCCCAGCACATCTATTTCTCTACTGTAAGACAGATAAAGAAGGTATCGCAGAAGATTGCTAAGGAGCTGAACATCTCAGGTCCGTTCAACATACAGTTCCTGGCTAAGAACCGCGAGCTGAAGGTGATAGAGTGTAACCTGAGAGCTTCACGTTCGTTCCCATTCGTGAGCAAGATACTCAAGCGCAACTTCATCGAGACAGCTACCAAGATAATGCTCGACGCACACTACGAGCGTCCAAGCAAGTTTGAGTTTGACATTGACCGCATAGGTGTCAAGGCAAGCCAGTTCTCATTCGCCCGTCTGCAGAATGCCGACCCAGTATTGGGTGTCGACATGTCTTCAACAGGTGAGGTAGGCTGTCTGGGTGACGACCTCAACGAGGCACTGCTCAATGCCCTCATCGCTACGGGCTATCGTCTGCCTAAGCAGAGCGTGCTGATTTCTTCAGGTGCTGCCAAGGGTAAGGTGAGCCTGCTCGAGCCAGCTAGCCAACTGGTGAAGAAGGGCTATAAGGTGTATGCCACACACGGCACGGCTAAGTTCCTGCAGGAGAACGGCGTGAACGCCACTGAGGTGTCATGGCCTGACGAGGATGGCGAGAACAAGGTGATGGACATGATAGCCGACCACAAGTTCGACCTCATCATCAACGTGCCTAAGAATCACAGCAAGCGTGAGCTGACCAACGGCTATCGCATACGTCGTGGCGCCATAGACCACAACATTCCGCTGATGACCAATGTGCGTCTTGCCAAGGCGTTCATCGAGGCATTCTGTGCTCTTAAGGAAGAGGATATCAAGATTAAGAGCTGGCAGGAATATAATTCGTAAACCAAAATAATAATAACAAAACCTCAAATCAAAACATGGAAGAGAAAGACTTAAAGCAACTCCAGGCTAAAGGTATCAGCGTGGAGAAGTTTGAACAGCAGCTGGGTGAGTTTAAGACAGGATTCCCATTCCTCAAACTCGAAGGCTCAGCAACTATCGGCGCTGGCATCGTGGCTCCTACAGCCGACGAAGTGAAGCAGTATGTAAAGGTGTGGAACGACTACAAGGCTCAGGGCAAGAAGATTGTGAAGTTCGTGCCTGCATCAGGTGCTGCAAGCCGTATGTTCAAGGATATGTTCGCATTCGTGGATGCTGACTACAGTGTGCCAACAACCGACTTCGAGAAGAAGTATTTTGACAATATCGAGAAGTTTGCCTTCTACGACGCTCTCGACGCTCTGCTCAAGGCACAGAAGGGCAAGGGCATCAAGGAACTCATAGCTGAGGGCGACTATAAGTCTGTTGCCAAGGGTATGCTTTCTAAGGACGGTCTGAACTACGGACAGTTGCCAAAGGGCATGCTCCTGTTCCACAGCTATCCAGAAGGTGCCCGCACCCCAATGGAGGAGCATCTGGTGGAGGGTGCTATGTATGCAGCATCTAATGGTGAGGCTAACGTGCACTTTACAGTGTCACATGAGCACCTCGATTACTTCAAGGCTAAGGTGGCAGAGAAGGCTGACGGATATGCTAAGAAGTTTGGCGTGAAGTATGACATCTCTTTCTCTGAGCAGAAGCCTTCTACCGATACCGTAGCTGCTAACCCTGACGGCACACCGTTCCGTAACGAGGACGGCTCTCTGCTGTTCCGTCCAGGTGGTCACGGAGCTCTTATCGAGAACCTCAACGAGATAGCTGCTGACGTTATCTTCGTAAAGAATATCGACAATGTGGTGCCAGACCGCTTGAAGCCTGAGACAGTAGAGTGGAAGCAGGTTATCGCTGGTGTGCTCGTAACCCTGCAGAAGAAGGCTTTTGAGTATCTCGAACTGCTCGATTCTGGCAAGTACGACCACGAAAAACTGGTTGAGATAGCACGCTTTGTAAAGCATGAGCTCTGCTGCGTGAAGAAAGACCTGAAAGACTTGGAGGATACAGACCTCGCTATCTACCTGAAGAAGAAGCTGAACCGTCCAATGCGTGTGGCTGGTATGGTGAAGAACGTAGGTGAGCCTGGTGGTGGTCCGTTCCTTGCTTACAATCAGGATGGCACTTACTCTCTGCAGATTCTTGAGTCAAGCCAGATAGACAAGAATAACGAGCAGTACATGAAGTACTTCAAGGAGGGCACACACTTCAACCCTGTTGACCTCGTTTGTGCTGTTAAGGATTACAAGGGCAACGCCTTCAACCTGCCTGACTATGTTGATCGCACCACAGGCTTCATCTCAAGCAAGTCTAAGAATGGTAAGGAGTTGCTGGCACTCGAGTTGCCAGGTCTCTGGAATGGTGCTATGTCTGACTGGAACACCATCTTCGTAGAAGTTCCACTCGGCACATTCAACCCAGTAAAGACTGTAAACGATTTGCTTCGTGAGCAGCATCAGTAATTCTTAATTACAAGGGTTTTTACAAGTATGAAAAAGTAAAAGAACAGATAGGAAGGGGCAGGAAGCTATTGGCAACCTGCTCCTTTTTTGTGTAAAAAGACTAACTAAAATTGCAATAACAAATTAAATGCACAACCAAATAATATTATGAAACAGATTTTTACTTTTACAGCTTCTGCATTGCTCCTTGCATCATGCCAGCAGATAGACCTTGGCGATAAAATCAGCTCTGTAGTAGCTCAGGACGATACCTACAGCGTACTGGTAACCTCTAAGTCTGGTGACTCTAACGTGGACATACCAATGCCCCTGACCATCTATGCCGTCAATGCCGACGGACTGGTGGAGAAGATGGCAAGTGTGACAGAGGAGGGTGCTACATCAGTAAATCTCTCTTTAGTGTCTGGCGACTACACCTTCTATGCCATAGCAGGAGCAGATGCGGGCAATGATGATGTACCAGAAAATAATATGGTGACAGCAGGAAACGGATACTTCACAAAGCCCGTAATGCGTTGCACAAAGAATGCTACGGTGGATGATGAGACAGAACTGCCTCTGACACTCTCCTATGCTGTCGCTGCTGTTGATTTTACATTAAATAATATTTCTTCAGATGTCAAGGCTGTGAGTGTTAAACTTGGCGCATTGAGAGAGTCTATGAACCTGGCAGGAGAGTATGCAGGCACCACCACAGCCACACTCGACCTTACGAAGCAGAGTGACGGCACAACGTGGAAGTCGGCTGTTGCGTATGTGTTCCCAAGTGTCAGTGCTCCTACTACGCTTACCATAACGCAGACTATGACAGACGATACCAAGCAGTCATATACATCCTCTTATAATGCCAAACTCCTTGCTGGCACACCATATCATTTCTCTGGTACAGGCGCGAATGTCACTAACCGCGAACTGACTGTGACCGTTACATCTGAGGGTTGGGGTGATGCTATTGATGAAGAACTCGTCCTGACACCAATAGGAAGTGGTGATGGTACAGGGGCAATAGATACTGATGGAGAGACTTTCCTTGTTAGCGCAATGCCTACAGAGTCTGGAATTGTATTCGAAGGTCATGTGCTTGCCTATCTTGATGGAGATAAAGGTTTGCTCTATGCTAAGCAAGACTGTGCCCAAGACCAGATAGTCGAATACTCGGAAGGCGATATTACTGGTTGGAGCGTTCCTACGTTGGAGCAGTATAATAACATAAAGACTCAAGCAGGATTGACTAAGATTGCTAGCGCTATAGATACAGCAAACAATGCAAAGAAGACTGCGGATAAGTATCCATTTAGCGATTACTTCTATTATAATGACTCACAATTGGCGTTTAAGTGGAGTTCATCATTCGGGTCAAATACAGTTCAAATAGAAGGTAATGAAGCTAAATGCCACCTCCGCCTTGTTAAGGAAGTAACATTCAAACTAAAGGACTGATGCTTTTACCACATTATTATACTGGGAAGATTGAGGCTGGCTGCGACGAGGCGGGTAGGGGATGCCTTGCTGGTCCTGTGTACGCAGCAGCCGTAATCTTGCCTGACGACTATCATAACGATGTGCTGAACGACTCGAAGCAGTTGACTGAGAAGGCTCGCTATCAGTTGCGAGAGCAGATAGAGCGCGATGCCATAGCGTGGGCTGTGGGAGTGTGTACGGCTCAGGAGATAGACAAGATAAACATCCTCCATGCATCCTACCTCGCTATGCACAGGGCGATAGACCAACTGAAGGTGAAGCCAGAGGCACTGATAATAGATGGCAACCGTTTCGACCCCTATTATCCGTCCGTCGATCATAGCACCATTGACTGCTATGAGAACATGCCCTTGCTTTATGACTGCCAACCCCTGCCTCACACCACGATAGTGAAGGGCGACGGCAAATACCTCGCCATAGCAGCGGCAAGCATTCTCGCCAAGACCTATCGTGATGATTTTATGAACAACCTCGCTGCTGAGTACCCTCAGTACGACTGGCTGTCAAACAAGGGCTACCCCACAGTGAAGCACCGTGAGGCAATAAAAAAGTACGGCATTACGCCGTACCATAGAGTAACTTTTCGTTTTTAGTAAACTGAATCAAAATTCTTCTTCTATCTGATTCAGCATTTTGAAGGTTGCCTTGATAGCAGCCTCCGTCTGGTCTGCATCCAGGGCACGAGTGCGTAGTATTCTGCCGTCCTTCATGCGCCATGTTATCTGTGTCTGCACCAGAGCGTCCGTCCTACCACCTGGTGGGATGGTTACGGCATAGTTCTCCAGCATAGGAAAGGTGCGTCCAAGCGTTTCCTTGTAGATGTGGCGTAGTGCTTTCATGAATGCATCATACTGACCGTCGCCCGTAGCATCAGCCTCGTAACGTTTGCCGTCGATAGAAATCTTGATGGCAGCATGAGGTTTCAGTCCGTAAGAGAGGCTCACCATGTAAGCCTTCAGCCTTACTCGGTCCTCTGGCGCGGAGTGCTTCAGTACATCGGCAACGATATATGGCAGGTCTTCCTGAGTCACTATCGCCTTTCTGTCGCCCAGTTCGGTAATACGTTTTGTTACCTTCTTGGTCTGCTCAGGTGTAAGGTCAAGACCTAACTCCTGCAGGTTCATCTCGATGTTAGCCTTGCCCGAGTTCTTGCCAAGCGCATACTCGCGTTTTCTGCCAAACCTCTCAGGCACCAGGTCGTTGCAATACAGCTGGTGCTTGTTGTCGCCGTCGGCATGTACTCCAGCCACCTGAGTAAACACGTTGCCACCCACGATAGGCTGGTTAGGAGCCACGGCTATGCCAGAATAACCCTCCACCACATGACTCACCTCGTTGAGCATATTCTCTTCGATGCTCGTCTCTATGTGCAACTGGTCTTTCAATACAGCCTGCACACTCGCCAGCGGAGCATTGCCACAACGCTCGCCCAGTCCGTTCACCGTCACGTGCAGTCCCTTCGCTCCGTATGTCACGGCGCTGAGGCTGTTGCCCACGGCAAGGTCATAGTCGTTATGAGCGTGGAAATCGAAGTGTAGGGTAGGGAAGCGGCTTGTCATCTCCTTAAAGAACTTTGCCGTCTCCTTAGGTGTCAGCACACCAAGAGTGTCAGGTAGCATAAACCTTTTCACGCCACAGTCCTTCAGCGCATCCACCATGTGGTACACATACTCGGCATTATCGCGCATTCCGTTGCTCCAGTCCTCCAGGTATATGTTTACCATGAGTCCCTTCTCCTGTGCCAGTTTTATGTTTGCCTTGACATCGGCAATGTGCTCGTCAGGTGTCTTCTTCAACTGGTGCGTGCAGTGTTTCTCAGAGCCCTTTGTCAGCAGGTTTATCGCCTTGCCTCCGCAGTCTGCTATCCAGTCGATAGATGCTCCGTTGTCCACAAATCCCAACACCTCTACGCTGTCGAGCCTACCCAGCTGGTTGGCATAGCGGCATATCATCGTCACAGCTTCTTTCTCACCGTCCGATACTCGTGCCGAAGCCACCTCTATGCGGTCCACCTTCACGTCTCTGAGCAGCATACGTGCTATGCTCAGTTTCTCGTGGGGCAGAAAACTCACGCCGTTGGTCTGCTCTCCATCGCGGAGAGTGGAGTCCATTATCTCTATTTTCGTAGGGTTGTTTGTCATTATTTCTTTTCCCAGGCAACTATTTTGTCTTGGTTCTTCAAGAGGAAGTCGATGTCGTCGAGGGCATTCTCAAGACAGTATTTCTTGTAGCCGTTGATTTCAAACTTCTCCTGACGGCCAGTAGCCTCGTTTGTTACGGTCTGGTTAGGCACGTCAACAGTCACGATTGTCTTTGGGTCTTTCTCTATTGAAGCGAAGAGTTCTGTCTGAAACTCTGGTGTTACTATAACTGGTAACACAAAGCAGTTCAGCAAGTTATTACGATGTATGTCAGCGAAACTTGAGCTGATTACCACTCTCACTCCGTAGCCTGCTATAGCCCATGCAGCATGTTCGCGTGATGAGCCAGAGCCCCAGTTTTTGCCACCCACGATTATCTGGTGCACACCCTCGCGAGGAGCCTCTGAGAAGTCTGGCTGGTTCATTACGAAGTCTGCTACTGGTTTGCCCTCAGCATCATATCGCAGGTCGTGCATGAAGGCATCGCCAAAGAACTTAGGGTCTCTGGTGGTAGAAGCCAGATAGCGAGCTGGTATGATGAGGTCGGTGTTACAGTTGTCAATGTTTATTGGCAGACATGTTGACTTTATTATGTTGAATTTTTCTTTAGCCATAGTTTGTCTTTTTTAGGGGAGTTAAGAGGAGTTAGAGGGAGTTAGAGGACACTACAGTTGAGGTCTCAGGTATCGTCTTTTAACTCCTTAGCGAGCAAAGCGAGCGATAACTCCTTTTAACTCCTTTAACTACTTAATATTATATGAACTTCCTTGGGTCTGTTATTTTACCTGTGATAGCTGATGCTGCAACGGTGAGTGGTGAGGCAAGGACGGTGCGAGCACCAGGTCCCTGACGACCTACGAAGTTGCGGTTTGAGGTTGAGATTGACAGTTTGCCTGCTGGCACCTTGTCTGGGTTCATGGCCAGACAGCTTGAGCATGATGGCAGACGCAGTTCAAAGCCTGCTTCCTCGAGTATCTTGTCTATGCCCTCGTCTATAATCTGCTGGCGCACGAGCCATGAGCCTGGTACGAGCCAAGCCACTACTGAGTCAGCCTTTTTCTTGCCCTTCACGATAGAAGCGAAAGCGCGGAAATCCTCGATACGTCCGTTGGTGCAGGCACCAAGGAAACAGTAGTCAACAGGTGTGCCCTCCAACTTCTGTCCTGGCTCAAACTGCATATAGCTGAGCTGAGCCTCTAACTGTGCCTTCTCCTCAGCGCTAACAGAGTCGTATGTAGGCACTGTGCCGTCGATTGCTATGCCAGCGCCAGGGTTGGTACCGTAAGTGATGCGAGGAGCTATGTCTTCAGCGCGATAGGTTACCTCTTTGTCGAATACGGCATTATCCTCGCTCTTGAGGGTCTTCCAGTATTCCACTGCCTTATCCCACTCAGCGCCCTTAGGAGCGTATTCGCGTCCCTTGAGGTAAGCGAAGGTGGTCTCGTCAGGAGCTATGATGCCAGCTCTTGAACCCATCTCGATAGAGAGGTTAGAGAGTGTCAGTCTGCCTTCCATAGACATATTGCGTATGGTGCTGCCAGCATACTCCACCACATAGCCTGTAGCGCCTGATGTGGTCATCTGTGCCATGATGTAGAGTGCCACATCCTTGGCTGTTACGCCTGGCTTGAGTTCGCCCTCGATGTTTATGCGCATAGACTTTGGCTTTGACTGCAAAATGGTCTCTGATGCAAGCACCTGAGCTACCTCAGAAGTACCTATGCCCATAGCCAGAGCACCTACTGCACCGTGTGTAGAGGTGTGGGAGTCGCCACAGACGATGGTCATGCCTGGCAGAGAGAGTCCCTTCTCAGGACCTACTACGTGGATGATACCGTTGTCCTTGGTGCCCATAGCGAAGTGCTTAATGCCAAACTCGGCGCAGTTCTTTGCCAGGGTCTCCACCTGCTTTCTGCCTACAGGGTCGTCGATGCGCTCCTGCTGGTCTGAAGGGGTATTGTGGTCAGGCATAGCCACTACGTGGTCGGGTCTGAACACCTTGATGCCCTTGTCGCGCAGGGTGTCGAAAGCCTGCGGACTTGTTACCTCATGTGCATAGAGGCGGTCTATGTAAAGTTGGGTAGGACCGTCCTCCACGTTCTGTACTACGTGTGCGTCCCAGATTTTGTCAAATAATGTATTCATATTAATTATATTGAGGAGTTATAGGGGAGTTAAAGGGAGTTAAGAGGAGTTATAGGGACATTACTACCAGTTGATGATTGAGGTCTCTTGTATAGTCTTTAACTCCTTAGCGAGCAAAGCGAGCGGGACTCCACGAAGTGCCTGAGCACCTACTGGAGCGCAAGAACTCCTTTTAACTCCTTTAACTTCTTGAAATTTATATCTTGGCTACCTTAAACTTGTTTATACAGTCGATGTAGGCCTCCAGAGTGGCAGTCACGATGTCGGTGTTTGAGCCGAAACCGTAGTATATCACACCCTCGTGCTCCACCTGCACATGCACCTTACACAGGTCGTCAGAACCCTTGTTGATTGCCTGAATGGTCAGCTCCTTGAGTTCCATCTGGCGGTGGATAATCTGCTTCAGCGCCTTGATAGAGGCATCCACAGGACCGTTACCCGTAGCAGCAGCCTCAAATACCTCGTTGGCTATCTTTAGTTTGATGGCTGCGATAGGTGTTACACCCTTACCTGATGTTACCTGCAGTGACTCCATCTTTACGAGGTTCTCCTTGGATGATGTTACGCCAGCAAGAACGAGCAGGTCTTCGTCGCCCAACTGCTTCTTCTTGTCAGCCATCTCGAGGAACTTCTGGTACATCTTGTCGAGGTGCTCCTGGTCCTTCATCTCTATGCCAAGGATGTGCAGACGGTGCTTCAGAGCTGCACGACCAGAGCGTGCTGTCAGTACGATAGCGTTATCGTCTATGCCCACCTCCTTAGGGTCCATAATCTCGTAAGTAGAGGTGTTCTTCAGCACACCGTCTTGGTGTATGCCTGATGAGTGAGCAAAGGCATTCTTACCCACGATAGCCTTGTTTGGCTGCACTGGCATGTTCATCAGCGTGCTCACCATACGGCTCGTAGGCCATATCTTCTGCGTGTTGATATTGGTCTCAATGCCCAGGTCGGGGTGGGTCTTGAATATCATGGTCACCTCCTCGAGCGATGTGTTGCCAGCGCGCTCGCCAATGCCGTTGATGGTCACCTCCACCTGTCGTGCGCCGTTCAGCACACCTGCTACGGTGTTGGCTGTCGCCATACCCAGGTCGTTGTGGCAGTGGGTAGAGAGTATAGACTTACCAGCAGCGAAGGCATCAACGTGCTCGTAGAGATACTTAATCTTCTCGCCATACTCGTAAGGAGTGCGGAAACCCGTTGTGTCAGGTATGTTACATACCGTAGCACCAGCCTTCGTTACAGCCTCTATCACGCGAGCCAGATACTCGTTGTCTGTTCTGCCTGCATCCTCAGCATAGAACTCTACGTCCTCCACATACTTCTTGGCATATTTCACAGCAGCCACGGCACGCTCTATTATCTCCTCAGGCGTGCTGTTAAACTTATACTTGATGTGCGTAGGACTGGTGCCTATGCCCGTGTGTATGCGCTTATGCTTAGCGTATTGTAGTGCCTCGGCAGCACAGTCTATGTCCTTCTCCACAGCGCGTGTAAGGGCACAGATTGTTGGCCATGTCACGGCCTTTGATATTTCAATCACTGAGTTGAAGTCGCCAGGAGAACTGATAGGAAAACCAGCCTCGATCACGTCAACTCCCAACTGCTCCAGCTGCTTAGCCACCTGAATCTTCTCAACCGTATTCAGCTGGCATCCTGGAACCTGCTCACCATCTCTCAGGGTGGTGTCAAAGATGAATAATCTGTCTGCCATAATTGTATTATAAATCGTTTAGAATCATTTATTAAGGTGCAAATTTACTATTTTTCCGCGAGATTAGCAAATAAATTAGGGTTTTTTAGGTAAACTATGAACTGTGAACTATGAACTGTGAACTATCTTCTCGTGTTCATCAGCAAATTCAAACATCTGCTTGTCGCCACCTGAGTCGCCGTAGGCATAGAGGTAGTAGTCCTTGCGCTCGGGCTCTCGCTCCAGCAGACGGTTCACCTTCTCCTGTCCGTGACAGTTTTTGCCCTCATAGCGCCCAGTCAGTCTTCCGTCCTCGCCCACAGCCAGTCGGGTGCAGAGCACATTCTTCACACCTAAGGTCTCGGCTATCGGCTTCACCCATTCCTCCACGCTCGCGCTTATGATATACACCTCGTGACCCTCGCTCATGTGCTTCTTCAGGGTGGCGCAGGTCTTGGGGTTCAGTATCTCTTGCCCCCTCTTCGCAAACTCACTTCCCAATTGCTCGAAGTCCTCATGCCTCATACCCTTAAAGAAGTATCTCAGCAGTATCTCCTTACACCTGTTATTGTCTATTACCCCCATAGCCATCAGCGCCATCGCGGGTGCCAAGAGCATCAGTCCCCAGTAGGTCTTCACCCTTCCGTGAGCAAACAGCAGAAACTCCAACAGCGAGTCCTTCGTTGTCAGAGTACCGTCAAAATCAAATGCCGCTATGTATCTCTTTTGGTTCAAAGGTTCAAAGGGTTTAATAGTTCAAAAGGTTTTCGTTTTCGTAGGCGCTTCAGCGCCGTTTCGTAGCAATCTGCGATTGCGTTTCGTAGCCCTTTAGGGCGTATCGTAGTGGCGAAGCCACGTATCGTTCCCGTGCCCGTTTACAGCCTCACTCCGTAGAAAGTCCTTACCAGCCATCTTACATTCTTTAAAGACAGGCTGTTGTCGTCGCCCACATTAGTGAAGTTAAACACCATTGACATACCCATGAAACTCCTCTTGAAGTTTCTCACCACCGCTCCTCTGCTGGTTATTATCACCTCAGGAAAGTGGTAGTGGAGTGGGGCTTCCTTTCCGTCCATTGACGCCGATGTCTTGCTGTACACTATAAACGTAGGCAGGGCCGATATGTGCAGCAGCCATTTCTCTGATGGCACGCAGTTGTAGCCGTAGCCAGCACCTATGCCTATATTGTTCTGTCGCATGTTCAGCGAGTGTCCGTCAGCCTCCGCGTTGCCCCATTGTCCCTGATATGAGGCAGCCAACAGCAGACTGCCAGCCGACCTGCGCTGGATGAACGTCTGGCTGAAGGCAGCAGGGTATGAGAATCGGCGATGGTTGAAGGCATAATAGAGGTTCACATTCAGAGTCTTCACCTGCATGTTCTCCGTAGGCAGGTCCTTCTCGCCCTCTCCCTCTTTGTCTATCCATCCGCTGAAGTTCTTCGCATTCTGGTAGCTCACCTCGCCACCCCAGCAGTTGCCGTATTTCGTGAAGTTCAGCTCAAAGTCGTGATACTTGCCAGCTAACTTCGCAGGGTTCAGCGCCAGGTTCAGTCCCAGTCCCATATAGTTCACACCCACACTCACCGTAGTCTTAAAGTCAGCATCCATCTTCGTCTTAAACCTCTGATGGTTATCCAACAGACCCTCAGAGCGTATTCTTGTGCCAGAGAAATTCACCCTTCCCGTCAGAATCAGCTTAGTCGCAGGGCGGCTCATATAGTTCGTGTCAAACTTCGTGCGCATATACTTCGCCGCCAAGACGCTGTCCACCTTGTGTATCACCTTCTTCAGTCCCTTAGTCTCCGCCCCAGCCGCCATGCTCACCATCGCCACCAGTATGTAGAAGAATAATCTCTTCACCTTTCCTTTTTCAGCCCTTATATACTAATAAGGTGCAAAATTACTGCTTTTTCCTTAATTTAGCAAATAATTCCCTCTATTTCACTTAATCACCCTGCTAATATGTATGCCTTGATACATCTCGGGTTTACCCTTTTTTGATTTAGGAATGAAGTGCAGACTGAACGACTTGATGTGTTTCCTTTGGTCAAACTCCTCAGGACTATCTACAGGTGTACACTTCGCCTCCAGCTTCATAATGCCCATATTAGGAATCTCCACTCTGTCGCCATCCTGCAAATGACGAATGATGGTAGCATATAGTTCGCGAGTAACCAGTTGAACGTCAGATGCTTTCGCTGTACAATGTTTCTGTATTTCCTCCTCAATATCATCTTTGGTTATAGTGTTAAAATGCATAACCTTTGCCACATACTTGCCATACGAACTCACAAGTGGGTGATTCTTCTTCATCAGTTTTAGTACCATAATATCTCCTTCTTTTATTATTGTTGTTTTACTTTATTTTTATCTGTAGCTTCTATGCTTCCCTCTCCAGTCGCTTGGCCGCTCTCTCCAGTAGCATTGCTTTTGCCTTCAATTCGGTACCGAATTCATTAAATTCGTTACCGAATCCGTCAAATTCGCTACCGAATTCAAGCCAACGGCATAGCATCTCCACGCAGTTGCAAAGTTAGTGACAGTAAAAGCATAGTTATTTGCCTTACATTCGTAAGCACTACAAAGTTACGCTTTTTTTCTAAAACAACAAAATAAAAACCAGCATTTCTTTCCGCAAATATTTCAAGTGACCTCTCTCATCTTCCCTATAAATCAAAATCACCTTAGTGGGGTCAAAAGTGGGGTTGCGAGTGGGGTAGAGCATTTCCAACCCCACTCGCCTCATCCCAGTATCCATATGCCCTGAGAGCCCCTAAGTGAGTATGTGGGGTTAAACAGCAAAATCTTTCTTTCCTTTAGTTTTTTACTCCTTTGTTTGGAGAAATAAAAATAATTTCTTAATTTTTCAATTTCTAATTTCACGAAAAACGTGAAGTTTTCGTGAATAACCTCCTAACCTCACTAACGCCCCTCTCTCCCCAGTGTTTATGCGCCTTCCCGATAGTGACCTCTTTTCGAGAGAGGTCACTATATAGGTCACTATACAGGTCACTACAATCAGCACTTTAGCTTAATTACTAATTCCTAATTAATTTATTGTGAGGTATCAAGTGACCTACATAGTGACCTGTCGGCAAACATAGGTCACTATCCTCAGCCCAGTATTCATGCGCCTTGAGAGCGATTTAGTGACCTTAGGAGGTTACTTTTCAAAATGTCTTCTTTTTGTCCAATTCTTGTGACTCCAATATGATTTTGGCTCTTTCTGTTTCTTTATTGCCATAATATTATTGTTCTAAGTTCTTGAGCAGAATGCTTTGCCATTCCCCATCTGATGGTATAGCTACCTGGTATTGTATCAATCCATTTGGTAAACTGCGATAGTTCATGCATCATTAATGGTAGATTCTCAGGAAAGAACAGATAAAAAAGCAGATGAATGTCTCCATTCTCTACTGTTACAGTCCTTTTTACTTGGTTCATTAGGCGTTCCATTCTGCCATCAGCTGATGCGTTGACAGAAGCGTCAAAATCATGAATATCTTTATTCTCGTCAAACAATCTCTTCGCATCGTTAAGTGTAATGTCAACGAGGCTTTGAGGATTATTGGTCATCTCCTTAATCAGCTTATTAAGTTCCTCCTTGTTCATTTTGTTCTCTCAAAAATTATAATGGTATTTTTATAGTCTATAGCTTCTTGCTCCAGCATTTGATATACCTTGGATATGTCACTTTCTTCTTCGAAGAGTTCAGAAATGTTATCTATCAAATGTATGTCATGATGATTGATATTAAATATTTTGAAATCATCAATAATTACATTATTACTCCAGAATGAACCTTTGGGCACATATTCGTTCAGTTCCTCCATGCTGCAGAAGTAACCATGTGTGTTATATTCACTTAGTTCCTGTTCCAGCCAGTTGCGTTCTGACTCATTTGAAGCATTCTCTATACAGTTATTTTTTATGAGGTCGAAAACATTGTTTTGTATTTCCTCTTCTGAAGCCGAAGAATATACCGTTAGGTGTAGTCCTGTCTCTACCGCCAACTGATAGATGTATCTGCATAACTCAAGAGTTGGCTGCATAGAATAGACAAACCACAATCCAGGCTTCTCTATCTGCTCTAATGATTTCAGTTCTTCCATACGTTTACTACATTATTTATACGTTAAATCCTATTTTGTGATGTTCTTTCTCATCAAGTCTTTCACTGTCACAATACGAAGAAAGCTCCTCAATAATGTTTTCAGACTCTCCATGCAAGATGTTCGCTATGGTGTAGTGGCGAGCTATGTTCTCAACCTGTCCTCCACTGAAGTTATATCTCGTTGCCAGAATGCGTACTTCATCATCCTTCAGAGCTGGAATCATCTCATGCCACATATTCATACGTGCCTCAATAGTAGGTTTCTCAAACTTTATCTTGTAAAGGAATCTGCGCTCAAATGCTTTATCCATGTTCTGTACCAGATTGGTTGTGGCAATGAGTATTCCATCTAGACTCTCCATTTCCTGAAGAATTATGTTCTGTATTGCATTCTCCATCTTGTCAACAGCTCTTTCTGCTCCAGTATGTCGTTTGCTAATTATGGCATCAGCCTCATTGAAGAGTAGGATAGGAGTGATGCTTCGCTCTTTCACAATAGAACGATAGGCATCGAAAACCATCTGGATGTTCTTCTCACTTTCTCCCACCCACATGCTCTTAATCTGTGATATGTTGACCTGAAGAATGTCACGCTTCGTTTGTCTGGCTAACTGCATCACAGTCTCGGTCTTTCCAGTACCTGGTGCACCATAAAACAGGCATGTGAAGCCACATCTGAAGCCATTAGCCTTCATTCGAGAATTAACCTTTTTATATTCCGACTCCTCCAGCAGTTTGCCTAATTCTGCTATCTGCCTGCTGATGTTGTCGTCATAGAATAACTTTTTGTGAGTTATTTCCTCATGTTTGATAACATCATTGCGCTTCTCCTCCTCATTCATAAGCGACAGATTGAGTTCTGAGAATAAATCCCGTTTGGCTTTAGCCGTCATGCGAAATGAAGACCTGTCAACAAAGCCGTCACTGCAGTTGTTCTCTATTATATTTTCCCGTAATAGAATAAAAGTTCCGTTGTTCATAGAAGTTTTAATGAGCCTCCATGTGCACTTGTTGTCGTAAAGGAATTCCAAGTCATGAAACATTATTCCATCATCGCTATTATTTACAAACAGATGCGAAAAGAGAACCAACATCATTTCGTCCTCCTCATCCAGTTTATAGCTCCTAACCTTCTGCACATAGAGAAGCTGAGCATTGCAATCAAACAGATGTTGTATCTTATCTGCAGTGGCTGAGAATGTTAACTCTTTGTTATCTCTCAACTCAAATATTTTTTCAATCTCTACGAACAACTCCAGACAAGACAAACCAGAGCAGTCCTTAGCCGTAAACTTCTCATTCTTCTTAAAAGCCTCAATCACTTCTATGGGAACCCTGTATGTTATATGGTTACCATCACGACTGCATCTGATCAATTCCCTCTTCTCAAGCACATCAATGTCAGACATATACCTGATGATTCTCGTGGTTCTGCACCCAAGTAATTTGCAGAAGCAGCTAATCGTTATGTCAGTAGTGTCACTATGGTCAATAAACAGAGCCATCATCACGCTCTGCTCCTTGGTGAGTTCCAGTTTCTCTGCTACATATTTTATATACCTGTCAGCCTTGCGAAAGAACTCACTGCTCAGTCCGCTGTCTTTCGCTTTCTCAACTATCTGCTCTATAGCAGAGAGCAAATCTATATTCCTTTTCATAGCCATCTCTCTTTAGTTTTTATTATTACAAGTGCAAAGGAAGTAAAGACCTCTGCCAACTTGTGGCAGAGGTCTGAGGAAAGTGATATTATATCGAAAAAATAATATTCTGTCAACGTGCAGGACGAGTGTTAATCTTCTTTCCATCCTTGTTCCATGTATGAATCCATGCGCCTTTCTGGGATGTAAAAGAATCACCAGTCACAGAGAGAATTCTACCGACAGATGAATCCGTGAATGTATGAAGTTTCTTCCCAGTAGGGCTATAGGTGTGAATCCACATACCATGCTGGATAACGTAGAAATTTGCACTGTAGCCTTTAAGTTCTCCAGTTGTAGTGCTGACAGTATTTATCTTCTTGCCACTGTCATCATAAATATAATACCAATTATTTGTTGTTTCTATGCTACTAATATTCTGTGCCTTTGTTTCCATAGAACCAAGCACTACCACTAAGATTATTAGAATCTTCTGCATAAATTCGTTGTTCAATACTTTTGTAATCATAAAATAATTTATTAAAGGGTTAATATTTAAGTTAGTTGCAAAGTAAACAAAGACCTCCGTCATTTCGTGGCAGAGGTCTAAGAAAAAAATATTTTTGTGTAAAATTAAGCTATTATTATTGCAACTGATCTTTTAAAATATTCTCATAACACTTCATTTTCTCAATAATTCTATTTGCATCAAGGCTCTGGAGTTCTTCACATTTATACCACCAATCATTTAGTTCTAAATAATCCCCTTCATTAGGACTAAGTAATATTTGATTTTCACGTGTGACGCGTGTCCCTGGAGCTTTGCGGATTCCTACTTCTGCATTTTTAACGATGCCGTTATCGATAATTCCAGACCACTCAAAGCATATCATAAATTCTTTCATAACAATTCCGACTCCTATCCATTCTCTTGCCCAATCTTGTTCCCGCTCAATCCAATGGTCATCCCTGTCATTTCCATCATCTGCTGCGAAGTGAGGCTTTGCAGTGGGAAATGAATCCATTATAGAAAGAATAAGTTCTTTTCTTTTTTGCAAGGTGTCTGAAAGTATAATTTCTTCGACTAATGGCTGTATAACAGTATAAGAGGTAGCGTAAATCATACAATACCTTTTAAATGTTAATTTTGCAAACATTACACTCTGCTGCTGATGGTAGGTTATATCCGAAGTTATCGACTCGATATCCTCTAGATAATGGAGAGAATCTTTATTCTCTTGATATTCGGAGTATTGGCTAGAATTATTTTTGCTTCTATTGGCTTCAAAGGAGATTGCAGCCATATTACCAATACTCCATAACCAGTCCTTGTCATACTCACGGAAATCTGCGCCCCTCTTGTTGCTTATCCAATTTTGAGGTACAATATGATCAAAATCCCATGGCCTATTTTCTTCGGCCCACATATCCTGTCGTGCAGGGTCATAATTGCTGAAATGTGTGTTTATATACTGTCTTTCAGCATATAATAATATTTGTTTGGCTTCTGTAGTGCCATACCAAAATGTTCTATTGAAAAAATTTCTGTTTGGTGCTGATAGGCTTTGCCATAATCTCCAATTTTTGTAATCTTCTATTACAAAGAATTTTTGAACTTCCGTAGGAGTGTAAACATGAAGGAGTTGGCAATCATGCATCAATCTTGAAATACCTTTGAGAATATTTGAACGGTTAATACCATTATTGCATCGATAAAATATCTCTTGGGCACATTTTTTTCTATCGTTTCCGAACCAATGAAGCAAGAAGGCGAGTGCTCTAATCTCCTGAACAGTAAGATTTATAGGTGATTCCAAATCTTTTTTGGCGAGATACATGAGCAGCAAATAAACATCAGGTGAATTTCGGGCAATAATTGTTCGCAAAATACTTGGTGTGCGAAGTTCAGAATTTTCTTTTACTCCTAACCATTCATCAACTTTGTCTAGGATGCGCCCTAACTGATTGTCTTTATACAAAGCTTCAATCTTATTTTTCTCTTCAGGTTTCCTTGCAGCACTTCTGATTTGCTTGATGGTCATTTCATTTTTAAAGCCTTTATCCTCATCAGTAGTTAAAGCAAGCCGAAATGCAAGCATCACTAACTTGGCTGGATTCATGTATTTCTCAGCCAATCCATCATTAACATCTTTGATTGATGGCCAGTAAGCTTTAATCGCAGAATAATTCAAGTCATCTCTTGAAATTGCCGTACCACCAGTATTTAGACGAGTGAATAATACCTCCAAAGTTGTTTGGGCTACAGAATCCTCAGTGGTCTCGGTCTCCATCACTTCCTTTGGAAGGTGGTTGCATGTGATAGTATAATCCTTCAAAGCCTTAAAAGCGGGAAACAAAGTCTCACGCAAATAATCCAATGCAATATCAGATTGTTTTAGTTTTTCATTAAATAAATTACGGAAAGAGAAATCCGTTGCATTGAAAATCGCCAATGTTTCGGTGACAAACGATTTGTCATCATTACATTTCTCTGCTGCCTCTAATAAACAACATAGTGGTATAGGCATATTAGCCTCAATAGGCCATGTTTCAGTCAAAGAGAAATGGTCATTATATATGTTTCCTTTTAGGTCAAATACATTTAGGGCATTCCTTTTTTCTGCTGTGTTCAGTCGATTAGCTTCATCATCATTTTTAAATCCCCAAGGGTGAGGTGTGGTAGTAGCCTTGACCCAGAAAGTACGTGTGGAACTTTTTGATGAAGGTGGCATAAGGTCAATCCACAAAATAGCCCTTGCATCAGGAACAGTATTAAACCCGATACTAATTGCATTGTATCTCTGTTGCCCATCCATAAGGTAATATTTACCCGCTCCTTCATTGTTTACAATGTCTGATAGCATAAAAGAGCCAATAGGAAAACCTCTAAGGATTGAGTCCCAAAGAAGTTCTACCTGACGAGGTTTCCACACAAGACCTCTTTGAAGTGCTGGAATCTGCACCTCAGAATCACATGAAGTCCAAGAAGCAATTTGTCGAAGAGTGTATGATAAATTTTTCATAATAGTTAGTAAGTTTTTTAGTCCAACTTCTCAAATTCAAAATCATTTGCTGAGCAGCATGCTTTCTGGTAGTCAAAGCCATAGATTCGCATGTATTGTTCTTTTATCTCTACTGCTCCATTGTAGAATGGAGTGGTGGTGTGTGACCTTGTGGTCACTGTGATTGACATGTCTGGTGTCAACACCTGCCCATTAGAGCGCTTCACTCGTTTAGGCGTAATTCTGAAAACTTTACTCATATTTAGATTAGTTTTTAGGTCTATCTGTTTGCAAAGATAGAAATTTAATATGAAACAGAAAATAAATAAAAAGATTTTTTAGATGTTTAATCCCTCCAGGCCAGCATTCAGAATCATTTTGGCGAAGTCTAAGCCAGTAATAAGACGGACACCTGCTTCTTCAGCTTCATTCATAGCTGCGAGGCTATAATGTTCACATGATGAGATGACCCACATCTGTGTTAGGTAATCGTCGTAGGTGTGATTGGTTTTATAGGCTTTTATTTGCTGAATAGCCCATTCGTCTGTTATGCCTTCATGTTTTTTTACCTGGACCATAATGGCTGTCTTGATGTTTTCAAAGTAACCTATGACATCAGCATCTCCCTCACCTTTGTCTGGAGCATTCTTGCTCGGGATTTCTGTTCTCGCTCCTAATGATTTCAGATACCATTCTACAAGGCTTTCGAAATGGTCTGCACTCGTTAGATTCTCAATCAATGAGAGTAGTTTAGGAGCTGTCTCATCTAAGATTTTTTCTTTCAGATTGATTGGCTTCTGCTCCTCGTATGCCTTTCGGGCATTCTCTATAGAACTTTTTAAATCAGAGATATCCACATTGGTCTGTCTGATTTTCATTCTGGATATGAGCCTCTGGTCAGCAAAGCCAGCTCGTGGTATGTTATACAGAATAGGCTTCACCTTTCTATAAAAGCCTAAATCTATTGGCTGACCGTTTACATTGTAATAATAACCGTCTTCTTTTCTGATAGCTCGCTTTCCATTCCAATCCATAAAAACAGAAGAGTCTATGGATTCATTGGAAAAGATAACATCGTCTTCAATTTCAAAAAGACTGAATGCCTGACTTGTAGGAACAAGAATGATGTCACCACTCTTCATCTCATGTATAAAACGCCACAGGTTCCATCTGTTCTTGGGTAGTCCCCAACCTTCAGACAGTGTAGCATTTTCAATGGCGGACAGACCTTCTGCTAACACCTTCCTTACGAAATCATCAGAAGAAAAATCACTCCATCCTATTGATAAATAATGATGTGTAAACAAAAGGGGGTGTGCGAATGGTAGTGCATAGTCTCCACCTGTAATTCTATGTAACCAGTATTTCATGATTTAATCTTGTCATTATAATATTTCTCTTGCAATCCATGCACAAGCTTCTGCATCTGCAAGGGCGTGGTGGTGGTTGTCTAAGCAGTAGCCACACTCGGCGGCAACGGTGTGGAGTTGGTGGTTGGGTAGATGGCGAAACACTCTGCGAGCGACACAAAGGGTGTCATAAAACTCATAGTCGGGATAGTCCATCTGATAGCAACGGAAGGCTGCCTTGAGGCAACTCTCGTCGAAGGGCTTATTGTGTGCCACAAGCGGTAGTCCTGCAATCAGTGGCTCTATCTGAGCCCATACTTCAGGAAATATGGGAGCTTTGTCGGTATCATCACAGCACAAGCCATGTACTTGACTACACCAATAATTATAATAATTGGGTTCTGGCTGAATCAGAGAGTAGAATGAGTCAACTATCTCACCACCCCTGACAATCACCACTCCTACGCTGCAAACGCTGCAGCGCTGATTATTGGCCGTCTCAAAGTCTATTGCTGCAAAGTCTTTCATTTTGAGTCATCTTTGTATTTGTTCCACATTCTCTTTATCTTACCAGCTATCTCTTTGCGGAGCCAGTAGGGTTCAAGTACCTCCATGTCCTCGCCGTTCCACAGTAGTTCCTGCTGGAAGTCAAACACGGGACGGAGGTTGAAGGTGAAGATGCTGTATTCTTCGTTGCGTTCAATCTCTTCCTGAGACTCGTGCATTTTCAGGTCGCGGATGTAGTTAGCCTGTCCTGCTGAAACCTTAAGTTTGACAGTCTGAATTTCTGTATTGTGGTCGGCTATTATGCCAAAGCAGCCATCAAAGAAATCGGAGGCATTCCATTCCTTTGGCATAGAGAAAGTTTCTTCCGTTTTTTGGAGTGAGTGAATACGGTCAAGGGCATATACGCGTGGACCTTTATCATAATAATATGAATAGGTGCTACGAGCGACCATATACCAGCGTTGACGGAATAACTTGATGCAATAGGGCTGTACATCGAAGTTGTTTTCTTCGTCTTTCCAATAGCTGTGATAGGTGATATTGAGCACCCTGTTTTCCTTCATAGCCTCGATAACTGGTTGCAGATAATCTTGTCCTGATGGCACATACTCAAGTATTATGCGGTCTTTTATGCTCTGACTGTTTGCCAAGGCATTGCTGACGCACAGGGTATTGTAGAGCCAGGAACGTAATCCATTGTTTCTGATATCATCGGCATTGGCTATATAGTAGCGGTATTCACCACACTGCTCGTTGGCGATAATAATACCGAACATATCCAGAATTACTGATTTCCAGTTGTCGAAGGTACGCTTAGGTATATCTACCCCTCGGCTTATTTCATCATCGAGCCACTTTTCATTCAGTTCTTTGAATGAAATCTTCTTGGCTTTGTAGATAGTCTCTATTACCCATACATATTTGGTAATGAGACTTTGTCCTCTATCGTTGTTTGGCATAGTGTATTGGTTTTAGTCGCAAAGTTAGATTAAGGGTGCGCCAATTTGTGGCAGAGGTTACAAAATTAAGAATTATTTCCGAAACAACAAAAAAAGTGGAGAAAAAACTTTCGCCCCTTTTTCTAAGAGGGAAATAAAAAGAAAGATTGATAAGCAAAAAAAATGAACCAGTTTCTTTACACCATTAACGTGTAAATAATGCACGTTATTCTCTCTTTCATGTTCATCTTCTTGGAATATATACTTTACGAAAAATGCTTCTATTACCTTCCTATTGAACCTGTGCAAAAAATGCACAAGTTGAAATACTCTTTTAACCGTCAAGTATTCCTTGACTATTGAAAAATACTCTTTCTCATGGGTTTGTTTCTTTCCTTTGATTGCACCATGTGGAGTGGTATTCGCAAATTTTGCGACTACCACTTTCTCCATGAGTGTACTATTGATACACCTACTTGTCATTTTATTTTGAAATAAAGTGAAGAAAAAACTTTCGCCCCTTTTTCTAAGAGGCAAATAAAAATCCCCTTGCACTTATGATTGGTGTAAGGGGATTCGTAGGTGGCATGGAAGGGCTCTTTTTGGGTGGTCTTGTCTATGGTGAGACGCTCATAATCATAGTTGTCGAGCGTATCAAGGGCATAGGTGTAGTCTGTGACTACCCATGTGTTCCAAAATGGAACATGTGCTATACTCGTCAAGTTCTAGGCTGTGTATTCATATCGCTGATCACCTTCGGAACCCATATGTGCAAATTTTGCACATATGATAACAAAAAAAGTGGAGAAAAAACTTTCGCACCTTTTTCTACAATATCTCTCTTGCAATCCAGGCACAGGCTTCAGCATCAGCGAGGGCATGGTGGTGGTTCTCTAAGCAGTAGCCAAACTCGGCGGCAACGGTGTGGAGTTGGTGGTTGGGTAGATGGCGAAACACTCTGCGAGAGACACAAAGGGTGTCGTAAAACTCATAGTCGGGGTAGTCCATCTGATATACACGGAAGGCAGCCTTGAGGCAACTCTCGTCGAAGGGTTTGTTATGTGCTACGAGGGGCAGTCCTTCAATTAAGG
Organism: Prevotellaceae bacterium UBA2738; assembly: GCA_002353585.1. Classification (GTDB taxonomy): domain Bacteria; phylum Bacteroidota; class Bacteroidia; order Bacteroidales; family Bacteroidaceae; genus Prevotella. The sequence continues at coordinate 54,442 of DEJW01000024.1, read as the reverse complement.
GCTCTATCTGTGCCCACACTTCAGGGAAGAGTGGGGCAGAGTCGGTATCGTCACAGCATAAGCCATGCACCTGTGAACACCAATAGTTATAATAGTTCGGCTCTGGCTGTATGAGTGAGTAGAACGAATCTACTATCTCACCACCCCTGACTATAACTACGCCAACGGAACAGACGCTGCTCCGCTGATTATTGGCGGTTTCAAAATCTATTGCAGCAAAGTCTCTCATATCAGTAACTTACAGTTTGCTCCCCTCTAACTTCTTGGGACAGAAGGTGGTGAAGGGACATTTGGTGCACAAGGGGCGCTGGCTCTTGCAGATGTAACGGCCATGGAGCAGGAGCCAGTGGTGGGCATCGGCGGCTTCGCCTTCAGGGGTGTGCTTGAGCAGGTATTGCTCTACCTTATAGGGGGTGTTGCAGGTGCTGGGCACGAGTCCGAGGCGATGGCTGACACGATAGACATGGGTATCGACGGGCATGGCGTTCATACGGAAGGCGACGGCTTGCATGACGTTGGCGGTCTTTCTGCCTACGCCTGGCAAGCGGAGCAGGGAGTCCATATCGCTGGGCACTTCACCACCATAGTCTGTGGCGAGTATCTTAGAGAGTTCCACGAGGTGCTTGGCTTTGGCGTTAGGGTAGGAGACGCTCTTGATGTATTCATAGACTTCGGTCTCGTCGGCTGCTGCCATCGCCTTGGCATCGGGGAATGCCTGGAAGAGGGCTGGGGTGACGAGGTTGACTCGCTTGTCGGTGCACTGGGCGGAGAGCACTACGGCGACGAGCAACTGAAAGACGGAGCCAAACTGCAGCTCGGTATCGACGATGGGTTGCTCCTTGCGGAAGTAGGAGAAAATACGGTTGTAAAGTTCAGTTCGTTTCACTTTTAATTAGGAATTAAAGACAACTGGGACAACTAGAACAACTTTATTACAAAAAGGCTTGCAGGGAATGTTATCCTTGCAAGCCTTAATAGTGTTATGGTTATGCGTAACGAGGTTTAGTTCCCGTTAACGTTAACGTTAGCGTTTGGTGATTACTCACCCTTCTCCATCTGAGCCTTGAGGGCTGCGAGTGCGTCGAAGTCGCCGAGTGACTGTGCAGCAGCAACATTGTTGATCTGTGCAGCTTCGTCCTTCTTAGCAGCAGCGCGCTTGCCACCACGTGGCTTCTTCTCAGTCTCGAGTTCCTTCTCTGGCTCGAAGGTGCGTGAGTGAGAGAGGATGATACGCTTGGTATCCTTAACGAACTCGATTACCTTGAAGTCGAGCTCCTCACCCTTCTGTGCCTGAGTACCGTCTTCCTTAACGAGATGCTTAGGAGTTGCGAAGCCTTCGCCACCCTCGTTGAGAGTGATTACTGCGCCCTTCTCCATCACGTCAGAAACTACGCCCTTGTGTACAGAACCTGGAGTGTAGATGGTCTCGTAGGTGTCCCAAGGATTGTCCTCAAGCTGCTTGTGGCCGAGTGAGAGACGACGGTTGTCCTTGTCTATCTCGAGTACTACTACCTCGATAGGCTCGCCTACCTTGGTGAACTCTGATGGGTGCTTTACCTTCTTGGTCCAAGAGAGGTCAGAGATGTGGATGAGACCGTCAACACCTTCCTCGAGCTCTACGAAGATACCGAAGTTGGTGAAGTTGCGTACCTTAGCAGTGTGCTTAGAACCTACAGGGTACTTGGTCTCGATGTTAGCCCATGGGTCTTCCTTGAGCTGACGGATGCCGAGAGACATCTTGCGCTCCTCGCGGTCGAGGGTGAGGATTTCTGCCTCTACCTCGTCGCCTACCTTGAGGAAGTCCTGAGCTGAACGCAGGTGCTGGCTCCATGACATCTCACTAACATGGATGAGGCCTTCTACGCCTGGTGCTACTTCTACGAATGCGCCGTAGTCGGCAATAACGACTACCTTGCCCTTGATGCGGTCGCCTACCTTGAGGTTAGGATCGAGTGCATCCCATGGGTGAGGAGTGAGCTGCTTGAGACCGAGAGCGATGCGCTTCTTCTCGTCGTCGAAGTCGAGGATAACGACCTTAATCTTCTGGTCGAGTTCTACTACCTCGTGTGGATCGCTTACGCGGCCCCATGAGAGGTCTGTGATATGTACGAGACCGTCAACACCACCGAGGTCGATGAATACACCGTAAGAGGTGATGTTCTTGACTGTGCCCTCGTAAACCTGACCCTTCTCGAGCTTAGACATGATCTCCTTCTTCTGAGCCTCAAGTTCAGCCTCGATAAGAGCCTTGTGAGATACAACAACATTGCGGAACTCCTGATTGATCTTGACAATCTTGAACTCCATTGTCTTGCCTACGAATACGTCGTAGTCGCGGATTGGATGAACGTCAATCTGTGAACCTGGCAGGAATGCCTCGATTCCGAATACGTCAACAATCATGCCACCCTTGGTGCGGCACTTGATGTAGCCCTGGATGATTTCTTCCTTCTCAAGAGCCTCGTTTACACGATCCCAGCTCTTAGCCATGCGGGCCTTCTTGTGAGAAAGGATCAGCTGACCCTTCTTGTCCTCCTGATTCTCAACATATACCTCGACCTTGTCGCCGATCTTGAGATCAGGGTTGTAACGGAACTCAGAAGCAGAGATGATGCCATCGCTCTTATAGCCGATGTTGACAATCACTTCCTTCTTGTCCATTGAAATTACGGTACCCTCGACTACCTGGCCTTCAGATACCTTGTTGAGTGTAGCATCATAAGATGCCTCTTGAGCTTCCTTGCTCGCGTTTGTGATACCGCCGTTCTCGAACTCCTCCCAGTTGAAGTCGTCGAGTGGCTGTACGTTTTTAAAGTTAGACATAATGTGAATTAATAAATTAATGCTCCCCCTGAAGTGAGAAAGCGGATGCAAAGGTACGAAAAATAGTTCATAGTTCATAGTTCATGGTTCACAGTTGTTGTTGGCGTTAAGATTTTTTAAGAAAAAAGATATTAAAGGTCAAGTGATTGATGCATAATTAGTTTAATTATTTGTATCTTTGCAAAAGTGAAAACCTAAAATTATGAAATCGAAACACAAAAGCATTTTCGGATTACTGGCAGTGGTGGGGCTCACCATTGCTGCTGTAGGGGCGATGTTCCTGATGCCTATAAATAAAACGGGGGAGGTCGCGTACCTTTATATATATAAGAACGAGACGCTGGACTCCATTATGAGCAGTCTGTCGCAGAGTAGCAACAGGCTGGGTGTGACGGCTGTGAAATCGCTTGCTGTTATAACTGACTACGAGGAGCACATAATACCAGGACGATACGAGATAGGCAGGCACACGAATGCCTTGATGCTGTTTCACCGTATGAGCAGCGGACAGCAGGTGCCCGTAAGGCTTACCATACCGTCAGTGCGCACTATGGACAGGCTTGCCGAGGAACTGTCAGAGAAGCTGATGGTGAGCAGGGAGGAGCTGCTGAGGACGTTTGAGAGCAAGGACTCATGTGCCAAATACGGGGTGACGCCAGAAACGATGGCATGCATCTTCATACCTGAGACGTATGAGGTGTATTGGACTATAAGCGTGAAAGGACTGATAGAGAAGATGAAGATGGGAGCGAAGTCGTTCTGGAACGATGAGCGCACACGTAAGGCTAAAGCGCTGGGACTGACACCAGATGAGGTGATTACCATTGCCAGCATAGTGGACGAGGAAACGGCAAACAACGCTGAGAAACCTATGATAGCTGGCATGTACTACAACCGCTATCGTCAGGATATGCCCCTGCAGGCTGACCCTACGGTGAAGTTTGCATTGAAGGATTTTGAGATTAAGCGCATATACAACAACATGCTCGATGTGGAATCGCCTTACAACACTTATCGCAACAAGGGACTGCCCCCAGGACCGATAAGGATTCCTTCAGTGGCTGGCATCGACGCCGTGCTCAACCTTGTGAAGCATGACTACCTCTACATGTGTGCCAAAGAGGATTTCTCTGGCACCCACAATTTTGCCAAGACCTATGACGAGCACCTTAAGAATGCCGAGAAATACACCAAGGCACTGAATGACAGGGGAATAAAGTAGGTTAACGGTTAGTGAGCTTTACTGATTTATTGCCCACCTTAAGGATATGAATGCCTGAAGAGGGGATGGGCAGGGTGCATGTGGTGCCTTGAGCAGAGGTGCTGGCTATGACCTTGCCGTCAGCAGTGGCAATGGTGACAGGTGTGCCAGGGGTGAGCCCTGACAGCATGATACTGTTGCCGTTGACACTGTAGCTGAAGTCGGGACGCATGACGGTGTTAACGCCTGTTACATCAGGCAGGGTATAGACAAAGGTATCGAGGCGGAACTTAGCCCAAGGGTTCTTCTTGCTGTCAGCACTATACTCCTTATTCTCTTTGCCATCATTATACATATCCGCCGAACCACCATCGCAGACGATGTTGAGGTAGAGTTTGTTGTCCTCCTGACGTGCGGTGAGTGCCTCAGGATGACCATCACCTCCAACAGCGATATTTTCAAGCGCCAGGGACATCTCAGTCAGGTGGCCTCCATTCACGGTTATAGGGTTGGCATTCTCGTTCGTCGTACCATCCCATAGATATGCCTTAGGCGTGCCACCACCCTCGAAGAGTCCTGCTATGATGACGTAGTAGTCACCAACACGCTCTATGGAACGTATGCCCAGACCGTCGAAGTCGAAAAGAACTGGGGCACCCACCTGGGGCGTGGTGCTGCTCTTGCCGCTGCCTGAGAATATTTGCTCGAAGTTTTCTACCGTTGCCATGACGGCATATTTGCGGTTAGACGAGGTGGGGGGTACACCCTTCTTAGGAACGCATGGGGCACGGAAAGCGATGTAGGCTGCACCGTTGCCGTTAGTCTTGAGGGTCAGTCCCTCAACATTGAAGCCGTCGATGCGCTTAGGTATCATGCTGTTGGCAAAGGATGCTGAGGCTGAGAAATTCCAGCCGTTGTCATCGCCAAACTTTATCATGGCATCGCGGAATTTCTCGCTGTAGGCTCCGCTGGTAAGTGTTGCTTCTGCTCCGCTGCCGTTTATCTTAGTTGTGAAGGCACGGTTGCGGTAGGGTTTCTCTTTACCTTTCTTGCTGTTAGCGAGTGAGGTAATCCAGTAGATGGTCTTGCCGTCGTCGCTGACGGTGGCTCCCTCCACGTCATACTCCTCACTGCCATTGGCAAAGCCCTCTGCATTAACAGTGCGCAGGGGCATGCCTGAGAATTGGCTGTTATACAGGCGCAGGATGTTGTTCTCATCATCGGCTACGTAGAAATAGCCACCACCCACATCGGCCATGGCTGAGGCGTCGCAACTGCCCTGCAGCCATGTGGTCTGTTTAGGGCTCTTGCTAGCATCGCTTGCTGCGTATTGTATGGTGTAGTCGGTGGCTCCTGAGAGGCTTACGGTAATCTTTGTCGAACCCACTCCTGATGGCTTTATGCGTACGGCAAAGACACCTGGTTGTATCTCCTCGGAGGTAATGTCGTCAACCTTGACAACGCTCGTTTTGCTTGATTGAAAGGTCAGCATACTACCCGTTGGTGCATTAAACCAGATGCCCTCAGTTGCTGCAGGGTCGGTTGGGTCGTCAATCACTCCGCTGACGTAAGAGGTCTTGCCGCTTCCGCTGACTATTTTCAGACGTGGGAAGGAGGTGTCAGGGTATTTTGGTTGTGAGGAACTTGCCTCGAGTGTGGCTGCTGAGAGTGTGCTCATGCTTGCTGCTGCAAGGATGAAGGTGAGGAGTGGGGTTTTCATTGCTTTGGTTGTAATTATAGGTTAGTTATTATATATTTAATAAAGGTTGGGGGAGAAAATAAGGCCTCCGTTTTTGGAAGCCTTATCTATAGGGTTTCTTATCTTAATCTGTCAGCAGAGCGGACGAGGTCGTCGTCGTGCTTGATGCCTTTCTTTGCCATCCAGAAGAGGATGATGCTGACGATGGGCAGTATGGCGTAAAGCGGATACATGGTAGAACCACCATGCAGGTAGTAATGGTCATAGCAGAAGAAACCTACCCACACCAGAAGCATAAGGATGCCGAGGGAGCAGAGAGCCATCTGCCTCTTGCGGTTCTTATACTGGAAGATGTTGGCACATCCCAGTCCTGCTATCAGTCCTCCGAGTACCTGCAGTATAACCACTACCGCATAAATGCTTGCCACCACCATGAGGATGGCTATGAGAGCAAGATATATGGTTTGTTTACGCTGCCACATAGTTTTTAATATTCGTCGTCGTCGTCGATATTGACATCCTTAGAAGGGTCGTGCCAATAGATTTCGTTGTTAAGGAACTCCTCCTCAGCTATGAGTGTTGGCTTTGGGAGTTTCTCGTAGTAACGGCTTATCTCTATTTGCTCGCGGTTCTCAAATACCTCTTCAAGACTGTCGTTGTAGTTGGCAAACTCAGCAAGTTTCTTGTTGAGCTCCTGCTTGATGTCCTGAGATATCTGGTTAGCACGCTTGCCAAGGATAACCACGCTCTCATAGATATTGTCTGTGCCTTCACAGAAGTCCATGATGTTGCGTGTAACGGTGTTTGTTGGAGCTTTTGTCTTCTTGTAGTCCATTGTTTTATATAGTTTTAATTGTTATCTACTTCGCCTGTTGCGGTGTATCGCTTACATTTGGTTATGTATTTCTCTGCTGTGGCACGCTCTTTGGAGTCAGGATACTCATTGAGAAATCCGTAGCACTCGTCTTCAGCATCCTGAAAGCGGTCTGCCTGCTTAGCCTTGACACTGTGCACAGCCAGAGCATATTTACTCTTCATGATGAGAGTGGCAAACTCCTCGCGCAGGGTGGTGTAAGGGTATTCTTTGAGTGCATTCTGCGAGGTGACGATGCAAGCCTCGTAGTTGTTGCCACCACTGGTGCAGTTGCCGAAATAGGTGCCAAGGTTGTAATAGAGCTTGGCATTGAGAAACTCCTTCTCAACCAGTTTGTCCTGCAACTGATAAAGTTTGGTCTGTGCATCATTCTTGTACTGGCTGTAAGGGAAAAGGTCGATGAAGTCCTGGTAAGCCTTCATAGCCTGAACGGTGGGTGTTTGGTCGAGTCGTGGCTCAGGTATAGTCTGGTAAAGACTCTGACCAACGAAATAGTTTGCTATCTCAGCATACTTGCCCTTGGAATAAGAAGAGTAGTACTTCTTGAATATCTCAGAAGCTGATTCGTAGTCGCCACTGTTATAGCATGACATGCCGTAGAGGAATAGGCATTCCTCAGCGTTGTCGGTGCCCTTAAACAGCGTCACCATATCGCCAAAGAAGATAGATGCCTTAGAGAACTTACCCTCGGCATATAGCTGCTTGGCATACTCGTAGCGGTATACATAATCGTCAGACTTGTATACTGCATTAAACTCCTTGGCACAACCGCAAAGGAGAATAACTGCTGAAATGATAGCAAAAAAGTTGTACTTACTCATTAATTTTCGAAAATCAGGTGCAAAGGTACTAAGAAAAGTTGAAAGTTGAAAGTTGAAAGTTGAAAGTTATGGTAGTTTTTTAGAATTATTAAGAAAAAAATATTACCTTTGCATGGTCTTTTAATCATAGTAACGCGTGAATACTTTTAATCTGACATCGAAATATCGTCCGACAGGAGACCAGCCAGAGGCTATTGAGCAACTGGTGGAAGGAGTGAAGAGCGGAGTGCCTGCACAGGTGCTGCTGGGTGTGACAGGCTCAGGCAAGACGTTCACTATGGCTAACGTGATACAGCAGGTGGGACGTCCTACACTGATACTGTCGCACAACAAGACGCTGGCTGCACAGCTGTATGAGGAGATGAAGTCGTTCTTCCCCGACAATGCCGTGGAGTATTACGTGTCATATTATGATTACTACCAACCTGAATCATACTTGCCCGCTACGGATGTATATATAGAAAAAGACCTTGCGATAAATGAGGACATAGACCGCCTAAGGCTGTCGGCTGTCACGGCACTGCTGTCAGGCAGACGCGATGTGGTGGTGATAAGTTCGGTATCATGTATATATGGTATGGGTGGACCAGCCACGATGCAGGGTAGCGTGATATCTATAAAGAAAGGACAGACGATAGACCGTGACGAGTTTCTACGCCGTCTGGTCGAGATACAGTATGTGCACAACGATGTGGAACTGAACCGTGGCGAGTTTCGTGTGAAGGGCGACACGGTGGATATAGCGATGGCTTACAGCCAGGAGGTGCTACGTGTCACCTTCTGGGATGATGAGATAGATGCCATAGAAGAACTGGAGGCTACCACATATCGACACAAGGGCTCGTTTGACGAATATAAGATTTATCCAGCCAACCTGTTTGTGACCACCCAGGACCAGCAGACAAAAGCCGTAAGGATGATACAAGATGACCTGCAGGCACAGATAGAATATTTCAAGGAGATAGGTGATGACCTGAAAGCTCAGCGTATAAAGGAACGTGTGGAGTATGACCTGGAGATGATTAAGGAGCTGGGACACTGTTCGGGCATAGAAAACTATTCGAGATATTTTGACGGCAGAGAACCTGGTGAGCGACCATACTGCCTGTTTGACTTCTTCCCCAAAGACTTTCTCATGATGATAGATGAGAGTCATGTGTCTGTGCCACAGATAAGGGCTATGTATGGTGGCGACCGCAGTCGTAAGCAGAATCTGGTGGAGTATGGTTTCAGACTGCCTGCAGCCTTCGACAACCGCCCGCTACGCTTCGAGGAGTTTGAACAACTGCTGAACCAGGTAATATACGTTTCGGCAACGCCTGCAGAATATGAGCTCAAAGCTGCAGAGGGCGTGGTGGTGGAGCAGGTGATACGTCCTACAGGACTACTCGACCCAAAGATAGAGGTTCGCCCTACGGAGAACCAGATAGACGACTTGCTGGAAGAGATAAGGGTGCGTAGCGAACGTCATGAGAGAGTTCTTGTGACAACCCTCACGAAGCGTATGGCAGAGGAGTTTACGGAGTATCTGCTCAACCAGGGTGTGAAGACAAACTACATACACTCTGATGTGACAACACTCGATAGGGTACAGATATTGAACGCCTTGCGAGCAGGAGAGTATGATGTGTTGGTGGGTATTAACTTGCTACGAGAGGGGTTGGATTTGCCAGAGGTTTCTCTTGTGGCTATAATGGATGCAGATAAGGAAGGATTCTTGCGTAACCGTACCTCGCTCACGCAGACAGCAGGACGAGCAGCACGTAATGTGGAGGGTATGGTGATAATGTATGCTGACAGCATAACTGAGTCTATGCAACAGACCATTGACGAGACCAACCGCCGCAGGGCTAAGCAGATAGCATATAACGAGGAACATGGCATAACACCACAGCAGATAAAGAAAGACCTCAACAGAGAAACAATAGTGAAAGGCGAGAATACCAGCAGTAGCAAGGCAAAAGCTGTTGTGACTGCATCTATTGCACAACTGAGGAAGAACGAGCCTGTACCATATATGGAACCAGACAACAACGACTATGCCATGGCTGCAGACCCTATAGTCAACTCTATGACGGATGACCAGATACGCAAGGCTATCGACTATGCTACTGAAAAGATGAAGGAGGCAGCCAAAAACCTTGACTTCCTCCTTGCTGCACAATATCGCGATGAGGTGCTCTCCCTACAGAAGCACCTGAAAGCTTAAACTCTTGAAAAACTTTGTCACCTTGTCCCTTGTCTCTTTGTCCCTAAGATGACGTCTTGTCGGCGTATTGCTGCCCTCCTGATTTTTCCTGTAGTGGTGCGAGGCAGTTCTTGCACAAACTCCACTACGCGCGGATATTTATAAGGTGAGGTCTGCATCTTGCAGAATTCCTGTATCTCCTTGGCAAGTTTCGGACCAGCCTCGTTCTGGAACAGGGACTTGAGCACTATGGTTGCCTTGATAAGCTGACCGCGAACCTCGTCAGGCACTCCTGTCACGGCACATTCCAATACGGCAGGGTGGAGCATAAGGGCTGTCTCCACCTCAGAAGGAGAGATGCGATAGCCGCTCGACTTGATAACGTCATCGGCGCGAGACACGAACCAGTAGTAACCGTTTTTGTCCTTGCGTGCCAGATCGCCTGTGAAGTAATAACCATCGTGATTGTTGCGCTCCATGGCATCCTTGTCCTTGAAATACTCCTTAAACACACCAAGCGGACGACCACGGTCTATGCGAATGGCTACCTGACCGACCTCGTCAACACCGCAAACCTCCATATTCTCATTGAGCAAATCCATGCTGTAGAGCGGACTCGCCTTGCCGATGGAACCCGTGCGACTCTCTACCCAAGGGAAGAAACCTGTCACCAGTCCCACCTCGGTCTGTCCGTAGCACTCCTTCATCTCTATGCCAGTATATTTCTTCCAGTCATCATACACATGACGGTGGGCAAGTTCGCCAGCCACTACGCAATAGGTCAGAGAAGAGAGGTCGTATTTCGTCAAGTCCTCATTGAGCATAAAACGATACACCGTAGGCGGAGAGAAGAAGGATGTCACACGGCAGTCTTCTATTACATGCAGGAGATTGGCAGCATCAAATTTTCCTTCGTAGTCATATACCACAACGGTCGCTCCCACCAGCAGCTGACCATACAGCATCCCCCACACTGCCATGACCCATGACGAGTCAGTCACCGTAAGCAGACGTGACTCTTCATTGAGACACTGCCAGAAGCGTGCCGTCAGTATGTGGGCGAGGGGGTAGGCATAATCGTGCACCACCATCTTAGGATGGCTGGTAGTGCCAGAGGTGAAGTATATCAGCATATTGTCGCTCGACATGTTCACCCTTTTCATAGGCTTAAACTCAGGAGCCTCATTCACAGCCTTCCAGAAGTCTATCCACTCCTCATCCTCAACCTTTGGCGAATTGCCGTCGTTTACGTATATAAGGTGGTGTACTTCATTAGCAAAATAGTTGGCTTTCTGCACATTCTCCATCACGTATGTAGTATCGCAACAGATAATAGCCTTCACACCAGCAGCTATGCAACGGTAGGCTATGTCCTTATCGCTCAACTGGTGATTGGCAGGTATCGCCACAGCCCCTAACTTGTGAAGCGCCACCATGGTGTACCACCACTCAATGCGTCGGCGCAGTATCAGCAACACCCTGTCGCCCTTTTCTATGCCTATGCCCTGAAGAAAACTCGCTATTTTGTCCGATTTCTCCTTCAGGTCATTGTATGTCACATCATACTTTACGCTGTGTCCGTCCGTCCATGTTATAGCCACCTTCTCAGGTTGCTTTTCAGCATAGACATCCACCACATCATATCCGAAGTTGAAATGCACTGGTACGTCAATCTTAAATGTATCCATGAAATCCTCGTACGAAGAAAAATCCTTCTTCTTCAGATACTTCTCAAAAACTGCCATTTTCCTTGTCTTTCTGGTTATCTTAATTTTGTACCTTGTACTTAGTCACCTTGTACTTCTCATGACAAAGTTACCAAATATAACTGACATGGGATAGTTTTTTTATTTTTTTTCACAATAAAAATGCGCTTGTTGCGCACATCGTTTTTTAGTGTGCAACAATTCCTTCTCACTTTCATCGGGAGTGTGCAATGGTTACTTTTCTTCCTCTATTTATAAATATTTATAAAAGCATAAAAAATCTCCCCCCGCCTCACGGCGAGAGGAGACAACAACACAAACACAAATAATCCCGTGCTCATTAGAGACACGGGCATGAGTCTCTATAGGTGAATTAATCACGTCTCATTACTCAACTCCGAAGAGCTGCTTCAGACCTCCGTCAACTCCGCTGAAGCCCATGAAGGCAAGTGCGAGAAGTGAGGCTGTAACGAGTGTGATAGAAATACCTTTCATTCCCTTTGGTACTGAAGCATACTCCAACTGCTCACGAAGTCCTGCGAAGAGGACGAGAGCCAAACCGAAACCAAGGGCAGATGCGATAGCATAGTCGAGTGACATAAGGAGGTTGTAATCCTTCTGTACACAGAGAATAGCTACACCGAGCACTGCACAGTTGGTGGTGATAAGTGGAAGGAATACGCCAAGTGCCTGATAGAGTGGGGGAGAAACCTTCTTGAGGATTATCTCAACCATCTGTACGAGGGAAGCGATGACAAGGATGAATGACAGGGTCTGCAGGAATCCCAAGCCCAGAGGGTTGAGGATGTATATCTGCAGAAGCCACGTTACGAGTGTAGCCAACAGCATTACGAAGGCTACGGCAGCCGACATACCGAGTGAGGTGCTGACCTTCTGGCTGACGCCGAGGAAAGGGCAGATGCCGAGGAACTGGCTGAGTACGATATTATTGACGAATATCGCAGCGATGAAAATCAATAGGTATTCCATATTCTATTAAGCCTTCTTAAAACGATTGATTACTGCAATGATGTATCCCAGGGTGAGGAATGCTCCTGGAGGGAGAATGAATATCAGCATGCCGAAGTCTTCTGGTATGAGGCGGCAGTCGAAGATGGTGCCGTTGCCGAGAAGCTCACGGAATATGCCGAGAGTAGTAAGACCAATGGTAAAACCAAGTCCGATACCGATACCATCCATCGCTGAGTCGATAGGTGAGTTCTTTCCTGCGAAAGACTCTGCACGACCAAGGATGATACAGTTAACCACAATCAGTGGGATGAACAATCCAAGTGACTTGTCAACCTCTGGGGCATAAGCCTTGATAATGAGCTGTACGATAGTCACGAGGGTTGCTATAACCACGATATAGACAGGGATGTGTACCATGTCTGGTGTGAGGTTCTTGATGGCAGAGATGATTATATTTGAGAATATAAGCACCGCCATGGTAGCAAGACCCATCATCAAGCCGTTTGTTGCGCTTGTTGTGGTGGCAAGTGTAGGACACATGCCGAGCATCAATACAAAGGTAGGGTTCTCCTTGATGATGCCATTCAATATAATTCCGAATTTACTCATAGTAAGGACCTCCTTTATTTATTTTCTTGTTTTGTTGCACCTGTGGTAGAGTCTGCTGATTCAGCCAGTGTGGCATAAGCCTGCTGCACTGCGCGAAGGAATGCGCGAGACGTGATGGTAGAAGCTGTGATGGCATCCACCTTACCACCGTCCTTAGAAACGGTCATGTTGTTCTTGCCTGGGTTCATGCCGATGATGTTGCCAGGATTGCCCTTCTGGAACCAGTCAGGACACTTAGCACCAAGACCAGGTGTCTCGTTATTTTCGAGCACTGTGTAGCCTAAGATGTTGCACTTCTCATCAAAACCTACGAGGATGGTGAGATTGCCACCGAAGGCATTAGGGTCGGTTGACTTAACGGCTGTTCCCTTATCTGTCTTGTAAACAGTGAAGGTGAGGTCTTTGCCGTCAACATTGCGTACTATCTCAGTGCCGTTAGGGTCTTCCACCTTGACATTGTCGCTACCCATTACGGCTGTGATACCGTCTGCCAGAGCCTTATCGCTGGCAGCCTTGATAGGAGCCTCGGTAAGACCGTAGATGTATGCGAGGAGACCACCACATATAACAGATATGCAGGTCAGTACGCATACCATGTTAGTGAGATTTGATTTTAATTTTTCCATATCTTCTCCTCCTTGTTATTTAGCAGCCGGAACCTCACCGAAGCGAGTAGGCTTGATATACGTATTAATAAGAGGTGTAAACGCATTCATGATGAGAATGGCGAATGACATACCCTCTGGGTAAGCACCCCAGTTACGGATAATAATCGTGAGAGCACCGATGGCAACACCATAGATAATCTGTCCCTTGTGGGTCATAGGTGATGTAACGTAGTCGGTAGCCATGAAGATAGCGCCGAGCATCAGACCACCAGAGAAGATAACCTGGAATGGGTCAGCATAAGTGTTGCAGTTAGCAAGGTGCAACAGACCAGCGATTATGAATACGGTGCAGATGATAGATACAGGGATGTGCCATGTAATAATCTTTCTCCAGAGCATGAAGCAGAGTCCGAGGAAAAGAGCCAGAGCACATATCTCACCTATAGAACCAGCACCCTCAGGAGTGTTGCCGAGGAACATATCCCATGCAGAAGGCAGTTTGGTCAGTGCATCAGCATTGCCCTTGATAGCTTCCTGCATTAAATAAAGAGGTGTAGCACCAGTCTCAGCATCAGCATATTCCATCAGCTGTCCAGCCTTAGGCCATGTGGTCATAGCTGTTGGAAAAGAGACGAGAAGGAAGCAACGTCCTACGAGTGCAGGGTTGAAAGGATTCTGTCCCAGTCCGCCGAATGTCATCTTTCCTACGCCGATGGCAACGAGTGCACCAACGATAATCATCCACAGAGGGAAGTTAGATGGAAGGTTCATGCCCAGCAGAAGACCTGTGACGAGGGCAGACCCATCAAGCAGTGATGGCTCTTTCTTAAGAAAAAGCTTGCAGATAGCCCACTCAAAGAACAGGCAGGCTGCCACGCTCATGAGACACACAATGAATGAGCCGAGACCAAAGAAGTAGAATGATGCAAGGAGTGCAGGAAGCAGTGCTATCACTACACCATACATATTCTTCTTCACCGAGTCGTTGGCGTGTGCATGAGGTGAGAGAGAAACAATTAAGTTACCCATATTATTATTCTTTATTCTTTTTTACTTTATACTTTAGTATTATGCAGGCCAGTTCTTAGGCAGGGCTGCAGGCTTAGGACCAACAGGCATTGCTGGCACAGGATTAGCCTTCTTGCCTGAGAAGTCGAGGTTCGTAGGAGCTACGAATGGCTTCTCGGCGGTGTGCATGACGAACTCCTTGCCGTCCTTGGTCTTTGCCTTTGGAGCTTCAGCCTTAGCGGCTGGTGCTGGTGCGGGAGCTGTACGGCTACGGATAATGCCCATCACAGTGCCCTTACCCTTACGGATGTCGTCAAGCAGACGGCGATAAGCTGGACATGTGAACTGACATGAGCCACACTCTATACAAGAGGTGATGTCTTCAGCCTCAAGCAGATCCCATTTCTCCATCTTAGCAGCCTTGGCAAGCAGGAATGGCTCCAGTCCCATAGGACAAGCGCTCACACACTTAGCACAACGGATACATGGCTGTTCGTCAGGCATAACGGCATCCTTGCCAGTCAGAATAGTGATAGAGTTCTGACCCTTGCCTACAGGAACCTCGATAGAAGGTACTGCGCGTCCCATCATCGGACCACCAGCGAGCACCTTGTTCTCACCCTCAGGCATACCGCCACAGAGGTTGATAAGGTCCTCGAACGATGTACCCATACGAACAAGGAAGTTGCTTGGCTTAGCAAGCTGCAGACCTGTTACTGTGGTGTAGCGTTCGAAGAGAGGTTTCTTCTTCATTACAGCCTCATACACGGCAACTGCTGTACCAGCATTCTGTACTACAGCACCTACGCTGATAGGAATTGCTGGAGGTGCAGGAACCTGACGACGAATAACGGCGTCGATGAGCTGCTTCTCACCACCTTGTGGATATTTCTTCTCAAGAGGTACTACCTCGATATTTGGATCGTTAGCCACTTTCTCGGCGAGGAGTTTGATAGCCTGTGGCTTGTTGTCCTCTATGCCGATATAGCCCTTCTGCACCTTTACTGCAGCCATGAGAATACGCAGGCCCTCAATGAGCTGGTCAGCCTTCTCAAGCATCAGGCGGTAGTCTGAAGTTATGTAAGGCTCACACTCCACGCCATTGATGATGACGCATTCAGCCTTAGCTCCAGGAGGAGGCATGAGCTTAACGTGAGTTGGGAAACATGCACCGCCCATACCAACGATACCAGCATACTTAACTCGGTTTACGATTTCCTCTGGTGTGAGTTCTGGGTGGTCTGAAAGTTTCTCGAGTTTGTCAGAGCGGTCGATGCTCTCTTCCCATTCGTCGCCCTCCACCTTGATGGTGATGGCGGGTTTAGGCATACCAGCCACGTCAAGGCTGTCACCAACCTTTACGACTGTACCAGAAACAGAAGAGAAGATGTTAGCTGAAACAAAGCCTCCAGCCTCTGCAATCATAGTGCCCACCTTTACCTTGTCGCCTTCCTTGACGATAGGCTTTGCAGGTGCACCGATGTGCTGGCTGAGTGAGAATACTGCCTGCTTTGGCAATGGTGCAGGCTGCGTAACGGCGTCATTGCTCAGTTTGTTCTCTGCAGGATGAACGCCACCAATTCTAAAAGTTCTTGCTTTCATTGCTTATAACAGGTTACTTATTAGTATTTTCTACGGATGCTGGCCAGTTCTTTGGCAGGATGGCAGGTTTCGGACCAGTAGGAATACATGGTACGGGGTTAGCCTTCGGACCAGAGAAGTCCAATCCCTCTGGAACAACGAATGGTTTAGGGTCAGTTGACATAGGTTTCAATGGACCTGTTTCCTTCTTCGGACCGTCTGAAGACGCTGCAGGAGCACTTGATGCAGGTGCGCTTGCACCCTCAGAGAAGAGGATAGCTGAAATCTGATCCATAACCTCTGCGCCACCAACAGGACAAAGGAGTCCGTCAATAGAACCCTTCTCAGTTGCAGCCTTAAAGCATGCTGCTGCGAAACCAGAACAGCCAGGGAAACCACAACCACCACAGTTAGCCTGAGGCAGGATAGCGGCAACTTGTCCCAAACGTGGGTCTTCGTCAACAGCGAACTTCTTAGCACAAATGAACAGAATCATTGCAGCGATGAGTGCAATGATACCCAGTGTTAGCACTGATGATAAGATTAAGCTCATAATGTGTTTATTAAGTTGTTAAATTGAATTTTGTTTGTTTATACTTTTTTCGTTGTTATCAGGCTAGATAGAATGTGAGTATTTGTTCCAGTCTGTTTCTGTACAGGTATAGACCTATATAATAAGGTACGAGCGAAAGAACTCCCGCCAACGCGGAAATCCCGTCTGATACACCTGAACTTACGCAGATGGCAATCGTGGCAAGCAGAATTATGGTAGGTATGATGAATGCCAATACCACTGCCTTAGCCCCCACTGAGGGTGCTGCCATTACCGTAACGTCCTGTCCCACAGTATATTGTTGGGTATCAGAACACTTTACGTCGATGATTTTCTCCTTGCTCTCAGCTGAATTGCAGTATGAAGCGACCTTGCAACTGCTACAGGCACTGCTCTGGACGATGCGCACGTGCACCACCCCTCTTGAAATGCTGTCTATGATGCCCTTGTGGGATATTTGATTACTCATAGTATCCATGCCGAGAGGCAATCGTGATTGTCCACTCGCAGATGCAAAAGTACGAGTTTATTTTGAAAAAACAAAATATTTCACAAAAAATGTGCACGATTTATTAAAATATCACCTTATTTTTATGTTTTGTTTGGAATATTAAGGAAAAAATGCTACCTTTGCGTCTAAAATATTTACGCCAAAAATCTGTATGAAACAAACAAAAATAGTTGCGTCAGTCAGCGATTTGCGTTGCGACGTAGAATTTATCCGTCAGCTTTACAAGGCTGGTGCTAATGTAATCCGTATGAATACTGCCCATGCCACCCCTGACGGACTGAGGACAATCATTAGGAATGTGAGGGAGGTGTCTCAGCATCTGGGCATACTCATCGACACCAAGGGACCAGAGATTCGCACTACAGGAGCAGCAGCCCCTATCGACTATAAGTCGGGTGAGAAGGTTTCCATAGTTGGTGACCCTTCTGTGGATACCGTTCATGATGTTATCGCACTGTCTTACAGCGATATATGTAATGACGTAAAGATTGGTGATCAGATACTGTTCGACGACGGCGAGCTGTGTATGCAAGTGGTTGAGAATAATGGCGAGAAACTTACTGTCATAGTGATGAACGATGGCAAACTGGGTTCTCATAAGTCTGTCAATGTGCCTGGGGTGCATATTGATCTTCCAGCCCTCACTGAGAAAGACCGTCGCAACATACTGCTTGCCATAGAAGAGGATATCGACTTCATAGCCCATTCCTTTGTGCGCTCTAAGGAAGACCTGCATGAGGTGCAGAAGATTCTTGACGAGCATAATTCTGACATCAAGATTATCTCAAAGATTGAGAACCAGGAGGGCGTGGACAATATCGACGAGATTCTTGAGAACTGCTATGGCGTGATGGTGGCTCGTGGCGACCTTGGCATAGAGATTCCAGCCGAGAAGATTCCAGGCATCCAGCGTATGATAATCAAGAAGTGTGTGTTCCGCAAGAAGCCTGTGATAGTTGCTACTCAGATGCTTCACACCATGATTAAGAATCCTCGTCCTACTCGTGCTGAGGTTAGTGATATTGCCAATGCAGTATTTCAGAATACTGATGCCCTGATGCTCTCAGGCGAGACAGCAAGTGGCAATTATCCTATCGAGGCAGTGAAGACTATGGTGAAGATAGCCGAGCAGGCTGAGGCTGACCGTAGGTTGCACTCTACCCAGGAACTGGATGTTGACGGAGCTGATACCAACCTTCGCGATTTCCTTTGTAAGGCAGCTATCGAGACCACCTCAAAACTCGGTGTAAAGTGTATCCTTACCGACTCAGGTACAGGCGATGATGCTCGCACCCTTGCTGCATATCGTGGTCCGAGTCCTGTAGTTGCTATTTGTAAATGCGATAAGCTCCAGCGCTGGCTTGCCCTTTCTTATGGCGTTCTTGCCATATATCCTAAGCAGGATGAGCTGGAGAAGATGTTCTACTATGCCGTAAAGAAGATGTTTGACAACAAGATGGTGTCACTCACTGACAAGGTGACCTATCTCTCTGGTCACATGAATATCGGTATAGCTGATAAGTCGGCTGGTGTCTCAATGCTTGAGGTGAACACCGTGAGCGAAGTGTTTGCCAATTACGAGAATACGGCAGAGGCTGATAATCAATAACCACACTCTATGGCTTATAATCCGCGATTAAGAGAATACAAACACTATACGGTAGATAAGGAGATGCCCCTTTTGGAGTATCTCCTTGCTACGCTTCCTGGCAGCAAGAACAAGATTAAGGACACCCTGCAGGGTCGTGGCATAAAGGTTGACGGCAAGGTGGTCACCCAGTACAACTATCCCCTCATGCCTGGCATGAAGGTCAGCGTTTCTAATTCAAAGAAGAACGATACCTTTCACAGCAAGTATGTCAACATAGTGTATGAGGATAAGTACATCATCGTGATTGAGAAGAAGCCAGGCATACTGAGTATGGCTGCTGGTCACTCCACTCTGAATGTGAAGACTGTGCTCGATAACTACTTCCAGAAGACTCGTCAGGGATGCCATGCTCATGTGGTTCACCGTCTTGACCGTGACACCTCAGGACTGATGATTTATGCCAAGGATATGGAGACAGAACAGATACTCGAACACGAGTGGCACGACATAGTTTTCGACCGTCGTTATGTGGCTCTCTGTTCAGGTGAGTTTGAGCAGAAAACGGGTACAATAGCCAATTGGCTTAAAGATAATAAGGCTTACATAACTTACTCATCGCCAGTGGATAACGGTGGAAAGTATGCAGTAACACATTACCGTGTTCTCGGTAGCTCAATCTATCACTCTCTGGTGGAGTTTAAGTTGGAGACAGGAAGGAAAAATCAGATTCGTGTGCATGCTGCTGACATGGGTCACCCAGTGTGTGGAGATGTGAAATACGGCAATGGCGACAGTCCGCTTCACCGTCTTTGTCTTCATGCCTATGTGCTCTGTTTCTACCATCCTGTCACCCATCGTCCTATGGAGTTTTCCACCCCCATACCATCGCAGTTTAGTGAAGTAATAAATAAAGAGAAATGACCAACTACATCATAGCCATAGTTGCTATAATCATAGCTTTCATACTGATAAAGAAGTTTGTGGGATGTGTCTTCCGTATCATCGTCACACTGATACTCTGTGCCATCCTTGCATACCTTTATTTCACCATGCAATCATAAGGAATCGAGAATAACTGCAAAGACTAAAATAAAGGAAAATGAAACGTATATTCTTAATTAGTGCACTTTTTGTGTCATTGTCTGTCAGTGCTCAATACACTCCGTTTAATCCTGATGCAGTGACATCTGCTACCCAGCAGGCATCAGCTAAGGATGCCCAGACACCTAAGGCAAAGCCTAAGAAGGCAAAGCCTGCCAAGCCAGTGATGATGATTAAGGAGAAGTATGCAGCAGGCTCATGTCCAGAGGTTGACGGCAAAGTGGTATGGAGTAAAACCTTCAGTTGTTCACCCCTCACGGCTCAGCAGGTGTATGATAAGATGATAGCCTTCCTTCAGGACTACTGCAAGCAGGAGGGCAAAGACCCCGTTAGCAAGATTGCCATAGTAAACAGGGAGAAACACGAGATTGGTGCCCGTATATCAGAGTATGTCACCTTCAGGGAGGGACTTCTGCGCGACCGTGCCCTGCTCAATTACACCTTGCGTGTCAATTGTTTCGATGGCAAGTGTGAGGTGATAATGAACAATATGTCCTACACTTACGACAGCAAATTCCCTGCTGAGGAGATGCTTCTCGACAAGAATGCCCTGAACAAGACTCAGACCAAGTTTAACAAGGGTGGCTATGAGAAGTTCCGTACCAAGACCATAGACACCAAGGATGCCCTTATGGCGCAGATAGAAACGGCTCTTAAGTAGTTCAAGGAGCCTACTCCCGTTCAAATACTTTGTACTTAGTCACTTAGTACTTTCAATTATCAATTGTCAATTATCAATTATCCAAAATGGAATATCGTTCACATCGTCATCCAGAGAAGATTCACGACATAAATTTCAAGATTCGTCAGGTGCTTAACGTGCTCTTTATGGTCATCGCCATCGTGGGCTGTCTTATGTATATGGGTTACATAGGTGGTGAGGAAAACGAGATGAGAGGTGCCATAGTGGTAATAATCGCCGTGCTAATCAAGATGGCTGAGTGCATGATACGTCTTCTGAAGAAGAATAATAATGAAGAGGAAGAGTAGTCTGGCATACCTTAGGGCGTTTCTGTTGATAGCATGTTTCATGCTGTCACATGTTGCAGTGGCTCAGACTAACAATCTGGACGGATTCGATGCCACCACCAACACCTTCAACCCTAATGCAGCCCTTGACTCTCTGAAGCATTCTAACAAGAAGATTCCCAAGGGTATGTATGTATGGACGGTTGACGAGAAGTTTGGCGACATAGTGCCTGCCCAGCGTGACACTGCCCAGCATCTGTTCATGAACACCATCTTCACCACAGGCAAGTATGGTGAGTATAACACCACTGGCAACCTGGGTGCTCCGCGCATAGCGCGCATAGCCACAGACCGCGACCTCTCTACACGCAATCCGTTTCTTGAGCCCTATGGTTTCTTTCTCACCAAGCCCTCAGAGCTGCTCTATACCAACACCCTCTCGCCACTCACCAACCTGTTCTATTCCACCTGTGGCAATAAGACCAACGGCGAAGACCACCTGAGGGTACTCTTTGCCAGCAATGTGAACAAGCGTTTTGGCATAGGCTTTAAGTTCAACTACGCCTATGGCAGGGGTTACTACGACGACCAGAGCATCTCGCTCTTCGACTACACCTTCTGGCTGGCATACACTGGCGAGCGCTATCAGGCTCATTTCAATATGAGTTTCGACCACATGAAGGTGTCTGAGAATGGTGGTATAGCCAACGATAACTACATCACCCATCCTGAGGCATACAAGGATTCATACAGCGGTCAGGAGATACCTGTGGTGCTCAAAGACAACTGGAACAAGCAGGATGCCTTCTCGCTCAATTTCTCTCATCGCTATAATGTGGGATTCTATCGCAAGGTAGAGATGACTGAGATGGAGAAGGATGCAAAACGTTTCGCCTTGCGTGCCAAGCAGGAGAAGGAGGAGCTGGAACTGCAAAAGACAGCAGGTGGACAGCGTCTGGCTGAGCATGCCCAGAGTTCTACGCCTGTAACTAAGTTTACGGGTCGTCCTGACGATGCCATAGTGATAGGTGATTTGCCTAAAGATGCCAAGCAGAGGCAGACAGCCATCAACGACTCGCTCATGAAGTCTGTGCGTGACAGCATTCTGGCTGTTCAGCGTATGGCACCTGACACCTCGTGGATTAAGGAGGAGTATGTTCCAGTGACCAGTTTTATTCACAACCTCAACCTCAACACCAACAACCGTCGCTATATAGGCAACTCGCCTCAGGAGGGCTTCTACCTCAACCGCTATAATGTGCCTTACGAGGACAATCCTGGCGACTCCATATACGATAAGACCAAATATGTTATACTTAAGAACACCCTCGCCATTGGTATGCTTGAGGGTTTCAACAAGTATGTGCCTATGGGAGCAAAGGTGTTCCTTACCCACGAACTGCGTAACTATAACCTGCCTAACAGCGACAAGGGCTACACCTCTTATAACGAGACCAATATCTCCATCGGTGGACAACTCATCAAGACATTGGGCAAACACCTTCACTACAAGGCTCAGGCTGAGTTTTGGCTTGTGGGCAAGGATGTGGGCGACATAAAACTCGACGGCTCAGGCGACCTCAATATGCGATTGCTTGGCGACACGGCTGCCGTGCGCCTCAAGGCGTTCTATCACCTTGTCAACCCCAACTTCATCCAACGTCGCTATCACGGCAAGTTCTTCTCGTGGGAGCATGACAACTTCAACAAGCAGATGCAGACCCACCTCGAGGCAGAGTTCTTCCTCAAGAGGACTGGCACCACCCTTCGTGCCTGCTATGACAACATACAGAACTACACCTATCTGGGTATCAACTACAACAGTACCACCCTCGACGAGGTGACCACCGTCACCAAATACACTGCTGACATGATGCAGTCGTCTGCTAACATCAGTCTCATAACCCTTGCACTGGAGCAGAATTTCCGTCTGGGCATTCTCAACTGGGAGAACCGTCTTACCTATCAGAAGAGCAGTCAGAGCGAGTTGCTCGCCGTGCCTGACTTCAACTACTACACCAACCTCTACATCAACTTCGCCGTAGCCAGAGTGTTGCGTGTCCACTTAGGTGCCGATATGCGCTATTTCACCAGCTACTATGCACCAGAATACTGTCCGCAGATAGGCATGTATGGTGTGCAGCAGAACACCTCCTTGCGCACCAAGGTGGGTAACTATCCCATAATCAACGTATATGCCAACCTGAAGCTCAAGCAGTGCCGCTTCTTCGTCATGATGAGCCATGTCAATGCAGGTTCTGGCAACAAGAACTATTTCTATACCCCTCACCACCCACTCAATGAGAGCGTACTGCGTTTCGGCCTCTCGTGGGACTTCAATAATTAATAACGTTAACGGGAACTTTAACTATGAACTGTGAACTGAAAGACTCTGTCCTTATAGTCAGTGGAGGCATAGACTCCATCACCATGCTCTACGATTACCAAGAGCGTATAGCCTTTGCCGTAACCTTCGATTACGGCAGCAAACATAACGAGAAGGAGATAGCATTCGCCAGGATGCACTGCAAGCGCCTGGGCATCAGGCACCTCGTTATTCCGCTCAGCTTCATGTCTCAGTATTTCAAGTCCTCGCTGTTGAAGGGTGGGGAAGAGATACCTGAAGGTCGCTACGACGACCAGAACATGAAGTCCACCGTGGTGCCCTTCCGCAATGGCATCATGCTCGCCATAGCCGCAGGACTGGCTGAGAGCAACGGACTGCATCACGTCATGATGGCTAACCACTCAGGCGACCATGCCATCTATCCCGACTGCCGTCCACAGTTTGTCGATGCCATGAGTTCAGCCATCACAGCGGGCACCTATGAAGGCATCACCCTCTTCGCTCCCTATACCAACCTCACCAAGACCGACATCGTCAAGCGAGGCAACGTCCTCGGTATAGACTATAGCGAAACCTGGTCGTGCTACAAAGGAGGCGAAAAGCATTGTGGCAAGTGTGGCACATGTACCGAACGCCGCGAGGCCCTTCACGATGCAGGCATCATCGACACCACTGAGTATGAGGAGTGAGAGCAGCCAAGCAATTTGTATCAATAAGTCAAAGAACATGATGCAAAGTTACTATATTAACTTAAATCCAGCATTTTTTTCTCTTGAAGGTTATTGACGACTTTGACGACCTTTAGGCACTGTTCAGCATCTTTGAAAAAGTATTAAATTTGGGAGTGATGTTTAGGTGAGTGAGATTTTTTTGTACCTTGGTCTCTAATGAGACAAGGTTTTTGCACTCTTGCGCTCCGTAGGTGCTCAGGCGAGCAAGCTCGGAACTGCAAAAAAAATAGCAAAAATAAACGAGTTTATTTTGGTTTTTTGCTCTCGTTTTAGTACCTTTGCACTTGATTTATGCCAAAGGATAGGAATGATATAGTGAGGCTGAAGAGTCAAAGGCTGTTGCACAGCAAGGCGGAGTTAGGGACTCTGCCTAAGGGCAAACTGCTGATAAACACGATAAATGCTTTTTCGTATAATAATGCGAAGAAGGATGAGGCATTTGCCGAGGCTCTGGTGAATGGCGATGTGCTGATACCTGATGGTATGAGTGTGGTGAAGGCATGTCAGTGGCTGGGGAACCCTGATGCTCCCAAGGAGAGGGTGGCAGGATGGGACTTGTTTATGCACGAGATGAGGAAACTGAATGCACTGAAGCCACTGGAGACATCTATTCACCACGAGCGCAAGAGGGTGCTGTTCTTTGGTTCGAGTGAGAAGGTGCTTAATATCATTAAGGAACGCGCGAGCAAAGATTTTCCGAACCTTGAGGTGGTGACATACAGCCCGCCCTATAAGGATGAGTTCTCTGAGGAGGAGAGCAAGGCGATGGTGGACTTTATAAACGATACCGACCCAGACCTGATGTGGGTGGGTATGACTGCTCCTAAGCAGGAGAAGTGGACTTACCAGCATTGGGAGGAGATGAAGATAAGTTGCCATGTGGGCACGGTGGGGGCTGTGTTTGACTTCTATGCCGGCACCACGAAGCGTGCTCCGCTGTGGTGGCAGCAGCACGGCATAGAGTGGCTGTACAGACTGATGAAGGAGCCTCGCAGAATGTGGAAACGCTATATCATAGGTAATGTTGAGTTTCTGTGGTATGTGATAGGGGAGAAACTGAAAGGTTAAAAAAACATAATTCGTTAGCCTTAATTCCTATTTCCTAATTCCTATTTCCTAATTTTTTAGTAATTTTGCACCCGATTTAGTCCGTCGTGGGCTCGAGTAAGTGCTGGCAGGAGGTCAGACGCCCAGCGGAGATAACCCAATTTTACAATAAAAAAAAGCATGTACGCAATTGTAGAAATTCAGGGTCAGCAGTTCAAGGCTGAGGAGGGCAAGAAACTCTTCGTTCACCACATGAATGGTGTAGAGGAAGGCCAGGCTGTTGAGTTTGACAAGGTGCTGCTCGTAGACAATGCAGGAGCAGTGACAGTAGGCGCACCAACGGTAAGCGGTGCAAAAGTAGTTTGTGAAGTAGTGAACCCACTCGTTAAGGGCGACAAGGTCATCGTGTTCAAGATGAAGCGTCGTAAGGACGAGCGCAAGAAGAACGGTTTCCGTGCTCAGTTCACTGAATTAGTAATCAAATCAGTAGTAGCTTAAAACCAAAGGAGGACTAAAGAATGGCACATAAGAAAGGTGTAGGTAGTTCTAAGAACGGACGTGAATCAGCTTCACAGCGACTTGGTATTAAGATTTTCGGTGGTCAGAAGGTTGTAGCAGGCAACATCATCGTTCGCCAGCGTGGCAACAAGCACTTCCCTGGTGCAGGCGTTGCACAGGGTAAGGACGACACCCTCTATGCTCTCGTTGACGGTACTGTAAACTTCCACAAGGGAAAGTACGACAAGAGTGTAGTTTCTGTTATACCTGAGGCTGAAGCTTAAAAGAAGGTCAGAAGGATAACCTACAAAAAAAGTCCACGAGGCTCCAAACACCTCAATGACTATAAACTTGTATAAACAAAAAAAACTTATTCCAAACACTATAGGGAGGGTTGCAGTAAAGCTACCCTCCCTCTTTTTATGCCTAAAAGTGGGGGTGGGAAGAAAAAAGTTTGAAAAATGTTTGGAGGTTACAAAAAAAAGCAGTACCTTTGCACTCGCATTTGAGAAATCAAGCAACAAGGATGGCTCCTTAGCTCAACTGAATAGAGCATTTGACTACGGATCAAAAGGTTGCAGGTTTGAATCCTGCAGGAGTCACAAAGACGGGGATGCAACTACTTATGATGAGTGGTTGCATTTTTTTGATTAAGAACTAAACTGAAACTATAATTAAAACCTATGGATACAAGGAAAATGAAGAGTGTGATGCTGGCAGTATTGGCTATGCTGATATGGCAGAATGCTGTGGTAGCTCAAAAGGCAGAGGATGTGCTGGAAACGGCTCGCAGAGTGAATGACTACTTTATGCAGAAGTGGCCAGACCCCAAGAAGGATACATTTGTTAAGAACAAGGTGCGACCAAGTTCGCTATGGACTCGCGGAGTGTATTATGAGGGGCTGATGGCGCTATACGGCATAGATGCACAGCAACGCTATCTGGACTACATAGACGAGTGGGCAGAATACCATAAGTGGACTCCACGCTATGGCACCAAGACCACGCATGCCGACGACCAGTGTTGTGCGCAGACCTACCTGGACCGCTATGGCATGGTGGGCGACAGGAAGATGATAGACAGCGTGAGGGTGAACCTGGAGAAGCAGATGGCATCAGGACGTGTGGACTACTGGACATGGATAGACGCCATACAGATGGCTATGCCTGTGTATGCGAAGATGTATCGCCACACTGGAGACATAAGATATATAATGTACGCGCGAGACTGCTATGAATGGACTCGCAACGAGTGTGGCGGAGGATTATGGAACAAGCAGGAAGGCCTGTGGTGGAGAGACAAGGACTTTGTGGCTCCATACAAGGAGCAAGACGGCATGAACTGCTACTGGAGCAGAGGCGACGGATGGGTAGTGGCTGCGCTCGTAAGGACGATAGACGAAATAACATCTGCCAAGGGCTATGAGCAGAACAAGGAGGTGGTGGCTTTCCTCGCAGAACTGAAGGAGGACTATCTCGACATGATGAAGGCTCTGCTGAAGTGTCAGCGTGAGGATGGATTCTGGAATGTCAGCCTGATGTCGCCTGTAACCTATGGCGGACCAGAGACCTCAGGCACAGCACTCTTTACGATGGGCATGGCTTGGGGCATAAGGAATGAGATGCTGCCAAGAGGGGAGTATCGCCCTGCCGTTGATAAGGCATGGAAGGCTATAGCCGAAAAGGCGATACATGCCGACGGATTCATAGGCTATCTGCAAGGTACAGGCAAACAGCCAAAAGACGGACAGCCAGTGACATACACCAGTGTGCCAGACTTTGAGGACTATGGTGCAGGATGCGTGTTGCTGGGAGCAGTGGAGTATTACAAAATGTTGCAGACATGGCCTGACGGCACAGTGATGTCGGAGTTTTTCTCTAACACCAGGAAGGTGAATGTGGTAGAGTTAGGCAAGCAATATGTGATTACCGACTATGGCGTGAAGAATGACTCAACGCTGTTGCAGACGGAGGCTATACAGGCTGTGATAGACAGATGCAGCGAAGAGGGTGGGGGTGTAGTGGTGATACCTAAGGGCACATTCCTCACGGGCTCCCTGTTCTTCAAGAAAGGTACGCACCTGCACGTGAGCGGCAGGCTGAAGGGCTCTGACCGCATAAGGGATTTCAAACTGATGACAACACGAATGGAGGGGCAGACGCTGAAGTATTTTGCTGCCATGATAAATGCTGACGGTGTGGATGGCTTTACCATTACAGGCGATGGGGCGAAGTTGGACGGCTCACTGCCTTCAGAAAGCGGATTCTCTTCTAATGCCTCCTGCATAGACGGCAATGGCTACCTGTATTGGGAGGAGTTCAGGTACAGAAGGCAGTATAACCCAGAGTGTACCAACCTTGAGGCTATGCGTCCAAGACTGGTGTATATCTCTAACAGTAAGGATGTTACCGTGCAGGATGTATATCTTATTAATTCTCCATTCTGGACTAACCACCTGTATCGTTGCAGTAATGTGAGGTATCTGGATTGCTTTATATATGCTCCAACCAAGGGTGTGGTGATAAAGGGTAGCGACAAACAGTATGGTGCCCCTTCGAGCGATGCTATAGACCTGGACGTGTGTCATGATGTGTTGGTGCATGGATGCTTTATGCAGGTGAACGATGATGCTGTGGTGATAAAAGGCGGCAAGGGAACATGGGCAGACCAGAATCCTGACAACGGTCCTGTGTATAATGTGCTTGTGGACAACTGCGTATATGGCAGGGTGCATGGATGCCTGACCGTAGGTTCGGAGTCGATAGACGACTGGAATATCGTAATCCGTAATATAAAGTTTAATAATGCCGACCGTGTGCTATGGCTGAAGATGCGCCCTGACACCCCTCAGCAGTATAGGCTGATAAGCGTTGAGAACGTCAGCGGCACCTGCGGCTCGTTCCTCGTGATACGCCCCTGGACTCAGTTCTACAAGCCAGGCGAGCGTAAGGATATGCCTGTGTCTCATTGTTGCGACGTAACCATTAGGGATATTGATGTAGATTCAAAGAATTTCTTTGACGTAGGAACATCAGATAAATACGAACTAAGCAACTTTACCTTCGAAAATTGTAAGGTAAAAGACAAGAAAGGTGCCTTC
This sequence comes from Prevotellaceae bacterium UBA2738, assembly GCA_002353585.1. Classification (GTDB taxonomy): domain Bacteria; phylum Bacteroidota; class Bacteroidia; order Bacteroidales; family Bacteroidaceae; genus Prevotella. The sequence continues at coordinate 25,903 of DEJW01000024.1, read as the reverse complement.
AATCCCTCGCTTATAAATGGATGTAAGGTGGAAAATGTGAAGTTTTTTTAAGAAATATGTTAAGTAGTTAGAAATTTAATAAAGAAAAATTTGCACATAAGACGGAAAAGTTGTACCTTTGCACTCAAATTTGTGTTCGTGCACAGTATGAGCACAGATATATGCAAAGATTTAGGTATACTTAGGGATAATAGAATTATAACATAACTACAACAAATGAAAAAGTTTTTACTTACGCTCGCAGTAGCAGTTTCTGCTCTGACAGCAAACGCTCAGGATGAGGGCGGTTTTTACGGAAACAAGTTTTTTGACAACTGTTTCATTGGTGTAAACGGTGGTGTGGGAGCAGGTACCACACACAATGCTATTTTCAAGAACACTAACTGGAATGCAGGTCTGCGTCTGGGTAAGTTCTTCTCTCCAATCTTCGGTTTCGGTATCGAGGGTAACCTCTACTTTAACAACCGTCACGGCTCCTATGTTAACCCACAGGGGGGTAACAACCTTTCAGGCGGCAACACAGTACACTACTCCAACGTAGGCTTCTTCGGCATGATTAACCTGATGAACGCTGTCGGCAACTATCTTGGTGAGCCACGTAAGTTTGAGATATTCTTCGTACCAGGCTTCTCATGGGGTCACAACTTCGGTAACAACCCTACACCTGAAGGCACAAAGATGAACACTCTTAACAACAAACTTGCGTTTGACTTCGCTTATAATTTTGGTAAGTTCCAAGAGTGGCAGCTCTACCTTGAGCCATCTATCAACTACTGTATAGCTGGTGTTGACCACGAGAACGACGACCACTCTAACAAGATTGTCAAGTACAATATCAACAACTCTTTCCTCCAGCTTAACCTCGGTCTGGTCTATAAGTTCAAGACATCAAACGGTGCTCACAACTTCATGCTTGTTGAGGCTTGTGACCCAATGGAGCTCGACGCACTTAACAATGCTGTAAACGACCTGCGTGCTAAGGATAGCGCAAATGTCAAGACCATCGCTAACCTGGAGAAGGAAGTTAAGGACTTGCAGGACGCTCTTAACGAGTGTAACGCTAAGCCAACTGTGGCTAAGGTGCTTGAGCCCAATCTCCCAGCAGTATTCTATCAGGTAAACAAGGCTGTCATCAGTCCTGCTCAGCAGCAGAACGTACAGATTGCAGCTGACGTGCTGAAGAATCACCCAACATATCGTCTGCAGGTTAAGGGCTACGCTTCACCAGAGGGTCCACACGCTAACAATACCTCTCTCGGCATACGTCGTGCAAACGCTGTTAAGGATCTGCTCACTAAGAAGTATGGTATTGCAGCTGACCGTATTGAAGCAGAAGGCTGTGGCGAGACAGACCAGCTCTTCGAGACATACGAGTTCAACCGTTGCGCAATCCTCTTCCTCAAGAAGTAACTATACTAACTAATCAATATTTGAAATCCCGATGTTCTCTTTGTAGAGCGTCGGGATTTTTTTGTATAATAAAGAGGTACAAGAGAGACAAGAGGTGCAAGAGATGGTAGAATAAGGGCACACACGTTACAAGGTGGTATAGATAACAAAAAAAGGAAGACCTTAACAGTCTTCCTTTTTTGCGGTGCGTACGGGACTCGGACC
>DEJW01000024.1:0-24206 GCA_002353585.1 Prevotellaceae bacterium UBA2738 | reverse complement strand
ACCAACTGAACTAACGCACCAAACTCTACTTGAGAGGCACTGATTGCTCAAATGCGAGTGCAAAGGTACTATTTTTTCTTTAATCTACCAAATAATTGCAGCGTTTTTTTTGAGCATAGCTTTATTTTGTGCTTCTTGAGTGAGTGAGCTAAGCTATTGCGCTATTCTGCTTTCTTTGTTCGTGCAGGACGGCGGCGAGGCTTTTTAGGCTTTGCCTCTGGTTGAGCAATTGCAACTGTCTCCGTGGCAACTGCTGGTACAGGCTCTTCCTTCTGTGCTTCTATAGGTTGTGGCGCAGTTTTTGGCGCTACATCCTGCTTGGGTTGCTCCTGTTTAGGCTGTTCCTGCTTTTGCTGTTGTTGTTGCTGCTTCTGCTTTTGTTTCTGCTGCTTTTGCTGCTGTGATTTTTGCTGAGGCTGTTGCTTTTGGGTAGTAACATTCTCTGGCTCTGCACCAATGAAGAGGTTGTCTCCGCGATGCTTGTCGCCAGGACGGAATGCCTCTTGCCACAGGGTGAGTTTCTCTACTTCAGCACGCTTAGGCAACTGAGCAATATCCTCCATCCATGATTTCTTGCAAGCCATCTGTATATAATATAACTGACGGGTGTAGTAGTCAAGCATACGGAGGTCGTCGAAGGTGAAGACCATAGGGCGGAGGGTGGCATACTTGCCATTCCAGTCGGCATCGCTGATGTTGTTGATGCGTTGCAGGTCGTCACACAGTCCGATAGAACGTATTGCCACACTTGCATCATTAGTTATAAGGAGTACCTTCTTGCCTTCAGCAAAGAGTTCTACCACGCGGTGAACTATGGCTGGATCGGCAAATGAGGCATGATGGCTCTCGGCACTTATGCCTTCGATGCGCAGACGGTTTTCGCGCTGTTGGGCAAGGATAAGTCTTTTTGCAAGACGTGCCGCTGCATTTAGACATACTATATTGTCGGTAAAGTCAGCTTCCTTGTGGTTGGTAGGGTCTTGCATGGCAGCAAAGCGGTCAATCTCCTCATAGGTCTCACCCATCATCATGAATTTTCCACCACGATGTTTCATCAGTTTGGAGATAAATTCCAACTGGCGCTCGAATTGCAGACGTGCATTAACACGAGGGTCAGAGTGGCTTGATGTATGTCCGATAAGCAGTTCTAGCCAGATGTTAGTATCGCTGATAACTATGTCATAGTCAAGCACATTGGCAAGAGTCTCTTCGAGGAACTTGTATCGTTTTTCCAGTTCGTCGAGAGTGAGTTGCTGTATCTGCTGGTCAGTCAGCACTATGGCACGTTGAGGTGCCTGTGCCAATTCGATGATATCGTTAATCTTGATGTCAGGAAGGGCAGGGATAGGGAGCACTCCCTTAAACTCCTTTTTAGGTTGCTGAAATGCTGCTTCTGGTTGCATAGTTTCCAGTTGCGGTTGCATAGTTTCCAGTTGCGGTTGCTTAGCTTCCGCGTCTGGTTGCTTAGTTTCCGCGTGTGGAAGCATAGCTTCTGCAGACTCAGTTGTAGCCCCGTTTGTTACTACCTCTTCAGGTGCTGTTTCTGTTGCTTCCTGTGCTGTTTTTTTCTTTGTAGCACGAGGTTTGCGTAATGTTGTCCTTTTTGTTGTCGCAGCCTTCTTTGGCTTTTCTTTCTTGGTGCTCGCTTGAGCTTCGTTCTGTGTTTCTATAGGAGCCACTTCCTTAACAGACTCCTCTTTAGTCGTTTTTTTTGTTCTCATTATGATTTTTTTTGCATATATTTTTGAAAAATCACGACAAAGTTACTATATTTAGTAATAAAAAATGGCATAGATGTTGTTAATAATCCGTAAAATGTTTGATTAAGCCGAATTTATTGTGTATCTTTGCAAAATATTTGCGCCCGTGCGCGCAATATATAATATAGTACCCACGTTGTAGTGTAGAGAAGAGATTTTTTAACGTATAAGGAAGATAAATGAGACAACTTAAGATTCAAAAAAGTATTACCAACCGTTCGAGCGAAGCTCTTGACAAGTACCTTGTAGAGATTGGACGTGCGCCACTGATTACTATCGACGAAGAGATAGAGCTGGCACAAAAAATCAAGAAGGGTGGTCCTGAGGCTGAACGCGCTAAGGATAAGTTGGTTACTGCTAACTTGCGTTTTGTGGTTTCTGTAGCTAAGCAGTATCAGCATCAGGGATTGTCACTCACCGACTTGATAGATGAGGGTAATATCGGACTGATTAAGGCTGCTCAGAAGTTTGATGAGACTCGAGGCTTTAAGTTTATCTCATACGCCGTATGGTGGATTCGCCAGAGCATACTGCAGGCTATTGCCGAGCAGAGCCGTATTGTGCGCCTGCCTCTTAACCAGGTGGGTTCGCTGAGCAAGATTAACCACGAGATAAACAAGTTTGAGCAGGAGAACCAGCGTCACCCAAGCGTAGGTGAGTTGTCTGAGGCAACAAACATCGACGAGGAAAAGATTGGTCAGAGCCTTATGGCTGACGGTCACCACGTTAGTATTGACGCTCCATTCCAGGATGGCGAGGAAAACTGTATGCTCGACGTTATGGCGAGTGGTGATGACTCACGTACTGACCGCACCGTGGACCATGAGTCAATGGCTCAGGAACTGAATGCCGTATTGAACAGAGTATTGAAGGATCGTGAGATAATCATCATCCGCGAGTGCTTTGGCATAGGTTGTCATGAGAAGGGGTTGGAAGAGATAGGCGACGAACTCGGACTGACACGTGAGCGTGTACGCCAGATTAGGGAGAAGTCTATTGCCAAGCTTCGTGACAGCGGTAATGCAAAGATACTCATAAAGTATCTGGGATAATTCATAGTTTAGAGTATATAGTTTAGAGTTTAAGTTATGAATCACGTAGTAATAATGGCAGGTGGAGTAGGCAGCAGATTCTGGCCTATGAGTACCGAAGATCGTCCAAAGCAGTTTATTGACGTTCTTGGTGTGGGTCGTTCGCTGATACAGCTGACCTATGACCGCTTTAAGGATGTGTGTGACGCAGAGAATGTATGGGTTGTTACCAGTGCTCAGTATAAGGATATTATCCACGAGCAGTTGCCCGATATTCCTACGGGCAACATCTTGTGTGAGCCTTGTCGCAGAAACACAGCCCCATGTATAGCATACGTAAGCCATCGCATAAATGCGAAGGATAAGAATGCCAATATAGCTGTAACGCCAAGTGATGCCGTAGTGATGAACGTGATGGAGTTTCGCAGGGTTATTACTGCTGCCCTTAACTTCGTTGCCGAGTCAGACGGAATAGTAACCTTAGGCATGAAACCTACTCGCCCAGAGACAGGCTATGGATATATTCAGGCAGACCTTGCTTCTAACAGTATGAGGAATAAGGAGATATTCCAGGTGGAGCAGTTCCGTGAGAAGCCGGACCTTGCTACGGCAAAGGAATATATCAGTCACAACAACTACTTCTGGAATGCAGGCATATTCATCTGGAATGTCAAGACCATCATCAACGCTTTCCGCATGTATCAGCCAGTGCTCAACCGCATATTCGAATCTATAAGTGATGTATATGGCACAGATAAGGAGCAGGAGGTTATCAACGAACGTTATGCAGAGTGTGAGAATATCTCCGTTGACTATGCCATAATGGAGAAGGCTGAAGAGATATATGTAATGCCAGCAGACTTCGGATGGAGCGACCTCGGCACATGGGGCTCTCTGCAGACTCTCTCTAAGCGTGATGCCAACGGCAACAGTATCATAAGTGACAACGTGAAGACCTATGATTCTTCAAACTGCATCATCAACGTAGAGGGAAACAAGCAGACCGTTGTGCAGGGACTGGACGGATACATTGTAGCACAGCGTGATGGTCGTCTGCTTATATGCAAACTCTCTGAAGAGCAGCGCATTAAGGAATTTAGTAAGTAAAACTATCTGTTTCTAGGTTTTAGAAAATCTGACATAAGGGTGTTGTACCATTCAGAATAGGTGTGGTCTTCATTCCTCATGCAATAGGTGAAGGACGTACATTCTGTGCGTCCTTTTTTATATATTAGAATATACCTTTTAGTAGGTTTGCTGGGAATGCTCTTTATCATATAATTGCTTTGCAGCCAGAAACCGTTAAGCATACATTCCGCAGAAAAGACAGAGTGCACTTCAGGAGGGATGCATACGGAAAAAACTCCGTCGTCAGCCAACAATTTATGCGCACTTTCTATCAGTTCCTTAAACGTAAGACTTGAGGTATGACGAGCTCTGGTGCGACTTTTATCAGGAGCTTCAAGACTTTTGTCAAAATAGGGTGGGTTGCATACGATACAGTCGAAAGGCTGACCGTCGTAGTTCCTTGAAAAATCCTGTAATGAGGTGTGTATCAGCGTTATTCTGCCGCTGAAAGGAGAAGATGCGAAATTCTTTGTTGCATCAATGATGGCATTCTCATCTATGTCTATAGCCGTTATGCTCGCTGTTGGGAAGCGTTGAGCCATGAAGAGTGCTAACACTCCTGTGCCCGTACCTATATCAAGGATTCTGTCGCCACCAGCTGATAGGGCACCGAGCAAATCACTATCTGTGCCCACCTTCATGGCAGCATGGCTTTGGTCTATAGTGAATTGCTGGAACTCAAAATAATCCTTGCGACCTCCCATCTTCTTTCTACTCCGATTATAGCTTCACCTTCTTCTTGACAGCCTTGCTCTCGTTGCTTAGTCTGTTGAGGGCTGTTACCACATAGACAAATTTTTCTTTTCCATCAACATAAGGCAACTGAAGCCAAGGATTTGTAGTTATGGCTATGATGTGTGATGGGTCTTCGATGTTGACCTTCTCCTTATTGCCAAAACGATACACTACATACTTGACAGCTTCGTCTTTCCATGACTTGCTCTTTGGTGCTTGCCAGAAGAGGATGTATCCGTCACTCGTCCATATAGGTTTCACCTTTGCAGGTTTGCCTGGTCTGGTCTCGTCAATGAAAGGCATGAGGGGCTGTAGGGCAGGGTACTTCCAGTAGTGATTGCGAAGCATGGTGCCGTAGTTGCCTATGTTGTCAACCGCCGCCTTGGCATACCACAGTACCGTGCCGTTGACGTTCTCCATCTCTTCATGCAGCTTATACTTTGCCTGCATCTGGTTTTGGCGTGGATTATTTGGGTCAGTAAACTTAGCTGTACGCTCTATATCCTCACCTATGTACAGGGGTCTGCTACTCGCATTCTCGTTCCACCAATGTATCAGGGTCTTATAGTCGGCTGCCTTGTGGCCAATCTCCCAGTAGAGCTGAGGTACGCAGTAGTCATACCATCCGTTGTCGCCCCACAGCAGGATGTCAGCATACAGTTCGTCATAGTTCTGCAGACCGTTGGTGTTGGAACCGTTGTGGGCGTTCTTCTTGTTGCGGTATATACCGAATGGAGATACGCCAAACTTCACCCAAGGCTTGACGGACTTAATGGTGTCATGCAGCTGTTCGATGAACAGGTTTACGTTGTTACGGCGCCAGTCGCCGATGTTGCTGAAGCCTTGCGGGTTGTTGTTGAAGTCCTGTTGGTCAGGAATCTCGCATCCGGCAACGGGGTAGGGGTAGAAGTAGTCGTCAATGTGCAGTCCGTCAACATCATAGCGGCGTATGATGTCAGCTGCTACGCGACAGATATAGTCGCGATTCTCCTGTTTCGCAGGATTGAGCAGGTAGAGTCCGTCGTAGGGGAATACGAGGTCAGGACGCCTTAACACTATATTGTTACTGGCAAGTTCGTTGGTAACCTTGGTCTTTGCACGGAAAGGGTTTATCCATGCATGAAGTTCCATACCACGCTTATGACACTCGGTAATCATCCACTGCAGAGGGTCCCAATATGGCACAGGTGCCACACCCTGCTGTCCTGTCAGAAAACGGCTCCAGGGTTCTATGCTGCTCTCGTATAGGGCATCACACTCTGGACGCACCTGGAAGATTATGGCATTAACGCCATCCTTCTGCAACTCGTCAAGCTGATAGGTGAGGGTCTGTTGCATCTTCTCCGTACCCAAGCCTATGAACTGACCGTTTACGCATTGTATCCATGCACCACGAAACTCACGTTTTGGTGCTCCAAATACATTTGTTGACAGCAACAGGAGTGTTGCAAGACTCAGTAATGAAAATATCTTACGCATTATTTCGTTGTTATGTATTATTTGACTTTATATTATGTTTGCCTGCTTTAGAGGTCTTCAAAGTTTACAACCTCCTCAGTAACATGCTGTTTCTGTTCTGGCGCAGCACTTGGAGCTTTTTCTATCGGATTGCCCTCATCGTCGAGAAGTATCTCGGTGCTGTGTGCCAGAGAGTCCACATCAATGGTATCACGACGTGCTCCGCCTTGGTATGTGCACTCATACATGCTACGCTCTATGTCGGCATCCTCTGGTTTTTGGAATTTGCCATGATACTTCTTGAAGGCTGGGTCGGAGAATACGGACTCAAGGAAGTATCCGCATATAGGCAACGCCGTTCGTGATCCTTGTCCCAAAGCACCTGTGCGGAAGTGTATGCTGCGATACTCGCCTCCTACCCATGCTCCAACTACGAGGTTAGGACTAACCCCCATGAACCACGCGTCGGAGTGATTGTTGGATGTTCCAGTCTTACCACCAAACTCTGTGTCGGGGAACTTTCCTATATAGCCCCAGAGGCTCATAGATGTTCCACCTCGCTCGCGCAGTCCTGCCTGCAACAACTGCTGTACGAGATATGCCGACTTAATGGTTATAGCCTGCTTCTCTTCTGTAGGAGCAACATATATCTCGTTGCCGTTACGGTCAACAATCTTTGTTATCAGTATGGGTTCGGGATGTGCCTTGCCGTTGTTGGCTACGGTACAATAGGCATTGGTAAGCTCAAGGAGGTTTACGTCAGAAGAACCAAGAGCAAGTGATGGCGTTTCGTCGAGTTTGCTCTTAATACCCATGTTGTGGGCTGTCTCGATGATATTCTTTATGCCCATCTCCTGACCTAAACGCACGGCTACGGAGTTGATACTTTGTGCAAAGGCTGTACGTAGAGGCATTGAGTCGCCCGTGAAGTATCCATTGGCATTGGTAGGAGCCCATGTGACTTCTTCTTTCTTGTCGGCATCCCACACCTTCATTGAGAAGTATTCGTCGCGTCGCTTGTCGCAGGGTGTCAGTCCCTGCTCCATAGCCTCAGTATAAACGAATAGCTTAAATGTAGAGCCAGGCTGGCGCATAGCAGTCACTTTGTCAAACTTCCAATGGTTGAAATCTATATCGCCAACCCATGCCTTGACATGTCCGCTCTGAGGCTCCATGGCTACAAACGAACAGTGCATGAAACTGACCATGTAGCGTATAGAGTCCATCGTTGACATCTCCCTCTCAATCTCGCCCTTCTCGTAGTCGAAAAGCTTGACCGTGTGAGGCTTGTTGAGGTAGTAGTCTATAGAGTCCTGGTTGTTGTCGAATTTGTTAGCCAGATATTTATATACGGGCTGTCTCTTGGCGATGTCTTCTATGAAGTTCGCTATTTCTTGATGTTTCTCGTCTTGCCAAGGTTTCTCGCCAGGCATGAAGTTGTCCTGCGTACGGCGTATTCCCCAGTGATTGTTGAAGTTCTGCTGCACCTGCTTCATCTGCTTTGCAGCAGCAGCTTCAGCATACTTCTGCATCTTGGAGTCAAGGGTGGTGTAAATCTTCAGTCCGTCATTGTAAAGGTCTATATCCTCCAGACTCTCATACTCCTCGCTCAGATACTTGATGTACTTGGCTATCGCCTCACGGAAATATTTTGCCTGTCCGTCGTAGTTGTCCTCCACTTTAAATTCAGAACAATCAATGGGCAGAGCCTTGAGATTGTTGAACTGTTCGGTAGTAAGGTCGCCATGCACTCGCATGTTATCAAGCACCACGTTACGACGTTGTATGGAGTTCTCAGGATGTGATATAGGGTTGTAATACGTAGTTGCCTTCAGCATACCTACGAGTATTGCTGCCTGGTCAGTGGTGAGATTCTTTGGTGTGGTGTTGAAATAAGTCTTTGCAGCAGTCTTGATACCGAATGCGTTATGACCGAAATCTACGGTATTGGCATACTGTACGAGTATCTCGTCCTTACCTGCTTTGCGTCCTTTAGTTGCAGCAAAATAAAGTTCAAGTTTTAAGGCGGTAATCCATTCTTTTGTCTTCATTACCAGGATTTTAACACCTGGTATCTTGCCTATCAGTCCTGTGCTGTATTGGGTACGGACGCGGAACATATTCTTAGCCAGCTGCTGTGTGATAGTTGAGGCTCCACGTCCACCTCTTCCTGTGGCAGCATCTTTTGCAGCACCCAGCAAACCTAACGGGTCTATGCCCCAATGGTCATAGAATCGTTCGTCTTCTGTGTCTATAAGTGCACGCCAGAATATAGGGTTCACGTCTTCGTAATCCACAGGCGTACGGTTCTCGTTGAAGTATTTGCCCAGCAACACTCCGTCTGCAGAATAGAGTTCAGAAGCCTGACTGGTCTTGTGTTCTGCTATGTCCACCCAACCAGGCGACTTGCCAAACAGCCAGAACAGGTTCATGTCAACCGCTCCTAAGTAAAGTAAGAATGCTACTATTAGTGATGCTATGACTGTTACGGTCTTTATGTACCAAGGTCTGCCCTTATAGCAGCTTTTATACCATTGCCAAAAAGATTTACACTTAGCTGATAGCCACGCAAAGGCGTTCGCTATGTATTTAAAGGTTTTCTTCATTATAGATTAGAATTAATGTAGTCTTTAATGTCTTTTTTCTGGTTGGGATGAAACCATTTCATGCTTTCGTCTTTCTTGTACCAGGTGAGTTGTTTTCGGGCATACTCGCGACTGTTGCTTTGTATTTGTCTGACAGCCTCTTCAAGCGTTATCTCGTTGTCGAAATACCTGAACATCTCTTTGTAACCTATGGTGTTCAGTGCTTTCTCGTTGCGATAGGGGAGTACGCTTTTGGCTTCCTCCACCAGTCCTTGCTCCATCATGCTGACGACTCGGGCGTTTATTCGGTCATAGAGTTCGGTATGATCCATAATCACCTGTCCTCGTTTTACCTTCAGCACCTTGTCGCGTGTCAGCCCTATCTTTATGATGTTGAAGGGACGTTCCTTCTTTTTTCCTATACGAAAGGAAGTGTAGGTTTGTCCAGTCTGGTGACAAATCTCAAGGGCGTGTACCACACGTCGTGGGTTGCTTCTGTCAACAGTCTCCCAATGCTGTGGGTCTAGTTCTCTCAGTTCGTCAACAAGAGCGTCGAGACCTTCTGTCTCCAGTCTTTGTTTCATCTTGTTGCGTATCTCGTCCTTGATGGTTGGGATGTCGTCAATACCATTACATACAGCATCGATATACATCATGGAACCTCCTGTCAGTATTGCGATAGGATTATTTGAAGCCTCTTGCTCTTTTTCTGCTATTAGGTCCAGCACTTCCTGCTCGTACATAGAGGCAGAATAGTAGTCGCCTATGTGATGAGTACCGACAAAGTAGTGCCGCACTCGCTGCATTTGTTCTGCAGTGGGTGCGGCTGTTCCTATTGGTATCTCTGCATATATCTGTCGTGAGTCGGCATTGATTATGTCAATACCATAATGCTCGGCAATATTCAAGCAGAGTTCGGTTTTGCCAACACCCGTAGGTCCTGTTATGACGATAAGAGAGTTCAAACTATCTTATGATGCCTCTTTCTGCTTTCTCTATGAAGTCGATGACATACTTTATCTCAGGTATCAGCTCCATAGTCTTCTTCACCTCCTCGATGCCCTCTTTTATCAGACCCTTAGAGTAGATAGTGTTGTATGCTTCGCGGATGGCAAGTATGGTTTCGTTTGGAAAACCACGACGGCGCAAACCTATGAGGTTGAGACCAGCAAAACGTATTGGCTCCTTGCCTGCTATTACGTAAGGAGGAATATCCTGTGACGTACGGCTTCCGCCTTGTATCATTACGTAGCCACCGATGTGAACGAACTGATGAACCAGCACTTCAGCAGAGATGATAGCGCAATCATCAACCACCACTTCGCCAGCAAACTTCGTTGAGTTGCCTATGATGCAGTTGTTACCTATCACGCAGTCGTGTGCCACATGCATATTCTCCATGAGCAGATTGTTGTTGCCAACTATCGTTGTACCTTTTGAGAATGTGCCTCGTGATATGGTTACGTTCTCACGAATAGAGTTGTTGTCGCCTATCTGACAAGTGGTCACCTCACCCTTGAACTTCAGGTCTTGAGGCTTGGTTGACAAACTTGCTCCAGGCATGATTTCATTTCCTGAGCCCATGCGCAACCCTTGGTTCAGGGTAACGCTGTTCTGCATTATGTTGTTGTCGCCAATCACTACGTCGGCATCGATGTAGCAGAAAGGACCTATGATGTTGCCGTCACCCAACTTTGCGTCAGGATGAACGAATGCCATTGGACTAATCTGATTTGCCATAGATATTATATAAGGTTATATTGTTGTTATTTATTCTTTACCATCTGACCAGTGAACTTTGCTTCAGCCACGAGGGTGTCACCCACGAAGATGTAGCCCTGCATAGAAGAAATGCCATGACGCACAGGTCCGAGCAGTTCCACCTTAAAGATAAGAGTGTCACCAGGTACTACCTTCTTACGATATTTCACATCATCAATCTTCAGGAAGTAGCTTGTCCAGCGTTCTGGCTCTTCGAGGGTGTTGAGCACGAGCAGGGCACCACACTGACTCATAGCCTCTATCATCAGTACACCAGGCATAACGGGCTCATCAGGGAAGTGTCCCGTGAAGAAAGGTTCGTTGGATGTTACGTTCTTTATGCCTACGATTGTAGTGCCGCTGATGCTGATAATCTTATCTACCAGCTGCATAGGATAACGATGAGGCAATACCTGACGTATGCGATTGATGTCGAGCACAGGCTCCTGGTTAGGGTCGTAGATAGGAGCCTGAATCTCATGCTTGCGAATCTCCTGACGCATTACGCGTGCAAACTTATTGTTGATGGTGTGACCAGGACGTGTTGCTATGATGCGACCCTTCAGCGGTTTGCCTATGAGAGCCATATCGCCAATGATGTCAAGCAACTTATGACGAGTACACTCGTTCTCCCATGTCAGAGGCTTGTGCTGCATGTAACCCAATTTTGTTGCGTCGATATGGTCGTAGCCCAGTCTGTCACACAGTTTGTCGATATTCTCCTGCGACTGTTCGTTTTCGTATATCACGATAGCGTTGTCAAGGTCTCCACCCTTTATGAGTCCAGCCTCCAGCAGAGCCATGATGTCTCGTACGAATACAAAGGTACGTGCTGAAGCAATCTCATTTGGGAAGTCCTCCATATTGTCGATGGTAGCAAACTGCGAGTTGATGAACTTTGACTCGAACGAGCACATTGCTGTAATAGAGAAATCCTCATCAGGCAGTATTGTGATGCAAGAGCCAGACTCCTCATCCTTCACCTCTATCTTCTTGCGAATGATGTAGTAGTCCTTTGGTGCGTTCTGCTCCTGAATGCCAACCTCCTGAATCTTCTCCACATATTGCATAGCAGAGCCATCGAGGATAGGGAACTCTGGTCCGTTAACCTGTATCATACAGTTGTCGATACCCATAGCATAGAGGGCAGACAAACCATGTTCTACGGTGCTCACCCTCACATCGCCTTTGCCCAGTACTGTGCCACGCTTGGTATCTATCACGTGTTCAGCCACAGCGTCTATGGTAGGCATACCTTCAAGGTCTATACGCTGAATCTTATATCCTGTATTCTCTGGTGCAGGATAGAATGTTACAGTGAGGTTCAGACCAGTATGTAGTCCCTTTCCGCAAAGGGAGAAACTACCTTTTAGAGTGTTTTGCTTTGTCATAACTTCTTTGTTTGTGTAATATTACGGCATAAGCCTGCTTCCCTTACTACTTGGTAAGTTCAGCAAGCTTTGCTTGTAGTTCGTTAATAGTCTTCTGCATCTCGTTCACCTGTCTGTAAACATCAGGCAGACGTCTGAATATGGCTGATGAGCGGAAGTAGTTAGTGAGTGGGATAGGGGGAGTGCCGATAAGGTTCTCACCATCTTTCAGACTGCTTGGTACACCTGACTGTGCTCCCAGTTTCACTCCGTTACCTATTGTTATGTGACCAGATATTCCCACCTGTCCACCAAACATACACCATTTGCCAACCTTGGTAGAACCTGCTACTCCCACCTGACTTGACATTACGGTGTTTTCGCCAATGTCGGTATTGTGGGCTATTTGCACGAGGTTGTCGAGTTTCACACCCTTACGCACAAATGTGCTACCCATCGTAGAACGATCCACACATGTGTTGGCACCTATCTCCACATTGTCTTCTATTGTAACTATACCTATCTGTGGTATCTTATCGTAACCCTCTGCGCCAGGAGCGAAGCCGAAGCCGTCAGCACCAATCACGCAACCAGCGTGGAGTATGCAGTTACTGCCAACCTTGCAGTCGTGATAGATTACTGCATTGGAGTATATCTCCGTATTACTGCCCACAGAAGCATTCTCGCCAATCGTAACATGCGGATGGAACACACAACCATCGCCGATGGTCACGTTAGGACCTATAGCCACAAACGGACCAATGTAGCAGTCCTTGCCAATCTTAGCAGTAGGGTGGATAAAGGCGAGTGAGTCGATGCCTACCTTCTTAGGTTTCATCGAAGCATACATCTGCAACAGCTTTGCCACTGCCTCGTATGCGCTCTTCACTCTTATCAGTGTTGCTGTTACAGGTTTTTCCAACACCAGAGCTTCGTCCACCAGTACAACACTAGATTTCGTGTCATAAATGTAGTGCGTATATTTGGTGTTTGATAGGAAGGATATAGCTCCAGGCTTACCTTCTTCTATCTTGGCAAAAGTGTTAATGGTGGCGTTTGGGTCGCCCTCCACACGTCCCTGAATCAGTTCAGCTATTTGTTGTGCCTTAAATTCCATATATATAAATAAGGTGGTTTTAGTTATGTTATAGTTTGGCAAGTTCTGTTGCCATCTGTTCTTGTAGTTCTTTAGCCTTCTCACCTGCAACCTTGGCAAAGTTCTCCGTGTTGTCAGCGAATATGATGCCTCGGCTTGAGTTTACCAGCAGTCCGCAATCCTTGATTATGCCATACTGGCAAACGTCCTGCAGAGATCCTCCCTGTGCTCCTACGCCTGGTACGAGCAGGAAGTGTTCTGGCGCAACCTTTCTTATATCCTTAAACATCTCGCCTCGTGTGGCGCCAACCACATACATCAGGTTGTCTGGTGTTCCCCATTCCTGACTTTTCTTTATCACCTTCTCAAAGAGTCGTTGACCTTCTGTATCGGTAGTCTGCTGGAAGTCAAACGAACCCTTGTTGGAAGTCAGGGCGAGGAGTATCACCCAAGGTCTCTTCTCTGCTTCGTAAGAGAGGAATGGCACCACTGAGTCCTCACCCATGTAAGGGGCTACGGTCAGGGCGTCAACCTTGTATTCTCCGAAGAATGTCTGGGCATACATCTTCGATGTGTTGCCGATGTCGCCACGCTTTGCATCGGCTATGATAAACTGCTCAGGATAGTTGTCCTGTATATATTTTACAGTCTTCTCAAACGAGATGAGACCCTTCACTCCGTAAGCCTCATAGAAAGCGAGGTTAGGCTTGTATGCCACGCAATACTTAGCCGTAGCATCTATTATCTGCTTGTTGAAAGCAAATATTGGGTCGTTTTCCTTCAGCAGGTGTTGTGGCACCTTGTTCAGATCCACATCCAGTCCTACGCAGAGGAAACTCTTCTTCTCAAATATCTGGTTTACTAATTCTTTTCTTGTCATATTCTACAGTTCTGCTTCTTTCATTCTTTCTGCGTTCTCAGCCACTGTCAGGGCATCAATCATAGCCTGAATGTCGCCACCGAGGAAACCTTGCAGGTCGTGGGTGGTGTAGCCTATGCGATGGTCTGTCACACGTCCCTGTGGGAAGTTGTATGTGCGAATCTTTGCCGAACGGTCGCCTGTTGACACCAGCGACTTACGTCTGTTTGCTATGTCGTCAACATATTTCTGGTGCTCCCTGTCATAGATATATGTACGCAGACGTGCAAGCGCACGCTCCTTATTCTTAGGCTGGTCACGCGTCTCTGTACACTCTATGAGTATCTCTTCCGTCTCGCCTGTGTTAGGGTTCTTCCACATATAGCGGGCACGAACACCTGACTCCACCTTGTTCACGTTCTGACCACCAGCACCTGATGAGCGGAAGGTGTCCCACTTTATCTCGCCCTCGTTGATAGTTACCTCGAACGGGTCTGCCTCAGGCAGTACGGCAACTGTTGCTGCACTTGTCTGCATTCTGCCGTTTGACTCTGTCACAGGCACTCGCTGTACTCGATGCACGCCTGACTCATATTTCAGCACGCCATAAACGTTGTCGCCTGATACGGCGAAGTCAATCTCCTTGAAACCGCCTACTGCGCCCTCATTGGCATCTGTCACAGAAAGACTCCAACCCTTTGACTCGCAGAATCGCTTGTACATATTGAAAAGGTCGCCAGCAAACAGACAAGCCTCGTCGCCACCTGTTCCAGCTCTTATCTCCATCTGCACGTTTTTAGCGTCCTCAGGGTCTTTAGGCACAAGTGCCACCTTCACCTCTTCTTCCAGTCCAGGCAGCAGGGCTTCGTTCTCTGCCAACTGTTCGCGAGCCATCTCCTTCATCTCAGGGTCGCTCTCGTTCACCAGCAGGTCTTTAGCCTCTGCTATAGCCTCCAGACAGGCGATATACTTCTTGCGTATCGCCATGATGTCGCCGAGGTCCTTATATTCTCTTGTCAACTTCACGAATCGCTGTTGGTCTGCTATCACCGAGGGGTCGGTTATCAGTGTGGTAACCTCCTCATAGCGCGCCTCCAGGCCGTCAAGTTTCTGTAATATGCTGTTATTGTCCATGTTTTAGTAGTCGAACGTTCCGTACTCGCTCTTTATGGTGAGTGACTTCTTGCCTTCCTCTATGCGGCCGACAATCTGCGCGTCGATGTTGAAGCTCTTGCTGATGGCTATAACCTTCTCAGCCTGCTCAGGTGAAACGTAAATCTCCATGCGATGACCCATGTTGAACACCTTATACATCTCCTTCCAGTCTGTTCCGCTCTGGTCGTGGATGAGTTTGAAGAGTGGTGGCACAGGGAACATATTGTCCTTCACCACTCGGCAGTTGTCGCTGACAAAGTGGAGCACCTTAGTCTGCGCTCCGCCTGTGCAGTGCACCATGCCGTGAATCTCTGGGCGCATCTCATCGAACAGTTTCTTTATCACTGGAGCGTATGTGCGAGTAGGGGAGAGAACCAGTTTGCCAGCATTCAGCGGACTGTCCTCTATCTTGTCTTCAAACTTGCAGTTGCCTGAGTAAACCAGCTCCATAGGTACTGCATGGTCGTAGCTCTCAGGATATTTCTCTGCGTAGTATTTTGCAAACACATCATGACGGGCTGAGGTCAGACCGTTGCTGCCCATGCCACCGTTATACTCCTTCTCGTAGGTAGCCTGTCCGAAGCTTGCCAGACCCACTATCACGTCGCCAGGACGAATGTTGGCATTGTCTATCACGTCGCTGCGCTTCATACGGCAGGTTACGGTAGAGTCAACGATTATGGTACGGGTGAGGTCACCTACATCGGCTGTCTCGCCGCCAGTGGCATATATGCCCACACCCATCTCGCGCATCTCGCTGAGCAGTTCGTCAGTACCATTGATGATGGCTGAAATCACCTCGCCAGGCACCAGCATCTTGTTTCTGCCTATGGTTGACGATACGAGGATATTGTCAACAGCACCCACACAGAGCAGGTCGTCAGTATTCATGATGAGAGCATCCTGAGCTATGCCTTTCCAAACAGAAAGGTCGCCAGTCTCCTTCCAGTACATATAGGCGAGGCTTGACTTGGTGCCTGCTCCGTCAGCATGCATAATGTTACAATACTCAGGGTCGCCTCCGAGTATGTCAGGAATTATCTTGCAGAATGCCTGTGGGAATATTCCCTTGTCAATGTTCTTGATTGCGTTGTGCACATCTTCCTTAGCGGCACTCACGCCTCTCATCATATATCTGTTGTCCATCAGTTTCGTTTCTCTGTTTTTCGTAAGTTTTATATTTGTCTGCAAATTTAAGAAAAATAATCCGAATATACAAATAAATAAGGTGAAAGTTCAACTTTTGCGCTTTTTGAACCCTTGAACCCTTGAACTCTTGAACCCTTTGAACCCTTGAACCCTTTGAACTCTTGAACCCTTTTGAACTCCCCTACACCTGTCTCTTGAGGAAAATGCTGTCAGTAATACACTTTGGCAGGTTCTCCTTGTAGTGGGTCACCATTATGAGGGTCTTGTTCTTGCGTTGACAGAAGGCATCTATTATCTCTTTCACCATCTCGCCCCTTTGAGAGTCCAGTCCGTGCAGTGGCTCGTCAAGTATCAGCAGCTCTGGGTCTTTTACGAAAGCCCTTGCCAGCAGCACCATTCTCTGTTCGCCACTTGATAGCTTGAGGAAGGTTCTCTCGGCAAGGTCTTCTATGCCAAAGAATCGCATCCACATCCTGCAGATGCCATAGTCGCCTGCTGAGGGCTTGACGTAGAGTCCCACTGAGTCTTTCAGTCCTGATGCCACTATCCTTATGGCTGGCATATCTCTGTTGTAGGCTCTGTGCATCTCTGGCGACACATAGCCTATGTGCTTCTTTATGTCCCAGATGCTCTCGCCGCTTCCTCTCTTCCTGTCGAAGAGGGTGATGTCGCAAGCGTAACTCTGTGGGTTGTCGGCACATACGAGCGACAAGAGGGTTGATTTGCCAGCTCCGTTCTGTCCTGAGAGTGCCCACTTCTGTCCGTTATACACAGTCCAGTTCAGGTCTTTGAGTATCACTCTGTTGCCATACTGTATCTTGACGTTGTTCATCTTCACCACCTCGTGGGTGTTGTAGTCGTCATTGCGATAGGGTAGGTTGATAATCTCCTTGCGTATGCCATCATCCAAACTATGAACTGTGCACTGTGCACTGTGAATTGTCAGATACTCTTCCCTCGTCACCTTCTCCATCACCACTTTATTCCTTACAGGCACCACATGGGTGATAAACTTTGGTATGTCCTCATCCTTTGCCAATACGAGGATTATCTGCAGGTCTCGTTCCTTGCTCACCTGCTCCAAAACCTCGCGCAACTGCTGGCGAGTCTCTTTGTCCAGACCTATGAAGGGATTGTCCATTATCAGCACTCTTGGGTCGCCCATCAGCGAGCGACAGAGCATGAATTTTCTCAACTCGCCTGATGAGAGCAGTATGATGTATTTGTCCAGCAGATAATGCAGGTTGAAGATATCGTAGAGGTGTTGCTGAAAGGCTCGCCTCTCCTCTGTGTCCTTGCCTGATGCGAGGAAGGCATCCTCGAGCAGTTTGCCACAGGTGGGTGTGCTCTCGTCTATCTCTGTCTGGTTCCACCTCTGTTGCAGGTAGTATGTCCTGTCGTTGTCGCCTCCGTAGGTGTCGCGGAAGGTGATGTACTTTATGTTGTCTGATGCCAGTCTTGAGGTCTTTGGCGAGAAGTCATACTCCACATTCTGCATCAGCAGAGGGTGGGCTCCTGTCAGTATGTCAACAAGGAGAGTTTTGCCCCCAGCATTAGGTCCCACTATGGCGATGTGCTCACCCTTGTCCAACTCAAAGTTGACTGGCTCAGCCATCCTCCATTCAGGCATTCGGGTTACTCCGTTGTGTATCTTGATGATAGACTCACCCCTAACCAACTCCCCTCTAATCCCCTCGTTTCCCGAGGGGCAGAAACTCTTTGATAGAGGGGAACAATTTGTATTGATGTTTTGTGTATTATTGCTGCTATTATTCATTCTTGTCCCTTGTTATGTGTTTTTGTAATTTCTCCCCTCCCTAACGTAGTGGTAAGGGAGGGGTTGGGGGAGAGTCTCTCCTTATTCTTTGTTGCAAAGTCTTTCCAACTCTTATATTGCTTACTGCTAAAGCCTGCAGGCGATGTTATCTGCATAAAGTGGCAGTAAGCTGCGCCTAAGGCGTCAGTAGCATCCATAAACTTAGGCATATCGTCGCTGCTTATCTTCAGTATCCGCTGAAGCATTCCAGCCACCTGTTCCTTTGATGCCCCACCAGTGCCTGTTATCGCCATCTTTATCTTCGTAGGCAGATACTCGTGGATGGGCACAGAATGCTGTATGGCTGCAGCTATAGCCACACCCTGTGCTCTGCCTAACTTCAGCATCGACTGCACATTCTTGCCAAAAAAGGGTGCCTCGATAGCTATCTCGTCAGGCAGATACTCGTCTATTATCCCTGTCACTCTCGCATAGATATGTCCCAGTTTCAGGTAGGGGTCATTCTCTTTCCTCATGTCGATAACCCCCATAGCCACCATCTCTGCCTTGTTGCCAACGCACTTGATGACCCCATATCCCATCACGTTTGAGCCAGGGTCGATGCCCATTATTATAGACTCTTTCTTCAAATTGCCCCTAATTTCTAATTTCTAATTTCTAATTTCTAATTCCCTACCTATCCAAATACGGATTACTTGCCAGTTCGTAGCCTATGCTGGTGGGCTCGCCATGACCTGGGTACACCTGAGTGGAGTCAGGCAACTGTGTCAGCATGCGGAGCGACTGTATTATCTGGAACATGCTGCCTCCAGGCAGGTCTGTTCTGCCTATGCTGCCTCTGAACAGAGTGTCGCCAGTAAAGCACACATCCTCATCCTCGCAGTAATACACCACACTGCCCTGAGAGTGGCCTGGGGTGTGGATAACCTTGAAGGTGTGAGAGCCAAACTTCACCTCATCGCCATCATTCACGCAACGGCCTATGACAGGCAGGTCGTAGTCCACCTCAAGGCCGAACGACCTGGCATCCTGCTTGAAGTTCTTATATATCTCAGCATCCCTGTCGCTTATCACAGGCTGCAAGCCATAAACATCCTTCACAAACTTAGAGCCCATGATGTGGTCGAAATGCCCATGTGTCAGCACATAGAGCACAGGCTTCAGGCCCTTCTCCTTGATGTAGTCCTTGATGAACGTCTCCTCAAAGATGCCCATCGCGCCACAATCCACTATCATGCACTCCTTAGTCTCGTCATTCACTATGTAACAGTTCTCGTCGAGCATGTTACATTGTACGGTCTTTATGTTTATCATAAACGGTCTGTATATATAATGTGCAAAGGTACTAATTTTTTAACAGAAAACCAAATTGCCTAACAAGGCAGGTAGATGAGGTGTTTTTCCTTAAACCATTCTTCGTCAAACCAGCTGCTGAGGTCTGTCTGCTCCACTATGTTGCGGAAGGGGTGAAGCTCTGCCTGCAGGTCGCCTCCCTTGAGACAGAATATGCCGTTGGGGAGAGCGTTATGGTTAGCGTTAGGGTTAACGTTAACGTTCTTACGAACTATCTTCACCATATCGGGTAGGGGCATAACGGCTCTCGAAACCACAAAGTCGAACATGCCCTTCTCTTCCTCTCCTCGTCGCTGCTCGGCTATAACGTTCTTCAGTCCTATGGCTGAGGCTACCTCGTTGCAAACACGGATTTTCTTGGCTGTGCCGTCGATGAGCTTAAACTGACACTCAGGGAACATGATGGCAAGGGGAATGCCTGGGAAGCCTCCTCCACAACCAAAGTCCATAATCCTGGTGCCTGGCTTGAAACTGATAGCCTTGGCTATGGCAAGCGAGTGGAGCACATGATGCTCATAGAGGTTGTCGATGTCCTTACGTGAAATGACGTTTATCTTGCTGTTCCAGTCGTGGTACAGCTCGTCGAGGGCAGCCAGCTGTCGCTTCTGCTCTGCGTTGAGTGAGGTGAAGTATTTAAGTAGTATCTCCATTTCGCATGCAAAGGTACTATTTTTTTCTTAATAAATCATAAAATGAAGAGTAATTCTTCATTCTTCATTCTTCATTCTTTATTATTTCACTAACTTTGCACTCTATCTATGATGCATTTCGACTACAATAAATACAAGTGCGCCCTGTTCGATCTGGACGGTGTGGTGTTTGATACCGAACCCCAGTATTCCATATTCTGGCAGAAAGAGTGTCAGTATTACCACCCTGAGCAGCCTGGTTTGGAACAGCGCATAAAGGGTATGGTGCTCACTGAAATCCTCAATACCTTCTTTAAGGATGTAGAGGATGAGTGGGGCGATATAGTGGAACGGCTGAACTCATGGGAGTCTTCAATGGATTACGAGTATGTTGCTGGGTTTGAGGATTTTATAGCTAAGCTGAAACTGCACGGTGTGAAGACTGCTGTGGTGACCAGCAGCAATCGTGAGAAGATGAAAAGCGTCTATCGCCAGCACCCTCAGTTTAAGGAAATGTTTGATGCCATTCTGACAGCCGAGGACTTCGATAAGTCGAAACCCGACCCCGACTGTTACCTCAAAGGAATGGCACGTTTCGGATGCAAACCAGACGAGACGGTGGTGTTTGAAGACAGCGTCAACGGACTGAAGTCTGGCAAGGCATCAGGAGCACTGCTCGTAGGCCTCTGCACCACCAACCCTGAGGAGATATTAAAAGAGTACACGAACCTTATTATATACAATTACTTATGAAGAGACTGCTTATAACTTTCGGCTTGTTAGTGGGCATGTTTACCTGCACCTTCACCCAGAAGGCTGATGCCCAGTCACGTCCTGTCTATACCCGCGAATGCACTGACAAGGCACTCGTGAAGAAGGCTAAGAAATGGATGAAGAAGGGCGAATGGCGCAACGGATTTACCAAGGCTTCGCCTGACTGCTCAGTGAATGCTGTGGATTTCTACCTGCAATATCAGCGTAACCCCGAAGAGTGGGCTAAACTCTTTGCCTACCTGCAAGAGACTGACCTGTTGGCAGTGCCAAAGGGTAAGACACCCATTCCTGGCACGAAACTTGTATTGAATGTGCAGGACAGTAAGAACGAACCGCTGGAGAAACGTCGCAGCGAGAGCCATTACCACACCATCGACTTCCAGTATTGCGTAAAGGGAGTGGAGCGTTTTGGCATACTCGACCACACCACCTCAGTGCCTAACGACAAGTATAAGCCCGATGTCATTCACTATGATTACGACAAGAGCAAGGTGCGCTTCTACGACTCTCGCCCTGACAGGTTCTTCATATTCTTCCCAGGCGACTGGCACATAGCCAAGGTGGCTAACGATACCTCTGACCAGGACATTCGCGTGGTGGTGGTAAAAGTGGAATGGATAGACTGATTACGATTTATTAACTAAAAACATTTGGCAGAGAGAGACAAAACATAGTATATTTGCACTCGCAAAGCACTTAACTTGGAGTTTTATAAAAAGAATTTAGGAAAAACAGATTGTATAAAAGATGAAGAACAAACCAGAAACAATGTCACTGCGCACACTCACCAAGGGCAACGTATGGGACCTGCAAGAGTCTGATATCTTTGCCATGTGGGCTCATGCCGACAAGGAAGACGAGGTGAGCGAAAACGCACGCCATTATATGGACATCATACGCACAGCCTTCGATATGGAGGAGGTGAAACTCGACAAACCCGAGATAATAGCCAAATACGAGGCACGAGGCATGCGCGTGGGCGTTTTGGCTATCAAGGATAAGGACTATAAGTGGGCTATCAAGAAGCACCCCATCAACAGGGTGACTGACCTCACCTACGAGAATATACGACATATCTCTGCTGCCAAACTGCTTGAGGTGATAGACCGCAACTTCGGAGGCGGTTGGGACAGCCTTAACCAGAGCATCAAAGACGTGATACTCGAAGGCTTCGACATCTCTACCACCACAGTGCCTAAGGAGCGTCTGCATAAGCCAGGCGGACTGTGCGATATGAAACTCAACGACGGCTATGAACTGCTCGAGATAGAGAAGGGCGCATGGGTCGAGGCCATCTTCGCCAAGGCTAAGCCAAAGGCTATCAAACTCCATGTGACACATGGCGAGCCAGGACTGGAGCCTGAGGAAACTGATGACGACTCAGATGTAGAGGTAAAGGACGATTACTACGACAACGAGGATGATGACGACATCGACGACGAGTCACTCACCGAAGAGAGCTATCGCACCACGATAGAGGAAAATCCTGACGACCTCTCCCTCGATGCCGCTGAAATCTCAGATGAGGACTATTAAGTTTGAGGTTTAATTATCAATTGTCAATTATCAATTATCAATTGTCAATTATCAATTATCAATTGTCCTCCGAGCTCTGCTCGCCTGAGCACCTATGGAGCGCAAGAATTATCAATTGTCAATTATCAATTATCAATTATCAATTAAATAGAATTATGACAACAGGAATCATTATTTTAATAGTAGCAGTAGTTATAGTGCTCTGGGTAATCGGAGTATATAACGGACTGGTAAGACTGCGCAACAATCGTGAGAACGCTTTTGCCAATATCGACGTACAGCTGAAGCAGCGTTATGACCTCGTGCCACAGCTCGTGGCTACAGTAAAGGGCTATGCAGCCCACGAGAAAGAACTGCTCGAGAAAATCACCCTCGCTCGCACAGCAGCTATGGGGGCTACCAACATCAACGAGAAGATTGCAGCCGACAACCAGCTGTCAAGCGCACTCGCAGGTCTCAAGGTGAGCGTTGAGGCATACCCAGACCTCAAGGCTAACCAGAACTTCATGCAGTTGCAGACCGAACTGGCTGACATCGAGAATAAGCTCGCCTCTGTTCGCCGTTTCTTCAATTCTGCTACCAAGGAACTCAACAATGCAGTTCAGACCTTCCCTGGCAACCTGCTCGCTGGCATCTTCGGTTTCCACACCGAGCCAATGTTCGAGGTCTCTAAGGAAGAGCGTGCTATGGTAGAGAAAGCACCAACCATTTCATTCTAATGAAATACGTAGGACTTCAAACCCAGATAAACCGTAACAACAGGATGAGCATCCTGTTGTTACTTGCTTTTCCGTGTATCATGCTCGGCATGGTGTGGATATTCCTCGCCATACTCAACTGGCTCGGAGGAGGCTACTACGACCAGTACGGCAACGTGGTTCACACACTCAACATCGATGCAGTGAACTACTATTTCCTCAATGCCGTGCCTTGGGTGGTAGGAGGCGTGGGAATATGGTTCCTCATAGCCTATTTCGCCAACACCTCAATGGTCAAGGCAGCTACAGGAGCACGTTCGCTTGAGCGCAGAGAGAATCCTCGCATATATAACATAGTAGAAAACCTCTGCATGACCTGTGGCATGGATATGCCAAAGATAAACGTCGTTGACGACCCCCAGCTCAATGCCTTTGCTTCAGGCATCAACAAGGAGACATACACCGTCACCGTCACCACAGGACTGATGGATCTGCTCAACGACGACGAACTCGCTGGCGTCATAGGTCATGAGCTCACCCACATACGCAATCGCGACACCCGTCTGCTCATCACCTCCATAGTGTTCGTAGGCATCGTGTCAACCATCATGAGCCTCGTAGTGCGCATGATGTTCAACCACATGATGTGGGGCGGACTATCCTCACGTCGCGACAATGAGAAGGGTGGGGGAGTCAGCACCATCGTCATTATGATAGTAGGCATCATCTGTTGCGCCATAGCCTATTTCTTCACCTTGCTCACACGCTTCGCCATCAGTCGCAAACGTGAATACATGGCTGATGCTGGTGGAGCCGAACTCTGTGGCAATCCCCTTGCCCTCGCCTCAGCCTTGCGCAAGATAAGCGGCGACCCAGGCTTGCAGAATGTGGAGCGCGAAGACGTAGCACAGCTCTTCATCATCCATCCCCAGAGCTTCGCATCAGGCTTCCAGGGTTTCTTCAATAGCATGTTCGCTACCCACCCCGACACAGCCAAGCGCATCGCCTTTCTCGAACAGCTATAGCCCTCCCTTCCTCGTGGCATAGGTAGTAAGTTAAGGGCGCTTTCTGTTAATAAACGCTAAAAACAGAAAAACTTTCAACTTTCAACTTTCAACTTTCAACTTTTTTTACTACCTTTGCACTCGCTTTTAGACCAGAAGCCGTTTTTATAACGTTCGGAGAGATGGTAGAGTGGTCGATTACAGCGGTCTTGAAAACCGCCGTGCTGAGAGGCACCGGGGGTTCGAATCCCTCTCTCTCCGCCCACAACAATAAGAAACCTGCTGAATTTTCAGCAGGTTTCTTTGTTATTATACGAATTGGTACTCCTAAGCTGTTTGTTGTTTTCA
>DEJW01000005.1:906-84423 GCA_002353585.1 Prevotellaceae bacterium UBA2738 | reverse complement strand
CAGTATTCTTGCCAAGTTCTCTTATCAATGAATTTCCAAAAGTTCCCATAGGCATCCTGTACTATATCGCTCTTCAGCACCGAGAGAGCATATTTAATGTAGAAGCGTGGCACTGATATACCACTTCTTCAAAAGGAGACTGTGAGAATTACCTGAACTGAGAAGGAGTAAACAGCCCACGCTATATAGCGCGAACCGTACACCGTTCTTGCAGTTCTTTCTTGGAAGTTTCTCACGTTTCCTTTTGCAAGTCGAGCATAACGCTTCGTTGTTACAACATGTCCGTGTTTCTTGTGAAAACACGCTGCAAATATAGTCATTTTTCTGGAAAATGAACAAAGAAAAGTAAAAAACTAAATGTAAACGGCACCGATTGATGCAGTTTCGCTTCGATTAGAGCTTAAAATGTTGACTATTTGAGAGAATTTTTGTATTTGCACATTTCAAAACAGCAGAAGCATTAGTTTTTCCATATTTTATTCTTGTTAGGCATATAACAGTCGATTTCTCCTTGCAAAATTAAATAATTATTTTTATATCTCCAAACAAGGAGGGGGGGGAAAATACTTTTGCACCTTTTGCACTTATGGAGTTTAAAGGTTGGAGTTTAGAGTATAAAATAAGGTCTGTGGATTCACAGACCTTACTTTGTAATTTATAATTTACTAAACTTTCGCAAGTAGTTAAGTAGTTAGGTAGTATCTCATGAAGTTGAGCACATGCGAAACTTTAACCTCCATCATTTATAGAGGAATCGCTTGATGGACTTCTTAGGGGTCTTTTCAAACTCTTCGTCGTGAATCTCGATGTAGGAAACCTTGCAGTAGGCTGGTTGGGTAGCATTGAGTTGCTCAAGGTTCTGCTTCATCTGTTGCTCCACATCGTCGCTGCTCATATTGTTGGCAGCACAGGTCTCGAGGTCAGGGTGAACAAGTGCCACGAGTTTCTGGTCGCGCTGCACGATGATGCTCTCCATGACGTAAGGCAGTGAGTTGAGTGCATCCTCTATCTCCTCAGGGAAGATGTTCTGTCCTGAAGGACCAAGGAGCATATTCTTGGAACGTCCCTTGATGAAGACATTACCTTTCTTATCCATAATGCCGAGGTCGCCAGTGTGATACCACCCATCCTTGTCGAGTGTCTGTTCTGTAGCCTCGTCATTCTTGTAATAGCCCAGCATCACGTTCATGCCACGGGCGAGTATCTCGCCTGGCTCCTTCTGTGGATTCTTAGAGTCTATCTTCACCTCCATGTGTACAACGGCTCTGCCACAAGAGCCTGTCTTGTGGGTCTTCCAGTCGGCATAGGTGATGATAGGGGCACACTCGGTGGCACCATAACCCACGGTGATAGGGAACTGTATATCCTTGAGGAACTGCTCCACCTCCTGATTGAGGGCAGCACCGCCTATAATCATCTCGTAGAGTTTGCCTCCGAATGCCTCATACACCTGGTTGAAAATCCTCTTCTTGATCTTAGCCCCCAGGATAGGTGTCTTCATGAGCATCTTGATGGTTGGGGTGATCTTAGGGAACACCTTCTTGCGTATTATCTTCTCGATAACGAGTGGCACGGCGATGATGATGATAGGTTTGACATCAGTGAACGCCTGAGCCACAACGGCTGGAGAAGGTACGCGCGTGAGATAGTAGATATGACAGCCAGACATAAACTCCTTGATGAACTCAAATGCCATGCCATACATGTGAGCCATAGGAAGGATGGAGATGGTGTTGTCGCCAGGCGACAACACATCGTCGAGCACCACGCCAGCGAAGTCGAGGTTTGACCACATGGCACGGTAAGGAATCATAACACCTTTAGAGAAGCCTGTGGTGCCTGAGGTGTAGTTGATGATGCAGAGCTGCTCAGGACTTTCCTCCTTATAATAATTAACGGACTCCTTGCGGAAGTATTTGGGGAACTTCTTGCCAAAGAACTCGTTGAGGTGCTCACGGGCATAGGTGAGCTGCTCGGTGCGTGAAATCATCAGCGAATAGTCGATGATGTTGATGATACCCTCGAGGTCGGGCATCTTGGCTGGGTCTATCTGCTTAGCCACTACATCGCCCACGAAGAGCAGTCGTGCCTCGGAGTGGTTGACTATGTGGTGAATCTGGTCGGCAGTAAACTCATGCAGAATAGGTACTGCAATAGCGCCATAGGTGAGGGTAGCAAGGAATGCCACTGCCCAGTTGCTCATATTACGTCCGCAGAGGGCAATCTTGTCACCCTTTTTCACACCACTATTTTCAAAAAGAATGTGTAGTTTTTCTATCTTACGTGCTACATCGTGATACTGCAGGGTAGCACCTTTGTAATCGGTTAATGCATCGAGATCCCAATAATTGAGTATGGCTTGCTCGATGCAAGCATTAAAACTGGCTGTCTTTTCCATTTATTGCACAAAATTTCGTATTTTGTGCAAAGGTAGTCATTTTTTGCACACTAACCAAAGAAAATGTGCAATTTTTTTTAATACTAATCAAAAAATATAATAAAATGGTGGAGAATGTTCGATGAAAAGGGAAATTTTTATTAACTTTGCAATCTAATGTATAGTTTTTAGACGATAAAATGGGATTTTTTAGTTTTTTCAGTAAGGAAAAGAAGGAAACTCTGGACAAAGGGCTTGAGACGACCAAGCGCAGCGTCTTTGAGAAACTGACGCGTGCGGTGGCAGGCAAGGATAAGGTGGATGACGATGTGCTTGACAACCTGGAGGAGGTGCTCGTGACGAGTGACGTGGGTGTAGATACCACCCTAAAGGTGATAGAGCGAATAGAGGAGAGAGTGGCAAGGGACAAGTATGTGTCAACGTCAGAACTCAATAATATACTGAGAGAGGAAATCGTAAAACTCCTTGAGGAGAACGGGAACGGGAACGGGAACGATAACGGGAACGATAACGATACGCTTCGCTACGATACGGCGCAAGCGCCTACGATACGCCCTGCGGGCTACGATAACGAAAACGAAAACGATAACGGAACGTCAAAGCCTTACGTGATACTCGTGGTAGGAGTGAACGGAGTGGGCAAGACCACCACGATAGGTAAGCTTGCCTATAAATTCAAGCAGGCAGGCAAGAAGGTGTATCTGGGTGCGGCTGACACCTTCAGGGCAGCAGCCGTAGAGCAGCTTGTGGCATGGGGCGAGCGAGTAGGGGTGCCAGTGGTGAAACAGCAGATGGGCAGTGACCCAGCCAGTGTGGCTTACGACACCCTTGCGTCAGCCAAAGCCAACGGTGCCGATGTGGTGATAATAGACACGGCAGGCAGACTGCACAACAAGGTGAACCTCATGAACGAGTTGAAGAAGATAAAGGACGTGATGAAGAAGGTGATGCCAGAGGCACCAGACGAGGTGCTGTTGGTGCTCGACGGCTCAACAGGTCAGAATGCTTTTGAACAGGCTCGTCAGTTTGCCAACGTAACGCAGATAACCAGTCTTGCAATAACCAAGCTCGACGGCACTGCCAAGGGTGGTGTGGTGATAGGAATATCAGACCAGCTCAAGGTGCCAGTGAAGTATATAGGACTGGGCGAGGGCATGGAAGACCTTCAGGAGTTTGACAGAAGAGAGTTTGTCAACAGTCTGTTTGGAGAGTGAAGCAGGGCAGGATAGACATAGTGACGTTAGGTTGCTCAAAGAACCTCGTAGATAGCGAGAGGCTGCAGAGACTCTTTTGGAAGAAAGGGTATGAATGCCACATCGACGCTACGGAGGTGGAGGGTGATACCGTGGTGATAAACACCTGCGGATTCATAGGCGATGCCAAGGAAGAGAGCGTGAACACCATACTGGAGTTTGCAGAGGCAAAGGAGCAGGGCGAGATAGACAGGCTGTATGTTATGGGATGCCTGTCGCAACGCTACCTGAAGGAGTTGCAGACAGAGATACCCGAGGTGGACAGATACTACGGCAAATTCGACTGGAACCAGCTTGCCGAAGCCCTGCCCACGGTGGGCGAAGACCAGACGCTGAAGCACGACAGATATGGCAAGGACAAGCCACGCCACTACCGATATATAAAGATATCAGAAGGTTGCGACCGCCACTGTGCCTATTGCGCCATTCCGCTGATAACGGGAAAGCACGTGAGCAGACCCATAGAGGAGATACTCGACGAGGTGAGAGAGCTGGTGAGCGAGGGCACGAAGGAGTTTCAGATAATAGCCCAGGAGCTGACCTATTACGGCATAGACCTCTACGGCAAGAGACGGATAGCCGACCTGATAAGGCAGATGGCAGACATCGAGGGTGTGGAGTGGATAAGGCTGCACTATGCTTACCCCAACCAATTCCCCATGGAACTGCTTGAGGTGATGAGAGAGAAGGGGAATGTGTGCAAGTATATGGACATAGCCCTGCAGCATATCTCAACATCGGTGCTGACGAGGATGTGTCGCAATACCACCAAGGAAGAGACCATGAACCTCATCACCAGACTGAGGCAGGAGGTGCCAGGCATAACGCTCAGAACCACGCTGATGGTGGGATTCCCTGGCGAGACGGACGAGGAGTTCGATGAACTGGTGGAATTTGTGAAGTGGGCACGCTTTGAGCGTATGGGTGCCTTTGCCTACTCAGAGGAAGAGGGTACATACAGCGCCGAACACTACAAGGACGATGTGCCAGAGGAGGTGAAGCAGCAGCGACTCGACAAACTGATGAGGGTGCAGCAACGCATATCAGCCGAACTGATGGCAGAGAAGATAGGCAAGACCTTCAAGGTGATAATAGACCGACAGGAAGGCGACTGGTATGTGGGCAGAACAGAATACTCTTCGCCAGAGGTTGACCCCGAGGTGCTGATACCCATAGACGAAGATTTGGAGATAGGTCAGTTCTATGAGGTGGAGATAACGGGATCGGAGGAGTTTGACCTTTACGGAAGTAAAAAGTAAAAAGTAAAAAGTAAAAAGTAAAAAGTATAAAGTATAAAGTATAAAGGGATGAACAACAAGGAGTTTATAGCAGCATTGGCCCAGAAGACGGGACTGCCTGCTGGTGATGCACAAAATGTGGTGAGGACAGCGATGCACGGCATTGTTGACCTGCTGTGTGAGGACAATTCAGTTGCTGTGTCAGGATTGGGCACATTTGACGTGAAGAAGCGTATGGAGAGAGTGATAGTCAATCCCGCTTCAGGTCAGAAGATGCTCGTTCCACCAAAACTCGTGGTGAACTTCAAACCAAGAACATCATTAAAAGACAAGATTAAGGGATAATTATGGCAACAATAAAAGATATAGCAAAACTTCTTGTGGAGAAGCACAAGATGTCGATGGCGGTAGCAGATGATTTTCTGCAGAACGTGGTAGAGGTAATCAACGACGGATTGCTTCAGGACCGTATAGTAAAGATTAAGGGCTTCGGTACCTTCAAACTCCAGGAGGTGAAGGAACGCAGTTCGGTAAACGTGAATACAGGCGAGAGAGTAGTTATCGCCGCTCACGACAAGATAACCTTCACCCCCGATGCCGTGATGAGGGATATGGTGAACAAGCCATTCGCCCAATTTGAGACCGTCATAGTTGACGGCAACGACACCCCAGCACCTAAGAAGGAAGAGGTAAAGCCAGTAGAAGAACCAAAGCCAGTAGAAGAACCAAAGCCAATTGAAGAGCCTAAGGTTGAAGAGCCTCAAAAGGAAGAGCCTAAGAAGGTAGAGCCTAAGAAGGTTGAAGAGCCTGAAAAGCCCGAACCCAAGGTAGAAGAGCCTAAGGTTGTAGAACCCCAAAAGGTAGAGCCTAAGAAAGAAGAGCCAAAGGTTGAGGTAAAAGAGGAGCCAGCTACAGAGGAGTCTTCAAGCAAACTGAAGTATGTGGTAGCAGGCGTAATCTGTGCTGTAGTGCTCTGTGTGGCAGGCTATTTCGCCTCAAACAAGGGAGGAGAAACTCAGCAGCCACAGAAGGTAGAGGTAGCCAAGACTCAGCAGGAAGAAGCCGCCAAGAAGGCACAGGCAGAAGCTAAGGCACAGACTCAGGCTCAGGCTCAACAAGCACAGGCTCAGCAGGCACAGGCAGAAGATTTTGATAAATATAATAAGGACGCACGTGTGAAGTACGGCGCTTATTCAATAGTAGGAGTAGATACTATCGTCACCGTTTACAAGGGACAGACACTCAAGGGAATATCCAAGGCTTATTTTGGTCCAGGTATGGAGTGTTATGTAGAAGCCTTCAACGAAACCAAGGAGGTGAAGGCAGGCGACAAGGTTCGTATTCCTAAGCTGAAGGTAAAGAAAAGAAGCAAGAAATAGTAGGAAGAAGTAGGTATAAAGATATATGATATTTCATGAAATGGCATCGTCACAAGACTCTCCATTACGCATGTTTGCTGAGTTTGACGGTGATATAAACAAAATATTCGGTGCAGGCAAGGAGGGCGATATGCCCGTCCTTATCACCCGTAACATGGTAAACTTCCCTGGTGTGCTGGCATCAGTCACCATAGCGCGTGACGCTACCAAGCAACTGGTGAAGTACATAGAGAAGCACCCCAAGCAGCACTTTGCTATGTTCTGTCAGAAGGACATCAACATAGAAGAACCCTCAGCCGAGGACTTGTGCGAATATGGTGTGATATCACAGTTTATCAAGGTGTTTGAGATACCTGGCCAGTCTAACCGCTATGCCTTCATAGCCCAGGGACTGACCCGTTGCCGTATATCAGATGTGGTGACAGAGGAACCCTTCCTTCGTGCCCATATAGTGCCTGCCAAGGAGAAGAAGCCTAAGGCAGACAACATAGAGTTTTCAACCATCATCAGTGACCTCAGGGCAAGAGTAGCCGAACTCATCGACAAGAGTGATGTGTTGCCCTTTGAGTTGCAGTTGTCGCTTCACAGCATAGAGGATGCGGAGTTCTTCATCAATATGGTGTCTTACCATATACCGCTCAAGTTGAGCGAGAAGATGGAACTGCTGTCACTGGGCGACCTCAAGCTTCGTGCCTACAAACTCTTGGAGTTTGTCAACAGGGAGATACAGTATGCCAACCTCAAGCTCGACATACAAAACCGTACCCAGCACACCATAGACAATGAGCAGAAGGAGTATTTCCTGCGTCATCAGCTCAAGACCATCAATATGGAGTTGGGTGAGGAAAACTCATCGCCAGAGGTGGCAAAACTGCTGGAGAAGGCGAAGACGAAGAAATGGGGCAAAGAGGTAGAGGAAGCCTTTAACAAGGAGATGGAGCGCCTGAAGCAGATGCACCCTCAGTCAAGCGACTACAACGTGCAACTCTCTTACCTGCAACAGATAGTCGATCTGCCTTGGGGCGAGTTTACTGATGACGACATGGACCTTGCAAGGGCTCAGAAGATACTCGACCGCGACCATTACGGTATGGAGAAGGTGAAGGAGCGCATACTGGAATATATCGCCGTGCTGAAGCTGCGTGGCGACCTCAAGTCACCAATCCTTTGCCTGTATGGTCCTCCAGGAGTGGGCAAGACCAGTCTGGGCAAGAGCATAGCCGACGCCTTGCGTAGAAAGTATGTCAGGGTGAGTCTGGGCGGACTGCATGACGAAGCCGAGATACGCGGTCACCGTCGTACCTATGTGGGTGCTATGCCTGGCAGGATAATCAAGAACATTGAGAAGTCTGGTTCAAGCAACCCCGTCTTCATACTCGACGAGATAGACAAGGTGAC
Source organism: Prevotellaceae bacterium UBA2738 (assembly GCA_002353585.1). GTDB lineage: Bacteria > Bacteroidota > Bacteroidia > Bacteroidales > Bacteroidaceae > Prevotella. Next base: position 76,757 of record DEJW01000005.1, on the reverse strand, counting down.
ACAGAACACCAATCACGGCGATCCTGCCTCAGCCTTGCTCGAGGTGCTCGACCCAGAGCAGAACAGCGCCTTCCATGATAACTTCCTCGATCTGGACTATGACCTCTCAAAGGTGATGTTCATAGCCACAGCCAACGACCTCTCCACCATCCCTGCGCCCCTGCGTGACCGTATGGAGATAATAGAGGTAAGCGGCTACACCACAGAGGAAAAGATAGAGATAGCCAAGCGCCACTTAGTGCCTCGCGAGAAGGATAAGACGGGACTGAAAGCCTATAAGTCGCTCACGTTCCGCAAGCCAACGCTCGAGAAGATTATAGAGCGCTACACGCGTGAGAGCGGTGTGAGACAACTGGAGAAGCAGATAAACAAGTGTCTCAGAAAACTGGCATTCTACCTCACTCGTGACGGAGCCCTGCCTTACGACAAGATAACACCTGAGAATCTTGAGGATTTGCTTGGCAAACCGCCATTCTATCGTGATATCTATCAGGGCAACGACTATGCTGGTGTGGTGACAGGATTGGCGTGGACCAGTGTGGGAGGCGAGATACTCTTCATCGAGACCAGTCTGTCAAAAGGCAAGGGCGGCAAGCTCACCCTCACGGGTAACCTGGGCGACGTGATGAAAGAGAGTGCCACGATAGCCCTGGAGTATGTCAAGGCACATACCGAGAAGATAGGTATCGACCCTGCAATTTTCGACAACTGGAACATACACATCCACGTGCCTGAAGGAGCAACGCCAAAGGACGGTCCGTCAGCTGGCATCACCATAGCCACCTCCATAGCCTCTGCGCTCACCCAGCGTAAGGTGCGCAAGAACGTGGCGATGACGGGTGAGATAACCCTTCGCGGCAAGGTGTTGCCAGTGGGTGGTATAAAGGAGAAGATACTTGCAGCCAAACGTGCTGGCATCACCGATATTATGCTTTGCGATGCCAACCGTAAGGATATCGAGGAGATACCTGATGAATACCTCAAGGGAGTGTCATTCCACTATGTTGAGAACGTTTCAGACGTGTGGGATTTCGCCCTCACCAAGGAGAAAGTAGCCAACCCCGTATCATTCAAATAAAGCGATATGACTTTTAAACTACAATACACCGATGACTACAGTTCGGCAAGGGCAGGCAAGATAACTACCGCTCACGGCGAAATTCTCACGCCTATCTTCATGCCAGTAGGTACGGTGGGCAGCGTCAAGGCGGTGCATTTCTCAGAACTCAAGAAGCAGGTCTTAGCACAGATAATACTTGGCAACACTTATCACCTGTATCTGCGCCCTGGTCTTGACATACTGCACAAGGCTGGCGGACTGCATAAGTTCATAGGGTGGGACAGACCCATACTGACCGACTCAGGCGGTTTTCAGGTGTTCTCGCTCACAGGCATCAGGAAACTGAGCGAGGTGGGGTGTGAGTTTCAGAGTCATATCGACGGTTCGCGCCATATCTTCACCCCAGAGAGTGTGATGGATACCGAACGAGTGATAGGTGCCGATATCATCATGGCGTTTGACGAGTGTCCTCCAGGTGCGAGCGACTGGCAGTATGCCCGTCACAGTCTCACGCTCACCCATAACTGGCTCGACCGTTGCATAAAGCGTTTCAACGAGCGTCCGCCTCTCTACGGCTATGAGCAGAGTCTGTTTCCGATAGTTCAGGGCTGCACCTTCAAGGACCTGCGTCAGGAGTCAGCCAAATATGTAGCCGACAAGGGTTGTGACGGTAACGCTATCGGCGGACTTGCCGTTGGCGAGCCCACTGAGGTGATGTATGATATGGTGGAGGTGGTGAACGAGATACTGCCCAAGAATAAGCCCCGCTATCTGATGGGGGTGGGCACTCCGTGGAATATACTCGAGAACATAGAGCGAGGCGTGGATATGTTTGACTGCGTAATGCCTACCCGCAACGGACGAAATGCACTCCTGTTCACCTATGACGGCACTATCAACATACGCAACAAGAAATGGGAGGATGACTTCACCCCGATAGACCGTTACGGGTGTGATGTTGACCGCGTGACCACTAAGGCTTACCTGCATCATCTGTTTAAGGCTAAGGAATATCTTGCCTTGCAGATAGCCTCTATACATAACCTCTCGTTCTACCTGCAACTGGTGGGTGATGCTCGCAAACATATCATGATGGGTGATTTCACAAAGTGGAAACGCTCCGTTATTAACGATATGCAGCGAAGATTGTAGGACAAGGAAGATAGAGGAAGATAGAGGGAGATAGAGGGAGATAGAGGAAGAACTGAAAAAATGCTGAAAAGACTGCTTAACAACAAAAAGATTAAAGCCATTCGCTCCTATGACTATTCACGGTTCATAGGGCGACTTGACCGCTATATCATAGGTAAGTTCATCGGCACCTATTTCTTCTCCATCCTGCTCATCATCAGCATCAGCATAGTAATAGACTTCAACGAGAACCTCAACAAGTTTGAGCAGTACCACACGCCGTGGAAGGCTATCGTCTTTGACTATTACGCCAACTTCATACCTTATTTTGCCAACCTCTTCTCACCCCTGTTCGTGTTTATAGCCGTTATCTTCTTCACATCGAAGATGGCAGGCAACAGCGAGGTGATATCCATCATGGCATCGGGCATCAGTTTTAAGCGTATGCTCAAGCCATACATGATATCGTGTGTGCTCATTTCGGTGCTCAACTACGGACTCTCAGCCTATGTCATTCCTCACGGTACGGTAATAAGGCAAAACTTTGAGGCACTCTACAAGAACAGCCGTAAGAACACCTCAGCAGAGAACGTGCAGCTGCAGGTGGATAAGGGCGTGATAGCCTACATGCAGCATTATGACAATATAATGAAGAGGGGTTACGGCTTCTGTCTCGATAAGTTTGAGAACAAGAAACTCGTTTCGCATCTCACAGCCACCGAGATTCAGTATGACACCATATCTGATTCCAAATACCACTGGAAACTCTCCAACTGGAAGATACGCAATATGCGTGGAGTGCGCGAGACTATCACTTCAGGAATGAAACTCGACACTCTCATCTTCATGGAACCCACCGACTTGGTATATTCCAAAGGACAGCAGGAGACATTTACCTCACCCCAGTTGTCTGACTATATAGATAAACAGATAAATCGTGGCTCCGCCAACGTAGTGCGATATCAAGTGGAGTACCACAAGCGCATAGCCACTTCATTTGCTTCCTTCATACTCACCATCATCGGTGCCTCGTTGTCATCACGTAAGCGTAAAGGCGGCATGGGCATGTATCTCGGTCTTGGATTGGTGCTCAGCTTCGTCTATATCATGCTGCAGACCGTTTCCTCAACCTTTGCCATCAATGCAGGTGCTCCGCCAATGCTCGCTGCGTGGACTCCGAATATCATCTTTGCCATCGTGGCTTATTTCTGCTATAAAAAAGCACCGAACTAAACTCTTAAAACCATATGACCGACCTCCATTTCGACGAAACATTATTAAATGACAACATACTCGATGCCCTGTGGGATATGCACTTCGACAAGTGTACACCCATACAGGCTGCATGTATCGACCTGATTATAGAGGGTCACGACATCATGGGCGTGGCGCAGACAGGTACGGGCAAAACCGCTGCCTATCTTCTGCCTGTGCTCTCCCTGCTCGACGATGGAGGATTTCCTGAGGATGCCGTAAACTGCCTTATCATGGCTCCCACACGTGAACTGGCTCAGCAGATAGACCAGGCTATGCAGGGTTTCTCTTACTATCTCGACGGCATCAGTTCGGTGGCTGTATATGGAGGCAACGACGGAGGACGCTATGATCAGGAACTGGCAGCCCTGCGCAAGGGTGCTTCAGTGGTGATAGCCACTCCTGGCAGACTTATCTCACACATGCAGATGGGCAACCTCGACCTCTCGCGCCTGTCATTCTTTATTCTTGACGAGGCAGACCGTATGCTCGATATGGGTTTCTCTGACGATATCATGGCGATAGCCAAAAAGATAGGTGTCAATCCCCAGACAGGGGTGAAGGGACCATTTAAGTGTCAGACCATCATGTTCTCCGCCACTATGCCCGATAACATCAACCGTCTGGCTCACACGCTGCTCCATAATCCTGTCAACGTGCGCATAGCCGTAAGCAAACCAGCAGAGAAGATTCAGCAGTCGGCTTATGTGTGCTATGCTCCACAGAAACTGCCCATACTCAAGAGCATTTTCAAGAATGGTTTTACCACCGAGTCGGGTCAGCAGTATGGTTTAACAAGAGCTATAATATTCTCAGGTAAAAAGCAGAGAGTGAAGGAGATAAACGCCGCACTCAAAAAGTTGGGCGTGAACTGTGGTGCTATGCATTCCGACCTGTCTCAGGCTGAGCGTGACGATATAATGTACCGTTTCAAGGCTGGTATGGTTGAGGTGCTGGTGGCAACAGATATTGTGGCGCGAGGCATAGACATTGACGACATACAGATGGTGATAAACTATGATGTTCCGCGCGATATAGAGGACTATGTGCATCGCATCGGACGTACGGCACGTGCTGAGCGCGACGGTGTGGCAATAACCCTGGTGGCTGACGACGAGATAGGTTATTTCCGCAAGATAGAACGATTCATTGAGCGCGATATACATAAGAACACTCTGCCAGAGGGCATTGGCGAGGCTCCCGAATATAAGGTGACGGAGGGAGGCAAACCGTCAGGCAAATCAAACAAGCGCTATCGTGGCAAGAATGGTGGCAAGCAGGGTGGCAAGAATGGTGGCAGACAAGGTGGTAAGCAAGGAAACAAAGGAAACTACCGACGAAACAACAAGTCAAAGAACACTCAGGGGAAATAATCTCCCCGTTTTTTCTGTGTACAAAGTTAACAAAAAAGCCCCGTTCACGCAAGTAAAACGGGGTATTTAACATTCGCGTGAGCCCAGTGTTTATGGGGCTTGCGAGGGGGTGATGTAAAAGCATTACTTTTGGATGCAGAAGTAATGCTTTTAGCTGTAGAAGTAATGCTTTTACCACCTAAAAGTATTGCTTTTATGTTTTGAGGCGAAATTGGTGGAAAATGCGACGGGGTTTTTAACATTTGTGGCACTTACACCTATTTTGGAGACGGAGACACGTAGACAATAGACAATAAGCACGTGACGAGTTGCTGAGAGGAGGGTGCTGACTATGGGTAATATCATATTATTATATAATTATATAATAATATGATATTAAATTATACTACTTACACTTTGTTCATATTTACCCTTAATATTTTACAATGTGTCATCAGTTTCTTATCTTTGGTATGTTGCAACCACCTTATTGTCTATTGTCTCCATGTCTACCTGTCTACATCCACGGCAAAATAGCCCAGGAGGTGGCGGTGACCTTTCTTGTAAATGGTATATACCTTATACAGTCCTGCAGAGAGCTTGCCCGTGCGGATGGTGGTGTTGCCAGCATAGCGGCTGACGATAGCCGAGCAGATGTCGTTGCCGTAGGCAGAGGTTACAATCATCAGTTTGCCTGCTGAAGCATCTGTGCCATTGAGCGTCACCACGCCGTTAGAGTAGGGTAGCATGGTGGGAGCAGAGGGAACGGGGTGTTCATCATGCCCAGTGGCGTATGAGAAAGTAGGCTTTGACTCATTGCCATAGCGGTCGGTTGCCGTAACGGCGAAGTAGCGTATCGCGCCCGTATTGCCTACGTTTATCTGCCTGTCGGTAAGATTGGCTGCCAACAGGTTCTCAGCCTTGCTCACATCTACTGGCATCACGTCAGAGCCGTAGAGGTTGTAAGTAACATCTTGAACCCTTGAACCCTTGAACCCTTGAACCTCTTCTCCCCAACTTACCACATTGCCAGTAAAATGGACGTATGAGGGGCTGGCAGGCTTCACGTTGCTGAGCCACGTCATAGCAGGCTGCAGGGCTGGCAGAGAGGCAAAACCATCGGCAAAGTAGTTGTAGAGCCCCTTTGTGTTGTCGGTAAAGAATTTGGAGCGGAACATGCAGTTGCCCATGCCAAACTGACGCAACACGTGGAACTGGCGAGTGATGTCGGTGAGCAGCCAGTTCTTCTCGCGAGGATGCATGAAGTATATGCCCAGTCCCGGAGCCACAATCCTGCCCTCAGAACGCTCCTGCCAGTCGATGGCGAAGGGATAGAAATTCTCGTTTTTGAAATACATCATAGGGTAGATAGCATCCATCAGTCCCTCCTTGAGCCACAGGTGTACATCCTGACAGACTGCATCGCGGGCGTTCCAGCCGTGAGACCACTGGCGCTTGGTGTCGGCATATTTGCCCACTGGCGAACAAGACATCTGCACCCAAGGCTTTATGTCTCTCACCTCACTGGCTATAGCCCTTACTATGCGTGTTATATTGTCGCATCCGCGCTCCCTATTGCCTATCTTGCCCCATGAGTCGGGATAGCGTATGTAGTCGAGGTGTATGCCGTCGATATCGTAACGGCTGGCAAGGTCGCCGCAGAAGCGAGCCAGATAGTCGGCTGTGCCGGGATTCTCAGGGTTGAGGAAACCGTCCTCGCCAATCCTCTTCAGCAGTTCGGGGTGGGTTTTGCGCAGGTTCTTGCATCCTGCTCCGTTCCACTTGCCGCAAGGTATGGTGACCACCCAGGCGTGCACCTTCAGTCCGCGCTTGTGACACTCGTCGATAGCAAAGGCAAGGGCATCGTAGCCAGGCGACTGACCTGGTTTGCCGCTCAGACAGCCGTCCCAAGGCTCCATGTCAGAAGGGAATATGGTGGTAGCTCTGATGCGCGTCTGTATTATTACGGTATTGATATTTGCCTTGACCAAGCGGTCAAGTATCTGGCACAGCTCGTGTTGCTGCACCTCCACCGAACGGGGCTGGTAAGGCTGGGCATAGGAGTGTGGCCAGTCAATTCCGCCGATGGTGGTAAGCCATACGGCACGCACTTCGTGCAATGGTTCCGTCACAGGAGAATATATACTGAGGGTGGGGGCGTTTCCTGCCGTCATAACAGCAAGAAAAAAGGTGTTAAGCAGTGTTGTGATAAAAAATTTCTTCATTTCGAGTACAAAGTTACTCTTTTATTTTTGTTTTAGCAAATTTTTTTGTACCTTTGCATGGTAAATATTAATACGCTCATGATTACATTTCTAATATCACTCATAGCATTGGTTTTGGGCTTTCTGATTTACGGAAAGTTCGTAGAGAAGGTGTTTGGTCCTGATAAGAGGAGGATTGCGCCAGCTATCCGCAAGGCTGACGGCGTTGACTTCGTGGCACTTCCAACGTGGAAGGTGTTCATGATTCAATTCCTGAATATTGCTGGCACAGGTCCTATCTTTGGTGCTATAATGGGTATGTGGTTCGGTACCTCGGCTTACCTGTGGATAGTGTTCGGCTGCATCTTTGCCGGAGCTACTCACGACTACCTCAGCGGCATGATAAGTCTGAGAAAGGGTGGCATCGGACTGCCTGACATCGTGGGTCAGTACCTGGGCAGCGCCATGAGAAAGCTGATGCTCTTCTTTGCCGTGATGTTGCTGATACTGGTGGGTGCCGTATTCGTTAGCGCTCCTGCTTCGCTCATCAACAATATGGTAGTTTCAGTAGGCGGATTCGACAACCTGCTGGTATGGATATGCGTGATATTCTTCTATTACATCATAGCAACTATGATGCCAGTAGATAAGATTATCGGCAAGATTTATCCGCTCTTTGCTATCTCACTGATATTCATGGCACTGGCACTGATGGTGCTGCTCTTCATGAGATGGCCTGCAATACCTGAGGTGTGGGACGGATTGCATAATATGGGACCTGAAATCGGCATCACCAATCCTGACCCAATCTATCCTGCTCTGTTCATAACCATCGCATGTGGCGCTATCTCAGGTTTCCACGCTACACAGAGTCCGCTGATGGCTCGCTGCATGAAGTCGGAGATGCTCGGCAGACCTATATTCTATGGTTCAATGATAACAGAGGGCATCGTGGCACTCATCTGGGCAACGGTAAGCAGCTGGTTCTTCTACAACGAGGGTTGGCGCGAGGTGTGCACACCTGAGATGGTAGCTGAGTTTACAGGGCAGTCGGAGCGCACCGTGACACAGTTCTTCCCAGCCCCTAAGGTGGTGATGACCGTGTGTGAGGGATGGCTGGGCGTAGTAGGTGGCATACTCGCCATACTCGGTGTGGTGGCAGCACCTATCACCAGCGGCGATACGGCTCTGCGTTCTGCGCGACTGATAGTTGCCGATGCTCTGCACATAGACCAGAGACCTGTCGGCAAACGACTGATGGTCAGCGCTCCTTTGTTTGCTGCATCCATAGCATTGCTCGTATGGCAACTTGACAACCCTGACTCTTTCAACACAATATGGAAATACTTCGGATGGGCTAACCAGACGCTGTCGGTATTCACCCTGTGGGCTATCACGGTTTATCTGGCTCTGAAGCATAAGCTGTTCATCATCACCATGATACCAGCCATCTTCATGACCTGCGTATGTGCTACCTTCCTCTGCGTAAGCAAGGATGCCATAGGAATGCCTGTGGAATACGGCTACCCGATAGGAGCATTGGTTTCTGTAATCTGTCTGCTTTCATTCTTCATCTGGTATAACAAGAAGTTCATCACCCTGCACAAGACCAATAAATATGGTGAGAGGGTGAGATAATTGAAAAAATGATAATTAAAAAATATAAAGTATTATGAAAAAGTTGTTGATGATGATTGCCATGATGGCAATTACAACAGTTGCAAACGCACAGTTTGAGAGTGGTAAAACCTTCATTGGTGCTTCAGTTACAGGTCTTGACCTGAACTATAACGGTGCCAAGAAATGGAACATCGGCGTAGAGGCTCGTGCAGGTCAGTTTATTAAGGATAACTGGCTACTCTTCGGTCAGGTGGGTTACCAACACATCGGCGAGTCAAAGGTTAACGACCTGAAAATAGGTGTCGGCGGACGTTACTATATCGTGCAGAATGGTCTGTTCCTTGGTTTGAACGGCAACTATGTGCATGAGACAAAGAGCTACAACGACTTCATGCCAGCATTGGAGATTGGCTATGCTTTCTTCGTTAGCCATTCGCTGACTATTGAGCCAGCTCTCTACTATGAGCAGAGCCTGAGCGACCACAAGAACCGTTCTACTATCGGTATAAAGGTAGGACTGGGCATCTACCTGCCAAAGAACAAGATACAGAACTCTGTAAAAGAGGCGTTTAAGTAGTTCAAGAGTTCAAGAGTTAAAAGGGTTCAATAGTTCAAAAGGGTTCAAAAAGTTATGGATCACAGCCAATTATATCAACATACAGTGAAGGAACTGACCGACAAACTCATAGACCTGAGTTTTGCCGAGGATATAGGCGATGGCGACCACACCACGCTGAGTTGCATACCTGCCGACGCTATGGGCAAGAGTCGCCTGCTGGTGAAGGAAGATGGCATACTGGCTGGCATAGAGGTGGCTAAGGAGGTGTTCCGTCGCTTTGACCCCACACTGGAGGTGGAGGTGCTGATAAACGATGGCGCCGAGGTGAAGAAGGGCGATGTGGCGATGATAGTAAGTGGTAAGGTGCAGAGTCTGTTGCAGACAGAGCGCCTGATGCTCAACATCATGCAGCGCATGAGCGGCATAGCCACTATGACCCACAAATACCAGCAGGCACTGATAGATGCAGGCACCAAGACCCGTGTGCTCGACACACGCAAGACAACCCCTGGAATGCGTATGCTGGAGAAAGAGGCTGTGAAGATAGGTGGAGGAATGAACCACCGCATCGGACTCTTTGACATGATACTGCTCAAGGACAACCACATAGACTTTGCTGGTGGCATACACAATGCCGTATCACGCGCCAAGCAATATTGCAAGGAGAAGGGCAAAGACCTCAAGATAGAGGTGGAGGTGCGCAACTTTGAGGAACTGGAGCAGGCTCTTGCCGAGAAGCCCGACCGCATAATGTTTGACAACTTCACACCTGAAGACACCAAGAAGGCAGTGGAGATAGTAAACCACCAGTGCGAGACGGAATCATCAGGAGGCATCACATTCGAGACTATGGTACCATACGCTAAGGCTGGCGTTGACTTCATATCATTCGGCGCACTGACCCATAGCGTGAAGGGATTAGACTTATCATTCAAGGCTGTATAACAAAGGAGGTGATTATGAAAATACTTGTAACAGGAGCTAACGGACAGTTAGGCAACGAGATACGCCTGAAGGCAAGAAGGTCAAGCAACACATTCTTCTTTACCGACCTGGTAGAGCAGGATGGCGTGGAGACCATAAAGCTTGACATAACAGACGTGGATGCCGTAACCAAGATGGTGAAAGATAACGGCATCGACGTAATAGTAAACTGTGCCGCATACACCAATGTGGACAAGGCTGAGAGTGACGAGGAACTATGCCATAAGCTCAATGCCGAAGCACCCAAACTGCTTGCACAGGTGATGAAAAAGGCAAAGGGTATGCTGCTCCATATCAGTACCGACTACGTGTTTGGCGGCGAAGCAAACAACCTGCCTTGCACAGAGGATATGAAAGGCAAGCCTACAGGTGTGTATGGTAAGACCAAGTTGGATGGTGAGAAGAACATCATCGCTACAGGCGTGAACTATGTTATAATACGTACGGCTTGGCTGTATTCTGAATATGGTAAGAACTTCGTAAAGACCATGATGAACCTCACTGCCACAAGACCTTCGCTGAACGTGGTGTTCGACCAGGTTGGCACTCCTACCTACGCTGGCGACCTGGCAGAGGCTATCATGCGAATACTGTTCGACTACAAGATAGAGACTGCTGAGGAAGGGGCATCAACAGGTGCAAGGAAATACTCCAAGAACGGCATTTATAACTATACCAACGAGGGTGTATGCTCTTGGTTCGATTTCGCCATGAAGATAGCCGATATAGCAGGCAACAAGGATTGCGACATACAGCCCTGCCACAGCGACGAGTTCCCTTCACCAGTGAAGCGTCCGCCATATTCTGTGCTCGACAAGACTAAGGTAAAGCAGTCATTTGACGTGAAGGTGCCTTACTGGACTCATTCCTTGAGGAAATGTATGAAACATCTTATGAAAAAGTAAGATTTCGGCTATAAAACGAGAGAAAATGGAAGTTATACAGACTGAAATAAAGGATGTATTGATAATAGAACCCCGTGTGTTTAAGGACGCGCGAGGGTACTTTTTTGAGTCATTCTCACAGAGGGAGTTTGATGAGAAGGTGGCAACCATTCTGGGTCACACTATCAACTTCGTGCAAGACAACGAGTCAATGTCGTCATACGGAGTGATGCGAGGACTGCATTTCCAGCGTCCGCCATACACCCAGTCAAAGCTGGTGCGTTGCGTTCGTGGCAAGGTGCTCGATGTGGCTGTTGACATACGTAAGGGCTCACCTACATACGGCAAGCATGTAGCTGTAGAGCTGACTGAAGACAACCATCGCCAGTTCTTTGTGCCGAGAGGTTTTGCTCATGGCTTTGCCGTACTCTCTGACATTGCCATTTTCCAATACAAATGTGATGAGTTCTATCATCCTGAGGCTGACGGTGGCATATCAATAGCCGACGATAGTCTGGGCATAGACTGGAAGATACCTACAGACAAGGTGTTGCTGTCAGATAAAGACACCAAGCACGCCCTGCTGAAGGATTTTGATTCACCATTCGACATCAATGTGAGTCTGTATTAAACGAATAAAGAACATCAATTCACTGAATATGAAGAATATTGTAATAACAGGCGGAGCAGGCTTTATAGGCAGTCATGTGGTACGTCTATTCGTGAATAAGTATCCTGAGTATAACATCATAAACCTCGACAAACTAACCTATGCAGGTAATCTCGAAAACCTGAAGGATGTGGAGACGAAGCCCAACTATAAGTTTGTGAGGATGGACATCTGCGATTTTGATGCTTTCTACAAACTGATGCAGGACGAGAAGATAGACGGTATAATACATCTGGCTGCTGAAAGTCACGTTGACCGTAGCATCAAAGACCCGTTCACCTTTGCCCGTACCAACGTGATGGGAACGCTGACCCTGCTGCAGGCAGCAAAGCTCTATTGGGAGTCGTTGTCAGAGAAATACGAGGGCAAGCGCTTTTACCACATCTCAACCGATGAGGTGTATGGTGCCTTGCAGATGACAAACCCAGAGGGCATAGAGCCACCATTTACTACTACAGCAAGTTCGAGTGAGCACCACCTGGCTTATGGCAAGGATTTCTTCTATGAGACCACGAAGTATAACCCTCACTCACCTTATTCAGCCTCAAAGGCAAGCTCAGACCACTTTGTCCGCGCTTTCCACGATACCTACGGTATGCCTACGATTGTTACCAATTGCTCTAACAACTATGGTCCTTACCAGTTCCCAGAGAAACTTATACCTTTATTTATAAATAATATAAGGAACAAGAAACCTCTGCCAGTATATGGCAAGGGCGAGAACGTGCGCGACTGGCTCTATGTGGAAGACCACGCAAGGGCTATCGACGTGATATTCCATAAGGGAAAGATTGCTGAGACATACAACATTGGTGGTTTCAACGAGTGGAAGAATATCGACATCATCAAGACCGTCATCAAGACCGTTGACCGCCTGCTCGGCAGGGCAGAGGGTGAGGATATGAACCTCATCACCTACGTTACCGACCGCTTGGGACATGATGCCCGCTATGCTATCGACTCAACCAAGTTGCAGAAGGAACTCGGTTGGGAACCAAGCCTGCAGTTTGAGGAGGGCATAGAGAAGACCGTGAAGTGGTACCTCGACAACGAGGCATGGATGAAGAACGTAACTTCTGGCGATTACGAGAAGTATTACGAGAATATGTATAAAAACAGATAAAACACAATATGTTTGAAAATCTATCAGATAGACTTGAACGTTCGTTTAAGATACTCAAAGGTGAAGGAAAAATCACCGAGATAAATGTTGCTGAAACATTAAAAGACGTACGCAGAGCGCTGCTTGACGCCGACGTAAACTATAAGGTAGCCAAGACATTCACAGATACCGTAAAGCAGAAGGCTCTGGGAATGAATGTGCTGACAGCCATCAAGCCAGGACAACTCATGGTGAAGCTGGTTCACGACGAACTGGCAGAACTGATGGGTGGAACAGCTGAGGAACTGAAGGTTAGCGGACACCCTGCCGTAATAATGATGGCGGGTCTGAATGGTGCTGGTAAGACCACTATGTCAGGCAAACTGGCTCTCTACCTGAAGAATAAACTACACAAGAAGCCTCTTCTTGCAGCCTGTGACACCTTCCGTCCTGCTGCTATGGAGCAGTTGAAGGTGCTGGCTGATCAAGTGGAGGTGCCTTGCTACATAGAACAGGGCGCGACAGACCCTGTAAAGGTGGCTCTCAACGCTATTCAGGAGGCGAAGGCGAAGGCTTACGATGTAGTAATCATTGATACCGCTGGTCGTCAGTCTATTGACGAGGAACTCATGCAGCAGGCTGAGAATATCAAGAAGGCGACCAATCCTAACGAGACACTTCTCGTAGTCGATTCAATGACTGGTCAGGATGCTGTCAATACAGCTAAGATATTCAACGAGCGACTGGAGATAGACGGTGTGATACTCACCAAACTCGATGGTGACACTCGCGGCGGTGCGGCTCTCTCTATACGTACTGTTGTTACTAAGCCTATCAAGTTCATCGGTACGGGCGAGAAGATGGAAGCACTCGACGTGTTCCACCCAGACCGTATGGCAGACAGAATACTCGGTATGGGCGATGTTGTATCACTCGTTGAACGCGCTCAGGAGCAGTTTGACCTTGAAGAGGCTAAGCGTCTGCAGAAGAAGATTGCTAAGAATAAGTTTGACTTTGACGATTTCCTTGGACAGATACAGCAAATAAAGAAGATGGGTAACATCAAGGATCTGGCTGGCATGATTCCAGGAGTAGGCAAAGCAATAAAGGATGTGGACATTCCTGACGATGCCTTCAAGGGTATAGAGGCTATCATTCAGTCTATGACACCTAAAGAGCGTCAGAACCCGGAAATACTCAACCTGTCACGTAAACAACGTATTGCCAAAGGTTCAGGTACTGATATTCAGGAGGTAAACCGACTGATAAAGCAGTTTGACCAGATGCGCAAGATGATGCGTATGTTCCAAGGCAACAAGATGGCGAACATGATGAAGATGGCTGGTATGATGAAGGGTATGAAAGGCGGAATGCCTGGTATGATGGGTGGAATGCCTAAACTGTAATCAAGCAAATTAAGATTAGTAAGGATAAATATTAAAATTGTCACTATGAAGCTCATTGATGGTAAAGCAACAGCAACAGCCATAAAGGCGGAGATTGCTGAAGAGGTGAAGGAAATAATGGCTAAGGGTGGTAAGCAACCACATCTGGCTGCTGTACTCGTAGGTCATGACGGAGGCTCAGAGACATACGTCAAGAACAAGGTTCTGGCTTGTGAGGCGTGTGGATTCAAATCAACGCTCATCCGTTTTGAGGACAATATTACCGAAGAGGAACTTCTGACTTGTGTAGATAAGTTAAACAAGGATGATGATGTTGACGGATTCATCGTTCAGTTGCCTCTGCCCAAGCATATCAATGAGCAGAAAATCATTGAGGCAATAGACTATCGTAAGGATGTGGACGGTTTCCATCCTATCAACGTGGGACGAATGGCTATCGGTCTGCCTTGCTTCATCTCAGCCACTCCTTTGGGTATCATAACCCTGCTGAAGCGTTACAATATAGAGACGAGTGGCAAGAAATGCGTGATACTCGGACGTTCTAATATCGTAGGTAAGCCTATGGCTCAACTGATGATGCAGAAGCAATATGGTGATGCTACCGTTACGGTGTGTCACTCACGTTCTGCCGACCTGAAGAAGGAATGTCGCGAGGCTGACATTATCATAGCGGCAATAGGACGACCAGCCTTTGTAACCGCTGATATGGTGAAGGATGGTGCCGTAATAGTAGATGTAGGTACTACAAGAGTGCCTGACGCTACTCGCAAGAGTGGTTTCCGTCTCTCTGGTGATGTGGATTTCGAGAATGTAGCACCTAAGTGTTCGTTTATCACACCTGTACCAGGCGGAGTAGGACCTATGACAATCTGCTCGCTGATGAAGAATACTCTGGCTGCAGGCAAGAAAGAATACTATAAATAGTTCAAGAGTTAAAAAGTATAACAGTTCAAAGAGTTGTTCATGGATACGATCATCAACCTATTCTCCCTGTTAGGCTCGCTCGCCTTGTTCCTATACGGAATGAAGATAATGAGTGAGGGATTGGAGAAGTTTGCAGGTAGTAAGTTGCGCGCCATTCTTGCGGCTATGACCAATAACCGCTTTATGGGCGTCATTACTGGTATCATAATAACGGCTATTATACAGTCGTCATCGGCTACCACCGTAATGGTCGTAAGCTTTGTGAATGCCGGACTGATGAACCTTGCACAGGCTATAGGTGTCATAATGGGTGCCAATATCGGTACTACGGTTACGGCATGGGTAATATCAGCCATAGGTTTTAAGGTTGACATAGCTGCGTTCGCCATTCCTTTGCTTGCCATCGGTATGCCGCTGATATTCTCGAGTAAGTCGAGCAAGAAGAGTATCGGTGAGTTCCTGTTCGGATTCTCGTTCCTCTTTATGGGACTTGCCTTCCTGCAGCAGGCTGCAACAAGTCTGGATATTGGTACCATAACGGCTAATATGCTTGCCACTATTCCTGGTGACAGCTTCTTTACCATACTGCTGTTTGTGTTTGTTGGTGCATTGGTAACCATGATAGTTCAGGCTTCTGCTGCTACGATGGCTATCACCTTGATGCTCTTTGATATGCATATCCCTGGCTTCGGCTTTGAACAGGCTGCAGCTCTCGCCATGGGTCAGAATATAGGTACTACGATAACGGCATTCATGGCGTCACTGGCAGCAAACACACAGGCTCGCCGCGCTGCTCTTGCACACATGTTCTTCAATGTGTTTGGCGTGGTTGCAGTATTGATAGTTTTCTATCCAGCTTGTCGTGCTGTAGATTGGTTTGCAGTTGACGTAATGCATACCGGTAACGATATGTACAAGCTGTCAGCATTCCACACGGCATTCAATGTCCTCAACACCTTGCTGCTCATATGGTTCGTTCCTCAGATAGAGAAGTTCGTATGTGCAGTATTGCCACAGAAGGAACAGGACGAGGAATATCGCTTGCGTTTCATTTCAGCAGGTCTTCTTTCTACTGCCGAGCTCTCAATTCTTGAGGCAAAAAAAGAAATCAACAACTTTGCTGAACGTTGCTACAAGATGTTTGGTCTTGTGGTTGACATAATGAAAGTGGAGAAGGATGATGAGTTTACCAAAAAATTCTCTCGTATAGAGAAATATGAAAATATCACCGATAATATGGAAGTGGAGATAGCCAACTATCTCAATAAGGTGAGCGAGGGTAGGCTGTCTGATGAGTCTAAGGGACGCATACAGCGTATGATGCGCCAGATTGATGAATTGGAGTCAATTGGCGATTCACTCTATAATCTTGCGCGAACCCTTAACCGTCGTCGCAAGAATGTGAAAGAGCAGTTTACTGCAGACCAGATGGAACATCTGAACTCTATGCTCGTACTCGTTGACAGTGCTATGACTGAAATGGTGAAGATGGTGGCTCATCCTGATGCTCAGGGAATATCATACACCAAATCAAGAAATATAGAGAATGAGATAAATAACTATCGTTCACACCTCAAGGGACAGAACCTTACCGATATAGGTAATGGTCAGTACTCTTATCAGTTAGGTGTATATTACACAGACTTTATTAACGAGTGTGAAAAACTTGGTGACTATATAATCAACGTTGTTCAGGCAGCAGCAGAATGCTCACGTCATTCTCAAGATTAGTTGTAGTAACATGCTATAATTTGTATAAGTCTGAAATAATAGAATATAAAACTAAAACAAAATAAATATATGACAGGAAAAGTAGATGTGCTCCTCGGCTTGCAGTGGGGCGACGAAGGTAAAGGCAAGGTTGTTGACGTGCTCACGCCAAAGTATGATATAATTGCTCGTTTCCAGGGTGGTCCTAATGCTGGTCACACACTGGAGTTTAATGGCGAGAAATATGTTCTCCGTTCTATTCCTTCTGGTATATTCCAGGGTGGTAAGGTGAATATCATAGGTAATGGTGTAGTGCTCGCTCCAGACCTGTTTATGGATGAAGCTAAAGATTTGGAGAAGTCAGGTCACGACCTTAAATCACGTCTGTGCATATCTAAGAAGGCTCACCTCATTATGCCTACTCACCGCGTGCTCGATGCTGCAATAGAAGCTTCAAAGGGTAAGAATAAGGTTGGCACTACAGGTAAGGGTATCGGTCCTACTTATTCAGATAAGATAGCTCGTACAGGTCTGCGTGTTGGTGATATCCTCAACAACTTTGATGAAAAGTATGCTGCTCATAAAGCAAAGCATGAGGAAACTCTCAAAGCTATGGGCTATACAGATTACGACATCACTGATATAGAGAAACACTGGATGGAGGGTATCGAATACCTGCGTCAGTTCCAGTTGGTTGACTCAGAACACGCTATCAACAAAGCTCTCAAGTCAGGTAAATCAGTTCTCTGCGAGGGTGCTCAGGGCACCATGCTCGATGTTGATTTTGGTTCTTATCCTTTCGTAACATCTTCTAACACCATCTGTGCAGGTGCTTGTACTGGTCTCGGACTCGGTCCAAACAAGATTGGTGAGGTTTATGGCATCATGAAGGCTTACTGCACACGTGTTGGAGCCGGTCCTTTCCCTACAGAACTCTTTGACGAGACAGGCAAGAAGATGCGCGATATAGGTCATGAGTATGGTGCCGTTACAGGTCGTGAGCGTCGTTGTGGATGGATTGATCTCGTAGCATTACGCTATTCTATCATGGTGAATGGTGTTACACAACTCATCATGATGAAGAGTGACGTACTTGACACTTTTGCGACCATCAAGGCTTGTGTAGCATATAAGGTGAATGGTGTAGAGACACCTGATTTCCCTTATGACATAGAGAGTGGCATAGAGCCTGTATATAAGGAGTTGCCTGGTTGGCAAACCGATATGACTAAGTTCACCAGCGAGGAACAGTTCCCCGAGGCATTCAAGAACTACATCAAGTTCCTTGAGGAACAACTCGAGACTCCTATCACTATCATTTCTATCGGTCCTGACCGTGAACAAACAATCGTAAGAAAATAAATGGCACAAAAACCAAGCATACCTAAAGGAACACGCGACTTTGGACCATTGGAGATGGCAAAGCGCAACTACATCTTTAATACTGTTCGCAAGGTGTTTGAACTCTACGGATTCCGTCAGATAGAGACACCTGCACAGGAGAACCTTTCTACTCTCATGGGTAAGTATGGCGAAGAAGGTGACAAACTCTTGTTTAAGATACTTAACTCAGGTGATTTCCTGCATGGTATGACAGCTGATGAGGTGGCTAATACCAGCACACTCAAATTGGCTTCCAAATTCTGCGAGAAGGGACTTCGTTACGACCTCACCGTGCCATTTGCTCGTTATGTGGTGCAACATCGTGAGGAATTGCAGTTGCCTTTCAAACGCTACCAGATACAACCCGTATGGCGTGCTGACCGTCCACAGAAAGGACGTTATCGTGAGTTCTATCAGTGTGATGTCGATGTTGTTGGCTCTGACTCTCTGCTCAACGAGGTCGACCTCATGCAGATAACAGATGATATCTTTACATCTTTCGGCGTTCGCGTACAGATAAAGATTAACAATCGTAAGATTCTTACTGGTATTGCTGAGGTAATAGGCGAGGCCGACAAGATTGTTGACATTACCGTTGCTATAGACAAACTTGATAAGATAGGACTGGATGCAGTTAATGACGAACTTCGTGCTGATGGTATTTCAGAAGATGCAATTGCAAAACTACAGCCTATAATTAAGTTAGAAGGCACTAATGCCCAGAAACTCGACACAATAGCAAGTGTGCTGAGCGAGTCTGAAATAGGTATGAAGGGAGTGGAAGAGATGCGTTACATCCTTGACCACCTCGGAGCACTTAACACTAATGGTGTTGACACTCTGCCTGAAAGAGAAGGATGGGGTAGTGCTATGGTGCAACTCGACCTTACCCTTGCCCGTGGACTGAATTACTATACTGGTGCTATCTTCGAGGTTAAGGCTCTTGATGTACAGATTGGCAGCATAACTGGTGGTGGCCGTTACGATAACCTCACAGGTATATTTGGAATGCCTGGTCTTAGTGGTGTAGGTATTTCATTTGGTGCTGACCGTATATATGATGTGCTCAACCAACTCGACCTCTATCCTAAGGAGACTATCACAGGTACCCAACTGCTTTTCATCAACTTTGGTGAGGCAGAGACAGCTTATTGTATGCCTATAGCTCAAAAGGCACGTAAGGCTGGCATTCGTACCGAAATCTACGCTGAATCAGCCAAGATGAAAAAACAGATGTCATATGCCAACGCTCTCAACATTCCTTATGTTGCACTTGCTGGTGACAACGAAATCAAGGAAGGTAAGGTTACGCTGAAGAATATGACAACTGGTGAACAGCAACTGTTAACTCCACAGGAACTGCTGGAAAAGATAAAAGGTTAAACAAACAACATAATTCTATTGACTATGAGAAAGATTATGAGCCTTGTATTGGTGATGGCTATGACGTTTATGCTCACCTCATCCAACAAACAATTCACCATCTACATGATTGGTGACTCAACTATGGCTGATAAGAATATGAAGAAAGCCCCAGAAGAGAGAGGATGGGGTATGGTGCTTCAAGGATTCTTTACTGAGAATGTGAAGATAGACAACCACGCAATAAACGGTCGTTCTTCTAAGTCATTCATCAACGAAGGACGTTGGCAGAAGGTGTTGGATAAGATGCAGCCTGGCGATTACCTTGTGATTCAGTTTGGTCATAATGACGAAAAACGTACTGACAGCCTTCGCTACACTCGTCCTTGGCAAGAGTTTGCCGACAACTATCGTATGTTCATTCGTGCTGCAAAGGAAAAGGGTGTAACACCAATCGTAATGAATTGTGTTGCGCGTCGTAATTTCTTTAATGCTAAGACAAAGGAGGAGATTGATGATGAAGCGCTTAGAAGCGTTAATCGCGATAAGTATAATGGTAATGAAAAGGTCAATAGCGATACACTTGTTGACACTCATGGCGACTACGCTCGCGTGCCACAGCAGATAGCTAAGGAATTTAATGTACCTTATATTGATGCCAACAAGATTTCTACCGACCTTGAGAATAGTCTCGGCGTTGAGGGTTCACGCGATTTGCACATGATAAAGTATAATGGTAAGGATAACACCCATTATAATGTTTATGGCGCACGACTTATGGCTTCTCTGCTTGTTGATGAAATGGCAAAGGTTTGTCCTCAACTGGCTCCATTTGTTCGTCATTATGATTATGTGGTATCAGCTAAAGGTAGGGGCAATTACCTCACTCTTCAAGAGGCTGTAGATGCTACACCTATGGGCAAGAAGACTCAGATTCTAATACTTGACGGCACTTGGCAGAAGCCTGTAATAGCCAAGGGTAAGAAAGTAAAACTTATCAAGTATTGCGGGGTTACGGTAAAGTAGGAATACTATCTACTGGAACCTTAGCAGTTATACTATCTATAGGAGCTTTACCAGGTATGCTATCAGCTTGTTGTGGTAGTGACTTGCGTAAAGCTCTTAGCATATTCTCAGTTTGCGACAAACGGGCTGTATGAAGTTCACTAAGGGCAGACTGACGTGCGCTCTCCCTATAGATATCGTTTGCTGAAGTAAAGTGTTGAATAGTCTGATTAACACTCGTGCTGTCTGTACCCTGAAAATAATAGCAGAAAGCCATGTGATAATTTACATCAGCCTTATCCAATCCATTTATTAAAGGTAAGGCTTGGGTGTAGTAGGGTAGAGCCTCACTGTATTGCGTGAGAGCAAAATGGCTTTCAGCACAAGCATATAGATATACAGCCTGCTCTTGAGGTGAATAAGCCTTTAATGACGGAATGCTTTCCTCCAAAAAATCTATTGCTTCGGGATATTGTTGCGTTTTGTAATAACTAAAACCGAGATAAGCAGTAAATCGTGGGTTTAGCTGATAATGTCGGCGCAGATTTTCAAAGGCGAGGATACACTCATGGTATTTTCGTCCCTGATAATATTCTATTGCTTTACCCAAAAGGACTGATGCCGGTTCTGCTCCGTAAGCCATAATAACAAAGGAGAGAAACAAAAAAAATATGTGTATCGCCTTTTTTATAGTTCCAATCTGTTATTAATTATCCTAATTCCTCCATAAGTTGCTTAACGTAAGTACGTTGCCAGTCGTCTGTATGATGTTTTTCTTCACCATATTGCAACAGGTCAAGGTCCATCATCACTATGCCACGTTTACGTAATTCAGGCGTATCATCGAGTTCCATTTCTGCATTCTTCAGTAGCATTATGAGCGACTGCTCATCAAGTTCTGTGCTAAAGGTGGCAAGCATGTTTGAATAATAAAGTTTATCGTCAGGCTTGTCATAGGCAGGCATAGTGACCATCTTCGTGAAACGAATACCAGAGAATTCTTTTGTCAAAAAACTTCTGGCACGCATCATCTGTATCGCGCGGTCTGCGTTTGCACCAATAGATATTTTTACTGTAACTGCCAAAAATAACTTGTTTTAGAATCCGATAATCATATTATTAGAACTCACTTGTGAAGTGGAACTTGATATGTTCAAAATCCTGCTGAGCCATAGAGAGCACATAACCTGAATCGGCAAGGAACACATCTCTGTCGTCTTTATCCTTTGCCATATACTGATACTTTCTCTTCTTGAAGTTATCCAGTTCCTGCTCATTATCACTCTCTATCCAGCAAGCCTTGTAAAGGTGTACGGGTTCCCAACGGCACTTGGCATTATACTCGTTTTCAAGGCGATACTGTATCACCTCAAACTGCAGTTGTCCCACCGTACCTACAATCTTACGACCGTTAAACTGATTGACAAACAACTGTGCCACACCCTCATTCATCAACTGCTCCAATCC
Source organism: Prevotellaceae bacterium UBA2738 (assembly GCA_002353585.1). Classification (GTDB taxonomy): domain Bacteria; phylum Bacteroidota; class Bacteroidia; order Bacteroidales; family Bacteroidaceae; genus Prevotella. The sequence continues at coordinate 54,680 of DEJW01000005.1, read as the reverse complement.
TTTCTGGAACTGCTTAGCCTTCATCGGGTCATCATTCTCTATGTATTTGAACATCTCAGGAGAGAATGAAGGAAGACCACGGAAATGCAACAACTCGCCCTCTGTCAGAGTGTCGCCGATTTTGAATATGCCGTTATCAGGCAAACCAACTATATCACCTGCCCAAGCCTCGTCAATAGTGCTCTTGCGCTGAGCCATAAACTGTGTAGGCGAAGAGAAACGAAGCGTCTTGTTCTGTCCAACGTGCAGATAAGGTTTGTTACGCTCGAACTTGCCTGAGCATACCTTACAGAAAGCGATACATGAACGGTGGTTAGGGTCTATGTTTGCCGTAATCTTGAAGATAAAGCCGGTAAATTTCTGTTCGTCTGGTTCCACCATACGTTCCTCAGCCTTTGTTGGACGAGGTGATGGAGCAATCTCAACAAAACAGTCGAGCAACTCTTGAACACCAAAATTATTCAGCGCACTACCGAAGAACACAGGTGCCACTTCAGCAGCACGATAACTCTCCACATTAAACTCGGGATATACACCATCCACCAGTTCCAGGTCGTCACGCAGTTTTGCTGCATCCTCTTCTCCAACCTGGTTGTCGAGTTCTGTTGAAGCAATATCTACGCTCACCTTTTCCGTCACTCTCTGTTTGTCAGGGGTGAAAAGGTTGAGCTGTTGCTCATAAATGTTATAAACGCCCTTGAATCGTGCTCCCTGGTTGATAGGCCATGAAAGCGGACGCACACCTATCTGCAACTCCTGCTCCAGTTCGTCGAGAAGGTCAAACGGGTCTCTGCCTTCGCGATCCATCTTATTGATAAAGATGATAACTGGGGTGTTGCGCATACGGCACACCTCCATCAGTTTTCTGGTCTGAGCCTCCACGCCCTTTGCACCGTCCACCACTATTATGGCAGAATCCACAGCTGTAAGGGTGCGATAGGTATCTTCGCAGAAGTCCTGGTGACCAGGAGTATCGAGAATGTTCACCTTATATGGTTCTCCACCCTCAAGCGTGGGGGGGAGGTAATCAAACTCCATAACCGAAGTAGAGACAGATATACCACGTTGTTTCTCTATGTCCATCCAGTCAGATGTTGCTGTCTTCTTAATCTTGTTTGATTTTACTGCACCAGCCACCTGTATCTGTCCTCCAAAGAGCAGAAACTTCTCCGTCAGCGTTGTCTTACCAGCATCAGGGTGTGATATGATTGCGAATGTGCGTCGTCTTGATATTTCTGGATTCATTTATGTTGGGTTCAAGGGGTTCAAAAAGTTCAAGAGGTTTATCTTTAATCTTCAAATTTCAGTCCTTCTTCTTTGTCTTTCTTATAGTAGTCTGAAAGCATACCGAGGAAAGTGGTTATTTCTTTTACGGCATTCTCGGTTGACTTGCTCACCTCTTTGTGTTGCAGGCGTAGCATCATCACACCATACAGGGCATTGAGGCAAGTCTCTATTTCGCTTATGTCTTTGCTACCTTTGTTTCTCAGTTCCACTATGAATGGCAACACCTTATAGTATTCAGCATTATAGAAAGGAAACTTAGGCGACGACAGCAGTTGGGCATGAAGCTCGTTCATCTGCTGCACCACTATCTTGTTTATCTGTATGTGTCCCCCAGCCGTCAGTCCCTCCTCGCGTATCATACGAATCAGGTTGCCATACCAGTCCACCATTTCGTCACGCTGTTCATCAGTAAGGTCAAAACGTGAGATATATTCGCGTTTGATAGCCGAAAGGTCACACTGGTAGGCACGTATTATGTCCTCTACCTGCCACATGTATAGCACGTATTCAGCTATATTGGTTTTGCGTAGTTGTTGAGAAATTATCACTTTGCAGTTGTATTTTTTAGTAAAGACTAAATAAATTGAATGTTGTGCCAATGAATATGGCAAATGAGAATACCATCACTATGGTACCTATAATGCGATTGATGAGAACGATGGAGTTAAGCGAGAAGAATTCCCTAATGCGGTCCACCAGCCACGTCAGTCCGTACCACCACAACAATGCTCCGCCTATTATGCTGAGGTATCCTAAAGACATCTCCACAGGGTGCTCAGGCACCACAAAGGCAAACTGTGCGAAGGTGGCAAGGAACAGCAATATTATGAGTGGGTTGGAGAATGTCACTATGAATGCTGTAACGTAGTTATGCAGCAGGGTTCCCTTCTGTTTCTTCTTGCCCGTATGCACCTTCTTTCGCGGGTCAGACTTATAGCAATAAAATCCGAAGCAGAACAGCAGTATCGAACCGAATATCTGCAAGTAGAATTTATATTGCGGATTATCTATAAATTCCATCACGAAACTCATGCCGAAACCTGTCAGCAAGGCATATATCATGTCTGAGGTAGCAGCACCCAGTCCTGTCACAAATCCATACCAGCGTCCCTTGTTCAGGGTTCTCTGCACACAAAGCACACCCACAGGTCCCATAGGTGCCGAGCATACTATTCCCACAATCATTCCTTTGACTATTATGTCAAGGAAGTTAAATGAGAGGTACATATGTGGTATAAAGTTGTTCATTTCTTTGCAAAGGTACTATTTTTTGAACAGATAACCAAATTTTTTAGTCTTTTAACCTTATGTTTGGGTATGAAATGGTAATGAGTTCCTGTTGGCGCAGATGTTCTATTTCTGCATCAAACATCTGTTTGGGAATGTTATATGCCTTCACCAGTTCGTCTATATGGTGTTCCTTATGGTCTGCCAGCAGTTTCAGCAGACTATTCTTTTTCTCTGGCTGGGTATTCCCAGAATGATGACTGTTTTTGTTTTCTACACAAACATCACAATGCTGGCAGGGTTCTGCATCCAGTTCGCCGAAATACTCCAACAATAGGGTAGAGCGACAGATGTCTTCACACTCTATGTATCTTATCACAGCCTTCACTCTCTCCACCATTCTTTTATGCAGCTCCTCATATATCTCTTTCGAAATAATGAGTTTGTCTGACGAAATTCTCTGACTCAGATAGGTTATTATCGGAACATTCCTTCTCGGAACATACCTTATTATGTTGTGTGTGGCAAGGTTCTTTAGTGCTACATGCAGTCTGTTCTCGTCTATCTTACAGGCATTCTCTATCAGCACAGGATTGATGAAGGTGAGGTTGGTGAACAGTGTGCCGTAATACCTCATCAGGGCTGTAATAACCTCTTCCTCCGTCTTCGACATTCCCCCTATATTATAGAGTTCATTGCGAGGCACCGTTATCATGATTCTCGGATTGGAGTCTGGCTCTGGGTCGTAATCTATGTAGCCTGCATTCTGCAGTATCGAGAGAGCTGCCTCCATTGTGCTTGGGTAGTGATGAAAGCGAACGCAGAACACCTCCTCGTTAAATTCAAATCTTGCTCCCTCACCTTCGTATTCAGGCAATTCGAAGTAATATGCCAGGTTATCATACACCTTTCGTATATAGTCTCTGTGAGGGAAGGAGTTGTCAGCATGTCTCAGTAGTTTCTTGCTGTCATCCCTGTTATAGAGCAATACGGCATACGAGCGCTTACCGTCTCGTCCTGCACGACCTGCCTCCTGAAAATAAGCCTCGAGCGAGTCAGGACAGTCAAAGTGTATCACGAGTCTCACATCGGGTTTGTCTATACCCATACCGAATGCGTTGGTTGCCACCATCACCCTGTATTTGTTCTCCTGCCACTCCTGCTGTCGTGTGTCTTTTATGGCAAAGTCCAGTCCTGCATGATAGAAGGTAGCCGTAATGCCGTTAGCCTCAAGCACTTCGGCAAGTTCCTTGGTGCGTTTTCTGTTTCTGGTGTATATGATGGCGCTTCCGTTTACTGATTGCAGTATGTGCACCATCTCCTCATACTTATCTTCCGTCTGCCTTACCACATACGACAGGTTCTCGCGCCTGAAACTCATCTTAAACACTCCCGTCTTGCCCTGAGTGTATTTGCCAAAATCGAGTTTCCTCTGTATGTCGTCTATCACCTGTGGTGTTGCCGTTGCTGTGAGGGCAAGCACTGGTGCCTCAGGCAACTGTTCCCTTATCTTGTCTATCTGCAGGTATGATGGTCTGAAGTCATATCCCCACTGCGAAATACAGTGTGCCTCATCCACTGTGATGAAACACACATTTATATGGTTAAGTTTGGCAAGGAAGAGTGGGGAAGAGAGTCTTTCAGGTGATACATAGAGGAATTTCACTCCACCATAGCTGGCATTATCCAGTATTCGCAGTATATCGTCGTGAGTCAGTCCTGAGTATATAGCCTCTGCCCTTATGCCTCTTTGCTTCAGGTGCATCACCTGGTCTTTCATCAGGGCTATGAGTGGGGTGATAACTATACACACCCCGTCCATCATGAGGGCTGGCACCTGGAATGTTATACTCTTTCCTCCGCCTGTAGGCATCAGTCCCAGTGTGTCGCTGCCTTCTGAAATACTCTTAATGATGTCAAGCTGAATACTTCGGAATGAGTCATATCCGAAATACCGTTGTAGTGTTTCTATGTAAAGGTTGTCAGGCTTACTCACTGAAGTGTATATCTTCTATTTGCAGTTGCACATTGCCTCGCTTATATACATTTTCTTCTATGGTATAGGCTATGTCAAACGAACGTCTTGACTTGATGTATCTGACTGACTGGGCTTGTCCGAAGGCTATGCCGTTTATTACGGTAGGCGATTTGGAATCTACCAGTTCCAGTTTTATATGCTCCTGCTTTCTTCCCACCACCTTTGATGTGCCGAAGTCATACACACCCTTGGTGGCAAACACAGGTTTGGTGTTGCCAGGACCGAATGGCGAGAAGCGTTTCAGGTCGTGATACAGTCGCTTGTTGATGCTGCTGAAGTCTATTATGGCATCTACGTTTATGGTCGGCTCCGTATGCTGTTCCTTGATATGCTCCTTTACATACTGCTGGAAACGCTGTTTGAACTTATCCACATCTTCCCACTTTATCGTCATTCCGCAGGCATAGGTGTGTCCTCCGAAGTTGATGAGCAGGTCTCTGCAACTCTTTATGGCGGCATATACGTCAAAGCCTGACACTGAGCGCGCTGAGCCCGTAGCAAACTGTCCGTCGCGAGTCAGCACTATGGTTGGTCTGAAATACATTTCCGTGAGCCTTGATGCCACAATGCCTATCACGCCTTTGGTCCAGTTTTCGTCACATAATACGATACACTGCGGATGCTGCTGCTTGTCCAGTTTCTCTACAATCTGGTTAGCCTCTTCAGTCATCTGCTTGTCCACCTCTCGGCGCAGGTCGTTATATTCGTCTATGTGCTTTGCCATAGCCATAGCCGTAGAGTAATCCTTCTGTATCAGCAGGTCAACAGACAGTTTGCCGTTCTCCATGCGGCCAGAGGCATTGATTCGCGGACCTATCTTAAACATGATGTCGGTCATCGTTATCTCTCGCTCGCTCAGTCCGCAGGTGTCTATTATCGCCTTCACGCCCACTGATGGTGTCTGGTTCAGCATCTTCAGTCCGTGATAGGCTAATATTCTGTTTTCGTCAGTCACCTCCACCAGGTCGGCTGCTATGCTTATGGCGCAGAGGTCGAGCAGCGAGATGAGCTTAGAGAATGGTATGCCATTGTTCTTGGCAAAAGCCTGCATGAACTTGAATCCCACACCACATCCGCACAGGTGCTTGAAGGGGTATGTGTCGTCCGTACGCTTTGGGTTGAGTATGGCGTAAGCATCAGGCAGGGTCTCGTCTGGCACATGGTGGTCGCACACTATGAAGTCTATTCCTATGCTCTTGGCGTAGGCAATAGCCTCGTGAGCCTTGATGCCACAGTCTAATATAATAATGAGGCTCACCCCTTGCTCTTTGGCAAAGTCTATGCCCTTCTTGCTCACTCCGTAACCCTCGTCATAACGGTCAGGGATGTAGTAGTCGATGTTGCTGTAGAACTGTTGCAGAAACTTATACACCAGCGCCACGGCCGTACATCCGTCAACGTCGTAGTCGCCATACACCAGTATGCGTTCCTTATGACCTATGGCGTCGTTGAGTCTGTCAACGGCAAGGTCCATATCCTTCATCAGGAAGGGGTTGATGAGGTCCTGCAGCTGTGGACGGAAGAAGCGCTTGGCAGCGGACTCCGTAGAGATTCCGTGCTTTACCAGCTGAGCCGTCAGAATAGGTGAGATGTTGAGCTTTTCGCTCAACTCCATCGCCTGCTTCTTCTGCAGCTCAGTCTGCTCTTCTATGTTCCACTTAAAGTTCATCACGTATTTTTCTTGTCTCGTTTTTTACCAGTTCCCGTTTTAGTCCTTGGCTATTGCCACTTTCTTCATGTTAAATCGGGTTATCAGTCCCTCGGGGGTAACATCGGCAACGATGATGTATTTGGCTATCTTCTCCTTGTTAGGATTAGTGCGCTCCATGCGTTGCTCAGCACCAAACTGCACCCTGATGTTTTTGTTCCCGTTATAGTTCCCGTTAACGTTCCCGTTCCCGTTAACATTATCCACCTTCTCAGCCTTGAAGTCATCCATCATATACCAGTTCATGTTGGTGATGTCATCCTTATACAGCTTGTTCATGAAGGTCACCACATCCTGGTTTGTTGCTCCAGTACGGTTGAGGAAAGAGTCGAGTATCTCAGTCACCGTGCTGAGCAGTTTCGTCTCGTTTCGTGAGTTTATAGCCTGAAGGAATTTTCTGCAAACGCCCTTCGCCATATCCATCTCCTCAGGTGTCACCTCCACGCTTTTCAGCTCATCCATTATGTCCTGCACCTGTGATGAGTATCTTCCGTTAGGGTGTTCCGTCAGGTATTTCTGCAGAGCCAGCACGTTCTTGCTGCTCTTATACTCGCGCATAGCGTGGTTGTAGTCTATGGAGTCAATCTTGTTCTTAGCCTCTGTTATGTGGGGCGAATCCTGATTCTCCTCTATATACTTCAGCAGTTCGTTCTTCGAACCGCTGTTCACGGCATTATTCCATTCCAGGTCCTCATACTTCATCATGTCTATCACGGCATTGATAGAGTCACGATGCTCTCTTGGTGCATCCTGATATTTGCTCAGGTAGTTTTGCATCACCATCAGGTCGTTGCTGTGCAGGGCATACTCAAATGCCTCCTGCTCCTTATCCTGCTGAGCCGATTGATAGAAGTAGAAGCCCACGCCAAACACCGCCAAGGCTATGATGAGTGACACCACCCATACAGCCTTCGACTTGCCTTTTCCCTGTTCACCAATCCTTTTCGGCTGGTTTGGGGTAGGCTTTCTTACGGTTTCCGTTCCAGTTCCAGTTCCCGTTACCTCTGGATTACCAGCTATCTTTATTCCGCAGTGAGGACAAATCTCAGCCTTGTCGCTCACCTCATTATTACATTCAGGACACCTTATAAGCATATCTGTTCTTTGTTCAATAGTTCAAAATGCGCTTCGCGCTGGTTCTAGGGTTTAGGGTTATCGTAGGAGCCAAAGGCTCCGTATCGTAGTGGCAAAGCCACGTATCGTAGCGAAGCGTATCGTTATTGTTAATTCTCCCCCTTTCGGTGTTTAAACTTCAGTTCTCTCAGCGTGTGGTTGCCCATGAAACGTGATTTGTCCACATGACCCCTCACACCGTTCAGGCTTCCCTTGCCAGTATATTGCCACAGGGTGATATCCCTCTCGTCCACCAGCTTGGGCTCCTCAGGGGTATATTGGGCAATCATCACCAGGTATCTGTCCACCTTCTCAGCCAGATGCTTGTTGTAGAAGTTTGCACCAGTATATAGCAGAGGTCTCTGCTTGTAGGCACGCTCCACCATATCGAGGAACTTAAACAGCGAGTCGCAGAACTCCTCTGTAGGCAGACCGTTCGTGGTCTCTATGTCAATCATCGGAATCAGGTCCTGCTCGCTTGGTTTGCACTGCACCATGAAGTTGTTCAGCTGCAGCTCCTGCTCCGTCTTCGGACGGTAGAAGTGGTATGAGCCCACCTTTATGCCATAGCTGTGACCTATCTTCAGGTTGTTCTCATATCTTGAGTCTATCTTGTCGCCACCCTCCGTAGCCTTGATGTAGCAGTAAGCCATCTTCGTGTCGCCCACATGCTCCCAGAACACCTCTCCCTGATAGTGAGAAATGTCTATGCCGTGCACATGCGAACAAGTGTCCTCACATGCCACACATACATCATCCATATCATCGCGAGCAAACGTATTAAGAGTAAATATCGTAGTTAGTAGGCTGACTGCCAAACAGTTAAGTATATATCGCATAGTCTTTTCTGAATTTATTTATGCAAAGGTACAAAAACGAGAGCAAATAGCAAAATAAATTAGTATTTATTTACGCTTTGCCGAGTGCATTCTAACCTTATTTAAAGGTACAAAAAAATCCTCACTTAGCCTAACTTTTACCTTATTAAAAATCTTAACAAACGCTTAATTTATTTGAAATAATCATCGGCTCACTATTAAGTTCTAAGACAAAGATTGAATATTAACGACAACACGGACAACATAAAACAACCTTATATATAGGTCAGTTTAGCAAACTCGCTAAACTGTTTTAAAATCATTTTGGCAGGTTTGCCAAAATACCAAAATATAATTGTCCCTTGTTGTCCTGGTTGTCTTTAAAATTTGAGTGTTGAATCCACCCAAATATCAAAACGTAAGCAAAATGCCCCTTTTCGTGACACTCTGCTCACTGAAAAACCTCCGTTTCAAAATCAAATCTGGAGCATTCCACACCCCGTTTTTAACCAAAAATCGGGGCATTCTTAATTTTCAACTATAAAAGCATTACTTTTAGAGATAGAAGCATTACTTCTGCATGCAAAAGCATTGCTTCTGCAACCAAAAATCCAACCCTTATTCGCAGATTACCACACCAATATCACAGCACAAAAATCACCCCATTTTTCAACCCTCTGACCACCAATCTTTTACAAAATTCACGAGATTTCCGAATTTGAAACCAAACTTCCCACTCGCCTCCAAATTCTTCACTCTCGCGCCTTCAGAAAAATTCACTTTGTCAGTAAAATCGCCGTTTTCATGACAAAGTGAAAAAGTGGCAGGCACTTCAGAGGTATAAAGTGACCTCTAAGTGAGGTGTAGCCAAACACAGGTCACTATCCTCATCCCAGTATTCATGCGCCTTGAGAGCCCCCAAGTGAGTAAGTGAGGTTGAAATTCAAAAATCTTTCTTTTCCGTATTTTTTCTCCCCTTTGTTTGGAGAAAAAAAATTAACTTAACAAGGAAAAAACGTCTATCCATGAAATAAGGAATGGATGAAGGCAATGTAGCTATGAAGTAGAGGGCATGCCCGATGCTTGCCACATAAAACAAGCATCGGGAAGCTCACTACCCGTTTCTATTAGCATCGAACGTTGGACTGACCACATAAATCTGCAAGCAGAGGTCACGGAATCTGGCATTAAGCTATTCTCACATATGGCAGGCCATGAATATCGGAGCCGATGCCAGAGAATAATATCAAGCGTGTAAAATCGGCTTGCCGATGCCACATTTTTCAAGCAGTGGGTAGCCTAATACCCCATCTCCACATCGTTTGATTGGAGGCTTCCACTTCAAGGCAAGCCTGTCGTAGATGCTATTTCTAATTCTGCGAACACAAACAACTCTGTATATTAGAGAGAAAGTGTTATCGCAAAGGCATAGCCCATAGGTTTCCGTAAATCTTTAGGAGCACAGAAGGTGTCTAGATTTCCACGGAACTATTCTACGTTGTCTGCTCTCTTTCCCTACTGTCAATCATAACGATTGCAATTGAGATAGCTTTCTATGTGTACTTTCGCTTTATTTCTTTGTGTTAGCGAAAAAGGGTCTGTTTCATTCTTTGTAAGAATAAGTAAATAACTTAGTGATATTAATGGTTTTACTTATGCTATTGTAGGAATACTGAAAATTGAGTAATTTTGCAACAATGTCGATAGTGGCAGAACTTTTTATTTATCTACTTTATGTGGAATTTTGTTAATAGTATCGAATTTGATAGGCTTCCGTATTTGGAAGTGAACGGTTTCCAATTTGAATGGGACGGGAAAATGTGGCAATTAAAAGAATAAGGGCGAAATATCGCCCTTATCTTTTATCTCAGTTTCACCCCATAAAATTTCCATCTACTACTCTGACTTTCTATCAAATCAAAAGAGTTGGTTGATTTTGGTATCGGAGGAAAATACAACCTACATACTATATCAGCACCGCGATAAGAAGGATAAGTTTTTTGTGGTTCGGTTGCAATGCCCTCTGAACGTTGTAATGTATATTTTTGTCCATTAGCATAAATGTATGTTCCTGGATTTATGGAACACCACACATAATTCTTTAAGGTTAGTTCTATTATTGTGGCGTAGTTTCCTACAGTAACTTTTGATATAAGTGTAGAGGTGTAGTGTTGTGAATCATTGAGAGTATTGCTTGATACTGATGGATAAGAGATAACTATGTCATTTTGACTTGACATTGCTGTCGCTTGTTGTCCATTTGAACAAGTAATCATGAATACAAAGTCCCTAATATTCTTTACTTTGTTACTCAATGACATTGTTGAAATGGTGTTGTTAGAGGGCAAAACTGAAACGTATGTGGCACTTTCTATTAAATTGCCTAAATATGAAGACTTTATGGCATAGCTTACATTTTCGGCACCTCTATGCTTAGCATTTACAATCCCGATAAGATTGCCCTTCCCATCAAAGACTGGCCCACCGCTGTTCCCTGGTTGTATAGGAGCTGAAATTTGATAAAGAGAAATGTCACCTTGAAATCCAGTTTTAGAACTGATTACGCCTGTAGTCAGTTTGATTTCATCTCCCATTGTAGAAGTAAGAGGATATCCCAAGACAAAGACATCTTCACCTACTTCTGATAAAGAGGTTTTCACTTTGTATGGTATATTGCCGAACCCATTAAAGTTCTGGTCGGAGATTTTTATAATCGCTAAATCATTTGTTTTGTCAGTTGACACGACATTGGCATTATATACTTTATTAAAATCTCCTCTCACTCCTTGAACTTTGATAGATGTGGCATTTTCCACAACATGGTAGTTTGTTACTATATATTCGCCATTTAATGCAAATCCTGTACCGGTCCATTTCTCTGCAACCGTATTTGTTCCATTTGAATTTGATGTCGGATACATCTTCAAATAAAATTCTTCTTCATTATCTATGATGGTTTTCATACTTCCTCCATCAAAAACCACATAACAATCAGAATTTGGTGTCTTATCTTGCATATACCAGTCTCCCTTAAAGAAGCCTGTAGTTGCACTATTCCGTAACACAGCCTTTGTATCACCTATTTGCCACCATGACAATCGTTCTTTTCCACCGAGATACAATAATCTGTATTCAATTCCCTCCTTTATACATCCGAGTTTATATCCATTCGTTCCAGAGCCTTCATAGATTCCGCAGATGCCATCATTATTGGCATCTGCGAATTGTTTTACGGATGCTTCAGTCCAAGATGTGGTACCTGTTCTTGGATTATTAAGTTCGTAATTGCTGAATCCATAACCATGCGCCCCATTATATGCACCTTTATCCTTCAATGTAAAATTAGTCATTCCTGGAGGAATTTTACCAGCAAAGACCATTGTGTAATAGTACTTTGTATCTTTTTTCACATTGCTCCATCCCCAATTCCCAGAAAACGGATCTGTATCAACAACTGGCTCCCCACTCCTTTCTCCCAAGAAACCAAGTATGGGAAGCTCAATATTATCATCAACTATTATGTATGTGTTCCTGCTTGTCCAATAATTCATGCGGGAACGATTTTTTGTTGGTATTAACTCAACAGTTACTCTTGTATTATTCTCATATATTTCTACAGAATACAAAGCTGCTGTTTCATTCTTTGATTGAATCTTATTACGGCCATAGAACATTGTCGTTACTTGAGCATAACTTGTTATACTCAGTAGCATCGAAACCATAACCAAAAATCTACTCTTCATACTTTCAAGTCAATATCCCTCAGTAGCCTTAAGGACTTTTTGTTCGTGAAGAAGCGTGGCACTGATATACCACTTCTTCAAAAGGAGGTCGTGAGAATTACCTGAACTGAGAAGGAGTAACCAGCCCACGCTATATAGCGCGAACCGTACACCGTTCTTGCAGTTCTTTCTTGGAAGTTTCTCACGTTTCCTTTTGCAAGTCGAGCATAACGCTTCATTATTTCAATATGTCGTGCAAAGATGGTATGTCGCCACTATGCGTTGCAAAGGTACGAAAAAACTTCAATTATGGCAACTTTTTGTGCCACATAAGTATGATTTCAGATAAAATTTGCTTAAAATACGCGCGAAACAATGATTTTATGCTTCCGTTTCGAGAAAAAGTAGTACCTTTGTAAATCAAATTAATGCCACTTTTTTAAGTGGACTCAAAGTTTAATTATGGGAAAGCCATTTAAGGAAGAACTGAAAAAGCTTTCGGAAACTATTCGATGGGCTGAGCAGCAAGATGTGATGCGTCTTGCCCAGTTTTTGTTTGCAGAGAACAAGCAGATACCTTTGGTGTGTATTGGCTCTGGCGGTTCGCTTAGTGCTTGCCATTATGCAGCCCAGCTCTATCAGCAGTGCAATGGTGTGCTGGCACAGGCTATGACACCGCTTCAGTTGATGTATGCAGGGCATAATATTATCCGTAGCAGCAAACTACTTTTCCTTAGTGCCAGTGGTAAGAACAAGGATATACTGAATGCCATCAAGTATGGCGTAAAGTATAACGAGATAGGCATGATGAGCCTGACCCTCCGCAAGAACAATCCTACCGAGGAACTATTGGACCAATACCCCAAAGTGCTGCGCTGGTGTGAAGACATCCCCAGCGAGAAAGATGGCTTTCTGGCCACCAACTCTTTAGCAGCCACTTTTGCACTTCTATGTAAGGCGGCTGAGTGTTTAAGTGATGTTTCAGGTTTCAATTATCAGGTTTTTGGTACATATACCAAGAATTATGAATTTGACTTGACCTGCATTCAAAACTTTCTGGTGTTGTATGGCGCAACCGGTGAACCTGTAGCGTGGGATATTGAGTCTAAACTCACAGAAGCTGCTTTAGGCTCTGCTTTGCTCAGCGACTATCGTAACTTTGGTCATGGTCGTCATCATTGGTTTTCAAAGAAGGGAGATAACTCTTGCATTATTGCGCTGATAACTCCCGTTGAGCAGGAACTGGCATATAAGACCATTGGCTGTTTGCCCAAGGATGTACCGGTGGTATTCATAGAAACGGAGTTGGAAACGCCTGCTGCATCTATCGACATGCTGCTAAAGGCGTTCCGCTTTGTGAATGATTTGGGTGTGGCTCGTGGAATAGATCCAGGTCGTCCAGGTGTACCTTCCTATGGTCGTACACTATATAATTTGGACTACTTCAAGTTGACCAACCGCATACTGCCCGCAGAAAAGACACTAGATGTGGCGGTACGTCGCAAACTGGGATCTTCAGGAATAGAAAATGCCCCATTATGGGAGTATTACAGTGAGGCTTGTCAGCGGTTTGTAAAGCAGCTGAATAAGGGCAAGTTTACTACTGTGGCCTTTGACTATGACGGTACACTGTCTGCTGCAAACCATAAGAGCCGTTTCACAAACAGATTGTGTGATGAGATAAAGAATGCTCTTTTGCCGTTGTTGGAAAATAGAGTTCAGATAGTCGTTGCAACAGGTCGTGGCAAGTCAGTAGGGGATTCGTTTAAGAACTCCTTAGACCAAATGTATTGGCCACAGATAAAGGTGGGTTATTATAATGGCGCTTGCCTGTTGGCTTTGGGTGATGAAGATGAACTGAAAAGATGGAAGAAACAGCCCTTTGATAGCGAATTGAAAGAACTGAGTGAAGAATTACAGAGACGTTTACCTAAGGACTTTATCAAGTATAAACTTTCACCCCGCAGCCAGCAGCTCTCTATAGAAGAAGTGCAGTCTTCATCTGATGCAGAGGTACTTTACTCCACCTGCTGCGAAATCATTTGGGACAAGCAGTTGAATGGTATCCGTATGTGGCGTAGTAGTCACAGTATGGATATTGTGGTTTACCGTGAAGTGAGCAAACTACGGGTAATAGAAGACTTCTGGCACACCTTGTGCATAGGTGATTATGGCACAGTGGAAGGTAACGACTACGAAATGCTGACTAGTAAGTATTCATTGAGCGTTGACCGCGTATCGAAAAATGCAGAGAGTTGCTGGAATATAGCCCCATCAGGTATATATGGGCTTGATGCAACGCTCTATTATCTGAGCCGGCTCTTTGCAAAGGATGGTGTGATTAAATGTAAGTTTAGTGTATGAACAGTAATTTGGCACATAGACTACTTGCCAGTATTATGGGGTGGGAACCACAGCAATTGGCAAATGAGAGGGCGGCCCTTGAATTCATGGGAAGCATGAAATACGATGGTTATGACCGCTTTATGCCTGGTATGCGATTTATGAGTAGTTTGGTGCAGTGGTTGAATCGTTTAGATCAAGAGGACCGCGATGTGGCTTTTAAATTCATAAAGAGCAGGTTGGTATTTATCTCTTCCACTCAGATGAATTATCTGGTTGATTTGCTGTATGATACTAATATACGACCATTGTTATTAAGCAAAGCAACGAAGGCTACAGGTAAGGCTTCCTATTGTTTAGCCAATAAGGAGGTGGTTAATCGTTTCAGGATAGAGAAACGTTCCTCTCTAGTTATTGGACTTAGTGATGGTGCCCATATTGATATACTTCGTCGTGATGCCGGTTTTAGCAACGAGCAGGTGTTAACCAATTATTATCCTGATGCTGAGAAAATAGACGACCTACTCAAGAAGTTACAGAATGATATGAAAAAAATGGGTGACAACACAAAGTATTATCAGAGCATTTTTTTGATTGACGACTTTACTGCTAGCGGTAAGAGTTTTGTGCGCTATGACAAAAAAGAAAAGAAATACAAGGGCAAGCTTACTAAGATAATTGATCAGCTTTGTGCTGAGAATAAGATAGCAACAGAGGGAAAAAAGAAAACAGGCATAGAAGATAAGAAGCATTTGAGTTTTGTACTTGATCCTAATCATAACGTTATTCATATAGACATTTTTTTCTGTATGGCCACTCAAAAAGCTAAAGCCAATATAGAAAATGGACTAAAAAGCTATTTGAAGTCGCGACAGTTTAAGAAAAAAGTGACTTTCGAGATACACATCGTTCAAGAACTTGAAAATGAATTGAGCAATTCCATTATTACAGATGTTGATTTGATGGCAGTTCTCAAGAAACCACAATATCTCACCGATGAAGTTACCGAGAGTGATGCATATAAGGTGGGCAATACTACTCATCCATACCTCGGATTTGACGAATGCGCTCTTCCTTTAGTGCTATCTCACAATACACCAAACAACTCACTGCCTATACTTTGGCAGGATTCCAATCAATTCCGTGGCTTATTTCCACGCATTAGCCGTCACTAATCCGTATGAGTTATAAGAATCCATTTTCCATACGGGTCTCTGAACGAATAGAGACTGATGAAAGGTTCCTGGACTTGTTTTCTGTAGAACCCTTGTCCTATTTGGAGGATAACTATAAGAATGACACGCTATGGGGTACACTTACCTATATAATGAGTACCCCGGGTGCAGGTAAGACCACACTATTACGGCTATTCTCACCATCAGTTCTACAAAAGGTAACTAAGACTAACTATCCGGTTATCTTCAAAAAATTGAAGAAGTTGGAAGTGCGTAATGGAGAGCAGATACAAAAGTGTGGTGTCTATCTACAGATGGGACGTGAGTACAAATTATTGGAAGACGAGCAGTTCAGCGAAGCTGAGCAAACAAGTATATTTCTGTCATTGCTTAATGCAAGAATTGTGCTCGCAACCCTGAAAACATGTATGACACTGGCTGGTGTTAAATACACTGATTTAGACAGATTGGTTTTTACACCTGAGGAACCAATTCCAGAGTTGGGAGCCATCAAAGCATTTTATACTGGTAAGGAATTATTAGACTGGGCTGCAGACAAAGAAGGTCGCGTATGCGAGTTCCTTGATAGCTTCCTGCCGCCGGAAGGTGGATTCAAAGGAAACATAAGATTATTTGCGTTAAGCGCTATGAAAGCTACTTGGTTCCGATTTGATAACAAGCCGTTATGCGAAGAGTTCATCTTTCAATTTGATGATGGACATAAGTTGTCAGATAACCAGCAGAAGATTATTCGTGATGAGGTAGCAGGAATGCGCCAAAAGGCAACCTTGTGGCTTGCAGAACGTATGGAATCACTCAGTTCTGTTGAGATCCTGAGCGACAATAATATAATGGATCGTGATTTTCAAGTGATAAAGTTGGATACTTTGTCTCAAAGTCTCTTCAATAGAATGGCCACTACTACGGCATCTATTCGCTCTAAACAATCAGAAGACGGCATTGACCTGTTTACGTACCTTTCGGAAATCTCAACCGTCAATTATACGGATGAATACAACGAAAAGAGTGTGGAGTATCTAACTCAATTAAAAGCACTGCCTGTTTATGATAATTATGCTGAAGGTATTAAGGCTATACAGAAAGAAGAACCGTATGAGAAAGCACTCCATAGTCGCGCTTTGTTAATATATGCCTCACGTCAGTCAGCTAGACTTTTTGAGTATAGTGAAGAAGAAATACAGGGAATCCTAATGGAATTATCTCCTCTTGCAGCTGATTTGTTGCCTGGTGAAATAAAGAGACTACCTCAGTATTACGGCTCACAGACATTAATAAACCTATCAGCAGGAAATATTGAACTTTTCCTTCATTTGTCCTCCAGAATGTTTGAGGTTCTATTAGCAAAGAAAATTATGGATTCTGCAAATTATGCTTTGGAACCTGAAACGCAGGATAGTATTATTAAGTCCTTTTGTAAGAAACGCTTTGAAGAAATCAAACGTTTGCCTAGAGGAAACAAAATATATGCATTTTTGAATCAAGTAATATCTTTCTGTAAGGAACAAACCTATTCCGATAGTTATTCGTACCGAACTGTAAGTGGTTTTGCCGTCAAGGAAGAGAATTCCGGAAGATATGGTTATGATGGTTTCTGGTTTCAGGATGAGAAGAATAGCGAGGTGGCACTTTTACTGAGAGACTGTATGGCTTTTAATCTTTTGGAGAAAGATCCACATACACAAGGCGAAAAAGGGCAAAACTGGACGGTATTTTATCTTAATTACTGGTTGTGTGCCCATGCGAATATCCCTTTGCGAAGAGGCGGTTGGCGTAAATTGCCTTTGAGCCAACTTAAACAATGGATAAGCAAGTAAAAATGAGTAAAGATATGCACAATAAGTGGGAGTCTTATGTGATGTATCATAAGCCCAAAGAGTTAAAGAAATTTTGGGTGGAGTTCTATAAGGATAAACACGACTCAAAGGTTCTCTTCTTTCTGGGAAAGGGCTTTGATCCACGTATGAATAATGTGTTGGAGTTGTTACTAAGTTCTGTTCAAGGATTGCGTATTGACTGCATAACTTTTGACTTTCCAGATGGCGATGACGACCATAAAGAGAAAAAGAAGTTATACAAGTTAAATGTTCAGCATCTAAAAGAATTGCAGGTTCAATATGGTTTTGTCGTAAGGGATATACCAGTTGATTCCAAGTTGATATGGGATAAGCGCATATCTAAAATGAGCCTGGAAATTCTTAATATGGACTTTAGTGGTTATAATGACATCATTCTAGACGCCAGTTCTTTGCCCAGGTCATTTTATTTCAATATTGCTAAATCCCTTTACCGAAAGCTGAAGGATGACAAGACAAAGAACATGTTCTTCGCTGTCTCTGAGAATTGGAAGATTGATGAAAAAATAAAGAAAAATATCAGTAACGAAAGTATTGAACCATTAGTAGGCTTTAAAGCCATGTCTAATAGGGAGTCTGTACTTGACAGAGTCAATATATTAATTCCTTTGATGGGTGAGCACAATTTGGCTATTTTGAACAGGATTTATAATCACTTTCAGCCATCTGATATGTTTCCAGTTTTACCCTTCCCTTCAAAGAATCCTCGTCGTTCTGATAACCTTATGCAGGAGTATCACGAATTCTTCTCTGATCATCATTTGACATCTGCACAAAACTTTACATATGCGGACGAACAAAATCCCTTTGAGCTGTATAGAAAAATATTGAACTTGATGAAGGGACATAATGATACGCTTAAACCTATAAGTGATCATGTGTGTTTTGGCATCGCGTTGCTGACAAGTAAACTACTATCGATGGGTGCATTGTTGGTTGGTATTGAGCACAATGATAGTGTGGCTATATACAATGTAAGCTCAACCAGTTACGAGATAGATGATGCCTTTGAGTTTGAAGAGTTGAATAAGGAAAGTGAACCATTTCTCCTCTGGATAACAGGTGAGGCTTATAATGAAAATTGATTCAGGTCAAAAATATAAATAAGCTACAATAAAAAGATCAGATTATCGTTATTGATTTGCGTAGTTAGACAAAAAATGTCTATCTTTGCAAACAAAATAATGAATGCGAGATAATGGCAAGCATTGCAAACTGGATATATGATAAGCCGCTTAGAGGCAATTACACCTTCACACACAATGAGGTGGCGCAGGTATTTTCTGAAATGAGCGCTGGTAGCATTGCGCGTGCTCTGACCAGGGAGGTGAGCAAGAGACGGATTATGTCGCCCATGCGCGGCTTCTACGTCATTGTGCCAGATGAGTATGTGCTGCGCGGGGCTGTGCCGCAGTCGTTTTACTTAGACGACATGATGCACCATCTGGGACGCAAATACTATGTGGCTCTGTTGAGTGCGGCAAGTTATCACGGAGCTTCGCATCAGGTTCCGCTGCGGTTCAGCGTGATGATAGAGCCTCCCGCCATGCGCGACAAGAAGGGAGAGAAGTACCTTACGCATTATTTCTGCAAAAGTCATATTCCTGAGACATATGTGGAGAGACGGCAGACGCGGACGGGCTACATTAACGTGTCGTGTCCTGAACTGACGGCAGTGGATTTGCTTACGTATCAGGCAAAGACAGGGAGCGTTTCGCGGGCAGCCACTGTTCTGGCTGAACTGGCTGAGAAACTGGATTTCGGGCGTTTAGGGGCTGACTTCGTGAAGGAAGTGCCTGTAACCAGTCTGCAACGTCTGGGCTACATTCTGGACGAGGTGCTGGAGGAAGGAGAAGCGGCAGAGTCGGTGTACAGTCTGTTGAAGTGTTCCGGTTTCGCACTCCAGTATGTGCCTTTAAAGGCTGGAAAGAGTAGCGAGGGGGGCGAAAGAAACGCCAAGTGGAGAATTATTGTGAACGAAACCATAGAGATTGACGAGTTATGATACCAGAGCGATATATTACGGAATGGAGCGAGCAGGCCCCGTGGGTGGTGAATAAATTCATCGAACAGGATTTGATAGTCTGCCGTGCGTTAGTGTCTATCTATAGCGATGCATTTCTTGCGGAGCATCTGGCATTCAGAGGCGGCACGGCATTAGGTAAGCTGTATCTGAAGCCGCAGCCCAGATACTCGGAAGACATCGACCTTGTACAAGTGCAGGCGGAACCCATCAAAGAGACGATTGACCATCTGCGGGATGCTTTGGCTTGGCTGGGTGAGCCGGTGGTGAAGCAGAAGAAGCACAACAATACGCTGGTGTTCAAGGTGCAACCGACGGATATGGATGCGGGGGAGATTCACTTGAAGGTGGAGATTAACTGCAAGGAGCATTTCTCGGTATATCCAATGGTAAGAGAGCCTTTTGAAGTGAATAGTACGTGGTTCAAAGGTACATGCGAGGTGCTGACCTATGAGTTAGCAGAGTTGACAGGGACGAAACTGAGGGCTGTGTATCAGCGGAGAAAAGGACGTGATTTGTTTGACCTGTGGAAGATTCTGTCAATGCGCCCTGAGTTGAATAAAGTGAAAGTGATGGAGAGCTATGAGCGGTATCTGGGCTTTACAGCGTCTCACTTGCCAACATACAAAGAGTTTTTGTTGAATATGGACGGGAAACTACAGGATGAGGAATTCTTGACGGACACGGAAATGATTCTTGGGCCACAGGTGGAGTATGACCCTCAGGTGGCGTGGGAAAAGGTGAAAGCGGAATTGGTGGAGAGGCTTAATCCTGTAGTTTGAATCTTGAAACTTGAATTTTGAAACTTGAATCATGAAACTTGAAACAAATAATATAGTAGTTGGAGCAGGTCTGATTTGCCTGGATGTTTTGATATGGGACGGGCAAAGAGTCCCTATATCCTATTACGTGGGTGGCACATGCGGTAATGTGATGATGATTCTCTCCCACATGGGTTGGGATGCTTATCCCATAGCCCGTTTGGATGGGACGAAAGACGGGGTGAGAGTGCTGGATGACATGAAAAAGCACCGCGTACACACTGATTTTGTCTCTACCCAAGACGGTAAGACACCGGTGATCGTGCAGCGTAACTTCATTAACAAGGACGGTATTCCCACGCATAAGTTTGAATCGCGCAACAATATCGGACGGTTCTATCTGGACTTCAAGTCGCTGACGCTGAAACAGGCAAATGGGGTGATTGAGAGGATAGACTTTGTGCCAAAGGTATTCTTCTTTGACAGGGTTTCACCCGCGATCTTGAAGCTAGCCACTACATTCAAGGAAAAGGGTTCGGTGATATTCTTTGAGCCTTCTAGCAGAGGAGGTAATGTCAGCCTGTTCTACAAATGTGTTGAGGTGTCTGATATAGTCAAGTTCTCGGAACAGAGGATAAAAGAGATTAACCAGTTTAAAGACTATAAGGATAAGCTGTTTATCCAGACGCAAGGAGCAAAGGGCTTGAGCTACCGCTTGAGTGGCGATTGGAAGCACTTGGAACCTATTGCAAATGAAAAAGTGGTGGATACAGCTGGTGCGGGTGACTGGACAGCGGCTGCCTTGATTAATAATTTGTTCAAAAACAAAGTAATGTTCGGAATATGCAATCTCTTAGAATCAGATTTGGAAACAGCTCTAAATGAAGCACAGAAAGTAGGTGCTGAGAGTTGCTCTTATGAAGGGGCGCGAGGCATGATGCAGTAATGAAACAATAAAGGACACAGGATTTGGACATCAAAGATGTGTCTTCTGAAAGGCGCAATCCCATACTTGCAAACGTAATGGCTCAACTTGACTACATGGAGAAACGAGGCAGTGGACTCACACGCATCTGTAATGAGACCAAAGCCTTGGAAGGTTATAAGGACGAGCTAAAGCCCAAGTTCAAATCTACTCCGACCCAATTCCAGACCGTTATCTTCGCCTCCTCCGACACACAAAATGTCGGAGACTATGACGGAGACGTGTCGGAGACTTTGTCGGTGAGCCAGCGCACCATCGAACGTGACCTTTCTGCTTTGGAGAAGAAAGGTATTTTGAAGCATGAAGGCAAAGACATCTTGAGAAAGTGGGTTATATCTGAATAACTTATGGTTTGGACATTAAAGTTCGTGCAAATAGTTCATGATACGAATCGAAATAATTGAAAACAAATTAAAAGATGGTGACAATATACGTTAAAACCCTGAAATCCGTGGCGTTCCCCCTATATAAGAGCGTCACGCAATAATTGAGATTACAATTATATTAACCTTGCGTAATGCAGTTGTAGCTTCTTTAGTCAGATGTGTGGCACAATTATATACAATAAAATAAATCAAACAACATTTATAAAAATAGCGACTGCCGTGGTGCATGCCGACAGTCGTTTGATAAGGCTCTTTATCGTGCTGCTACACGATGTGAGCAAAGAACATTAAAATCTTTACTTACCAGTATCGTTTTGATTGTATCTTGGCCTACGACCACTATGCTGGCTCATGTAATGCTTAATGCGTTCTTCTTCCCAATCGCCAGCTGCGTCACGAGTTGTAACATTTCCTATCTTTTCGATAGAAGTGAAGTCCATACCCTCACTACGATGTTCCTGCTCGCGACGTTCCAGGTCGTTAGTTATGCCGTAATAAACAATCTCGTTACCATCTTTTATTTGGTATTTGATAGTGTCTCTTTCAGCCATAATCTTTTTACCCTAATAGTTAAACAAGTTTATTATCTCTTATCTTCAGTTTTTCATGGGGGAAGCGTCAAAAAAAGCCCAGTCACGTTATCCTGATATAAAATCATAGGCTCGTGAGTGCCCAATACACAATATGCATTATGCAAGAGCCGTGCCAGCTATTGCAAAGTAACAAAATGACAGTCGAATTATACAGACAGAAATATGGAGAGAACAAAACAATTATAAAGTTGTTGTGTTATTAATTTGAATTCAGGGGGCCCTAATAAAAGTTAAAAACGTTAAATTTTCATCATTTCTCCCATCTATAGAATCTGCGTGATCACTTTTCTACCGTTTAATTTGCAAGTTGTTGATATAAAACGATTTGTAAATACAAATATTGCTCAGGACTGACCTCTATTACCATCCCTAACAGTGTGACGAGCATTGGAAATTATGCTTTCGATGGTTGCTCAGGACTGACCTCTATAACCATCCCTAATAGCGTGACGAGCATAGGAGAATGGGCTTTCTCTGGTTGCTCAGGACTGACCTCTATCACTATCCCTAACAGCGTGACAAGCATAGAATATCATGCTTTCTCAGGTTGCTCAGGACTGACATCGGTATGTAGTTACATAGAGGAGCCTGCAAGCGTTATAGGTTCAAACTTCGATAATTCGAACTATTCTAATGCTACACTGTATGTTCCTTTTGGTACGAAAGACAAGTATCTTTCTACAACTGGTTGGAAGAACTTTGTAAATATAGTAGAGATGGATGAAACGGCAGTTAAAGATGTTTCCGCTTCTAATACTAATGAAGCGAAATATTATTCCCTCGATGGCAAGCAGTTCTCTCAGCCTCAAAAGGGATTGAACATCCTCAAGATGAGTGACGGAACCACAAGGAAAGTGGTGAAGTAAAAAATCTATCTACAGCATTATGGATTTACCATTATGGTATTTTCATAATGCGAAAAGGACTTTATGAGAAACAATAGTGGTTGACCGATAAGAAGCCAACCACTATTCTTTTTTTATAACATTTTTGCGTATGCCTGTATTGCCTTGCGAGCTATTTTCTCTGCTTCGTCGAGTGAACAGTAGAGTTTGCCACCAGAGGCATTCTTATGTCCTCCGCCATTGAAGAACTCCTCAGCCATTTTGTTGCAGGGGAAATCGTCAACAGACCTGAGACTAATCCAGATGAGGTTGTCTTTCTCCGTGTCTTCACGCATAGAGATAGAGAGTCGGTGACCCTTAATCTGGAGTGGGAGATTGACCAATCCCTCTGCATCGCCTTTTATGAAATGGAAGCGTTTCTGCTCTTCGCGCGAGATAGTGTAATAGGACGCACGAAGAGGGGTGAGCACCTTCATCTTCTGATAGAGGATATAACCCGTAAGTCGCAGACGGTCAACACTAAACACATGATAGATATTCCTATAGATTTTGTCCTTGTCTATACCTCTGGCTATGAGCTGAGAGATGATGAAGAATATCTCAGGACGAGAGGAATTGAAGGTGAAACCACCTGTGTCGGTCATCATACCACAATAAATATTGACAGCCATATTCCTGGTCATACTCTCATAGCCACCAAGTTGCCATATCAAGCGAAAAACCACCTCTGCCGTACTGCTCATAGTAGGATAGGAGAGTGACAGTTCATAATTGTTGCTGGGGGAGAGGTGATGGTCAATGAGCAGAAGGGGCTTATGGGCTTCGAGCAAAACCCGCTCTATCTCTTCAGAAGAGCGCGAGAGGGTATTGAAGTCCATACAGCAAACGAGGTCGGCATCCTTCAACAGTTGGGTTGCCTCATCTTTCTTCTTGTCGAAGCGCACGATGCTCTGTGTGCCTGGCAACCACTGAAGGA
This sequence comes from Prevotellaceae bacterium UBA2738, assembly GCA_002353585.1. Lineage (GTDB taxonomy): Bacteria > Bacteroidota > Bacteroidia > Bacteroidales > Bacteroidaceae > Prevotella. Next base: position 30,806 of record DEJW01000005.1, on the reverse strand, counting down.
AGTCAGGATACATATCAGGCACTATGACTGTGACGTCCTTGCCTTGCTGCTTGAGGTATTCTGCCCACGCAAGGACTGAGCCGAGAGCATCGCCATCGGCATTGGTGTGACAGATGTTTACTATGTTTGTAGAGTTATTGACGAGGCTGCGCAGACTCGCAACCTCGTCATTTGTCAGTAAGTCAATATTCATTTAAAAGAGTTTTTGTGGATATACACCGTCAGCCACGAGTTTTGCTATACGAGCAACGGTGTCAGGACGGTCCTCGGAATATGTTACTCCAAACCACTTAGAGGTAGTGTCGAGCACCTTACAGGTAGCTGTGCCGTCGTTTATCATCTTGTTGACTACCATAGGGATGAAGAACTCCGACTTGGGATTAGACATATTGGCTGGGTCAGAGAGGAACTCCTTGAACATCTGCTCTGAATACTCAAAGTAGTCAGGAGTGAAACCCCACACATTCATGCTCACAGGACTGTTCTCATCTACGTTTACCCAGTCGCCGTCTTCCTTGTTGTCCTTACGATAAGCCACTGAACCATCAGCCTGACGTGCTATCTTGGTGCGCTCAACGCAGGTGGTGAGGTTGCCCTCAGCATCCTTAGAACACAAACCGCGTGAAACGGTACCATTCTCAGAGAGGGTGTTGCCGATGCGGAAACCTACCATAGCATACTTGCCCTTGGCATCTGCAGGCAGAGAAGAGAGATATTTGCCTATCACCATGAAGCAGTCACGATTATAGAAATCGTCGCAGTTGATGACGCAGAAAGGCTCCTTTATCACGTCCTTACCCATGAGGATGGCGTGGTTGGTGCCCCAAGGCTTCTGTCTGCCTTCTGGCACGCTGAAACCTGCTGGCAGGGCATCAAGCTCCTGAAAACACAGTTCGCACTGTATCTTGCCTTCGTATTTAGACAGTATCTGCTCACGGAACTGCTGTTCGAAATCCTTACGGATAACCCATACAACCTTGCCGAAGCCAGCCTGTATTGCATCATAAATACTATAGTCCATGATGGTCTCACCATTAGGACCTACGCCATCAAGCTGCTTTAAGCCACCGTAGCGGCTTCCCATTCCTGCAGCAAGGAGAAAAAGTGTTGGTTTCATAATGTATTATTTTTTTTGAATTTAATTCAAATACTGAACTTTTAATTTCTAATTACTAATTACTAATTATTATTAATCTCTCGCATGGTTCCATCCCTGAGCAAGGAGTTCAAACTCGCCTCCGTCACGAGCTATGAGCTTGAGTCCGAAGTCGGGTTTGGTCATATAGCCTATCACCTTTATACCCTCCATACTCTGGAGTTTGTCATTATCGCCGATAGGGCAGGTGAAGAGCAATTCGTAGTCTTCACCTCCGTTAAGTGCACATGTGGTGACATTCATATTGAGTTCCTCAGCCATCAGAGCCGTCTGATAGTCTATAGGCAGGGTGTTTTCATACACTCGGCATCCTGTGCCCGACTGCTTGCAGATGTGGTGAAGCTCAGAAGACAAGCCGTCAGAGATATCCATCATAGAGGTAGGACGGATACCTGACTCACGCAGCTTCTTGATAATATCGCCACGAGCCTCAGTCTGCAACTGGCGCTGAATAAGGTACTCCTTGCCTGCAAAGTCTGGATTCCAAGGCTCATCCTTGCTCAGTTTGCCTTCCTGCAACTGCTGGTAATAAACATTCTTCTCGCGTTCGAGCAACTGCAGTCCCATATAAGCTGCTCCAAGGTCGCCAGAGACGCAAATCAAATCGGTGTCCTTGGCACCATCACGATAGATGATGTCTTCCTTCTTAGCCTCACCTATGCAGGTGATAGAGATAGCGAGACCAGTCTTTGACGAGGTGGTATCGCCTCCAACGATGTCAACCTGCCACTTGTCGCAAGCCATCTTCAGTCCGTCGTAAAAGTCCTGTATATCCTCAACCTGAAAGCGCTTGGATATGGCAAGAGAGACCACAATCTGCTTTGGCGAACCGCCCATAGCGAATATGTCGCTGATATTGACCATAGCCGACTTATAGCCTAAGTGCTTCATGTCAACATAGGTAAGGTCGAAGTGTATGCCCTCCATCAGCATATCAGATGTTACAAGGGTCTCGGTATCGGCAAAATGCAATACGGCACAATCGTCACCAACGCCCTTGATGGTTGATGGGTTCTTGGGTTGTATGTCTTTTGTAAGGTGGTCTATCAGACCGAATTCTCCTAACTTGGCTATTTCCATGTGATTTTATAATGAAGAATAAAGAGTGAAGAATGCATTATAATTCTATTTTTTCCAACATCTGTGTTATGAGGAGGGTCATGCGAGGCTGTACGCTATTTCCCACCTCCTGCACTTCTTCGTGGGTGGCTATCTCAGCTTCATCAGATATGCCCATATTGGTTATTACAGACACGCCAAAGACCTTAATGCCACAATGGCGGGCAACGATAACCTCAGGAACGGTACTCATACCCACAGCATCGGCTCCCAACAGGTGGAAAGCCTTGTATTCGGCTGGAGTCTCGTAAGACGGACCTTGAGTGCCATAATAAGTGCCATGAACCAGACGCATGTTATGTTCCTCGGCTATAGAATCAGCGAGGGCAACATACTCTGGGTTATATGCATCATGCATATCGGGGAAGCGCGGACCAGTAGGGATATTAGCACCCCTGAGCGGATTGTCAGGGAAACCATTGATGTGGTCGGTAATAATCATAAGGTCGCCAACCCTAAATGAAGCATTGGCTCCGCCTGCTGCGTTGCTGACGAAGAGTACATTGATGCCCAACTCATACATAACACGGACAGGGAAGGTGACCTCCTTCATAGAGTAGCCTTCGTAATAATGAAAGCGTCCCTTCATGGCAAGGATTTCCTTACCTCCCAAACGTCCGAAGATGAGTTTGCCATCGTGTCCCTCAACGGTAGAGACAGGAAAATTAGGGATATCCTTATACGGGATTTCCAAAGAGGTCTCTATTTGCTCTGCCAGTGTTCCCAAACCCGTTCCCAGTATTATTGCTATTTGAGGTAGGGAGGCTGTTGGGGCTTGCAACTGTATTTGTTGCTTGAGCCAGGATGTTGTTTCTTGAATTTTTCCGTACATAGTCTAGAATCAATTGGTTAAACTTCTCTCCATCATCCTGCAAGAACTTAATATCTATAGGCAGGTAATAGAGGTTTTCTCTCACTTTGGTTGAAAGTCCTTTGAGGTCTGTCATTCTCACAGCATCCTTCTCTGTTGTGATAATGATACCAGGCTTTGGCATCATCTTGTATGCAAAGTTGATAGACTCTGCATCAGAAGGCGTGAAGTTATGATGGTCAGCAAAGGATATGTGGGTTATGGATTTGCAATAGGGTTTGATGTCTTCAAGCATCTGACGAGGTGATGCTATGCCAGTAATAAGCAAGGCATGGGGTAGGGGTAGTGCGTCATCCTCAGACGGCTTGACATTAAAGTCGATAGCAGGTATGTAGTTTGCCTCAGGGAATACAGGCTGCAGAGGACAATAGTTGAGTGTAGTGAAGAAGAGATGCTGGTAAGGAAAGAGATTCATATTGCGCTGAAGCACACGATAGGTCATAGGCTTCATCTCGGTAGGACACTTAGTGACTATCACGATGTCGGCCCTGTCCTTGCCATTTACGGGTTCACGCAGTCTGCCAGCAGGTAAAAGGATGTCATCTGTAATTATGCGGTGATAATCAGTCAGCAGGATGTTTATGCCAGGCTTCACGTAACGATGCTGAAAGGCATCATCGAGCAACACTACATCAAGACCACTCGTCTGAGGGGTGGCAAGCAAGGTGTCGATACCATGACAACGGTTGGGGTCAACAGCCACATAGACATTGGGAAATTTCTTATGAATCTGATAAGGCTCGTCACCTATCTGTTCCATCTTGGTATTGTCGTCGGCTAAAAAAAAACCTTTAGACTTACGTTTGTAACCTCTGGAGAGAACTGCCGTTTTCACTCTGTTATGTAACAACTTCACGAGGTATTCCACGTGTGGTGTCTTGCCTGAACCGCCTACGGTGATGTTGCCAACCGAAATTACTGGTACAGAGAATTTTCTGCTTTTCAACACCTCTGTATCGAAAAGAAGATTTCTTATCCCAACACCTAAGCCATAGAGCCAAGAGAAAGGGATTAGCCAGCGATTGATAGTTATATGATCACCCTCCATGGAATGCTGATTCAATAGAAATTCACGGACAAAGGTAATAATAAATTGTCAAACAGACAAATTTTGCACCTATTTTATTTACGCACGTGGAGCGGTTGTAAGATTCAAAGAAGTGGTTTGAGAAATCTTGATGTCTTACTGGCTTTGCATCGTGCCACCTCCTCTGGAGTGCCTGTCACAACAACCTGTCCGCCACCACGACCGCCTTCTGGTCCCATATCAATTATATGGTCGGCAAGTTTTATTACATCAAGGTTGTGTTCAATAATCAATACGGTATTGCCCTTATCTACGAGTCGTTGAAGAATAAGCATTAGCACCCTAATGTCTTCAAAATGCAAACCTGTGGTGGGTTCGTCGAGAATGTAGAATGTCTTGCCTGTATCACGTTTAGACAGTTCGGTGGCGAGCTTCACTCGCTGACTCTCACCACCAGAGAGTGTATTACATGACTGACCCACCTTAATATAGCCTAAACCTACATCTTGTAACGTCTTGAGTTTCTGACGAATCTTAGGTATCGCTTCAAAGAATTCTACAGCCTGATTGATGGTCATATCGAGCACATCTGAAATGCTCTTTCCCTTATACCTCACTTCGAGAGTTTCACGATTATAGCGCCTGCCCTGACACACCTCACAAGGCACATACACATCGGGCAGGAAATTCATCTCAAGAGTGCGATAGCCGTTGCCTCCGCAGGTTTCACATCTGCCTCCCTTCACATTAAAAGAGAAACGTCCAGGTTTATAACCTCTTATCTTTGCCTCTGGCAGGTTGACAAAGAGCGACCTGATATCAGAGAATACACCTGTGTAGGTGGCAGGATTAGAGCGTGGAGTTCTGCCTATGGGACTCTGATCCACACACACCACTTTATCAATATTCTCTATACCCTCAACACTATCGTATGGCATAGGCTGCTTGAGCGACTTATACAGCTGCTGGGCGAGGATAGGGTGGAGAGTTTCATTTATGAGAGTAGATTTGCCAGAACCACTGACACCTGTCACCACAATAAGTTTGCCTAAAGGGAAGGTAACATCGACATGCTTCAGATTATTGCCGCTTGCCCCATGAATGCTTATACTTTTGCCATTACCTTTGCGACGCTCTGGGGGCAGTTCTATGCTCTTTTTCTTATTAAGATAGGATGCAGTGAGGGTGTCAGATTTTAACAATGTGGCGGGAGTACCCTGAAACACCACATAACCACCCTTTCTGCCTGCTCCAGGACCTATGTCAACCACGTAGTCGGCATTACGCATCATATCCTCATCATGCTCAACAACGATGATGGTGTTGCCAAGGTCGCGTAACTGTTTAAGGGAGTTGATAAGACGTTCATTATCACGCTGATGCAAACCTATAGAAGGCTCGTCAAGGATATATAGCACGTTGACCAGTTGAGAACCTATCTGTGTGGCAAGACGAATGCGCTGGTTTTCGCCACCAGAGAGTGAAACAGAAGGGCGACTAAGAGAAATGTAATGCAGTCCCACATCAAGCATAAACTGCAAGCGTGTATGTATCTCCTTGAGGATTTCTTCTGATATCTTTTTCTCCTTATTCTCCATGTGCTTAGGAGCCTCGTAGAGCCAGTCGTTCAGTTCGTCGATATCCATATTAGAGAGTTCGGAGATATTCTTATCCCAAATCTTGTAGGATAGCGACTCCTGACTCAGACGGGCACCGTTACAAGCTGGACATAGAGTGTATGTGGTGTCACTGTCCTCATCATCCTTAGCCTTAGCAGGAGAGATATCCTCTTGATAATCTATAGTTGCCAATGGATCATTCATATCCACTACACCAAGTCCTTTGCAGTAAGGACAGGCACCCTCAGGAGAATTGAAAGAGAAGATGTTTGGGGCTGGGTCTTTGTAAGCCATTCCCGTTGTAGGACACATAAGGCGTTTAGAGAAATACTTGGCTTCCTTAGAGTCCTTTTCCATTATCATAATGAGTCCGTCACCTTGGCGCATAGCAACTTCTATGCTCTTTCTCAAACGGTTAGCCTTACCCTTGTCGTCTTCGTTATTCTGCACCTTGAACTTGTCTATCACAACCTCGATGTTGTGGTTCTTGTACCTGTCGAGCTTCATGCCTGAGACAAGGTCTTGCAGTTCTTCATCAATACGCACCTGAAGGAAACCTTTTTTTATCATCTGTTCAAAGAGTTCCCTATAGTGACCTTTTCTGTTTCTGACCAAGGGGGCGAGGATGTATATGCCCTTACCTGCATACTTCTCCTCAATCATGTCAGCCAGCTGTTCCTCAGTATATTTCACCATCTTCTCACCTGTAGCCCAGCTGTAGGCTGTTCCTGCACGGGCAAAGAGAAGACGAAGGTAGTCGTACACCTCGGTGGTGGTGCCCACAGTAGAACGGGGATTCTTGTTGGTGGTCTTCTGTTCGATGGAGATGACTGGCGAAAGTCCTGTTATCTTGTCAACATCAGGACGCTCCATACCCCCAAGAAAATTCCTGGCGTAGGCAGAGAAGGTCTCAATATACCTACGTTGACCCTCAGCCAGTATGGTGTCGAAAGCCAGCGACGACTTGCCAGAGCCTGATAGTCCAGTGATGACAGTCAGGCTGTTGCGAGGGATTTGCACATCAACATTCTTGAGGTTGTGCGTTCTTGCCCCCCATACATTTATGAATTCAAGTTCGTCCAAAATTAAGTTAAGGTATTCAGAGGTCTTTCAGGTATGCCAGTTTGACGAATATGGTACCATGATTGGATTTGCCAAACTCGTCTTTCTTAGAATCATCATAGATATTACCCAATCCTATGTAATAGCGTCCTTCAAGAGAGAATCTTCCGATGCGACGGATATCCCATTCTATGCCACCGCCCACAGCGATGCCGTAGTCAAACTTACGCTCTATGGGCATATCCTCCTGTGCCACCTCGACGCTCACACGCTCTTCTCCGCCTACATAATCAGGGAAATTATCCTTGGTGTATGGTTTGTTGTAATTCTTAGTTGTTTTTTCACTAAGGAAAAAGCCCAACTGCGGACCGGCATTGATGAAGGCATTGATGCCATTTTTCTCCTTGCCCCAGGCAAGGTGAGCCATAATAGGAATCTGTAAGTAGGTAATGTCACGCTTATATTGTTCAGCAACTCCAGTCTCAGGGTTTATAACATCGCCACCACTGAGTGTTTTGATATCTTCTTTCCAACCCAATTGTGAAATATTCACTTCGGTCTGTATGGAGCAGATAGTAGAGAAGTACTTCTCGCTGGTATATCGTGCAGTGATACCAAATGAGTAGCCATTATGCATATTCTGCGACACCTCTGGGGTGAAGCCTATACTGTTAAGAGCCACACCGCCGCTAACGCCTATAGCCCACACGTGACGATAGTCACCCACCTGACCTCTTGCGCTCTGTACTGAGAAGGCAAGGAAAACAAAAAGTGCGGAAAGGAGATATTTAATATTGTAACGCATCTATACCTCCATCTTGTTTGTAGTGAATAAGCATAAATGCCTTGTTACGATAACCACCATTATGGGTCTTGATAAATTTCAACGGAGTCTGCATCCACTGTGTCTTGCCTCCGATAAAATACATAGCATGGTCATAGCCTGTAGCAGCAAAATGGGGTAGGGCATTCATCATGTCATGATGGAAGGCATTACGATAGTTCTGAGCGAAACGCTGTGTATTGCCTGACATCTCGTTGTAATAGAAATTAGTTGGGATGTAGGTGTTATACTTGGCAAATTTTTCTTTATTAAATTTTGCATACAAAAGCCATTCGGTATAGCCAAAAAGGGTGATACTAACATTACGATTGGCATTCACAAGAGCATCAAGTTTCTCAAGTGCTATGCGCATTTCAGGTGAACGTCCAGTGTTGAGTATCACGAGATTAGGTTGGGTAAGAGAGAAAGAGCGGGCAAACATTTCCTCTGAAGAACGGAGGTTTGTAATGTTATACTGTACACCCTTATCCTCCAACACTTTCCTCAGTCCGAAGGTAAAAGGACCCTTCCTTGATGTGGTGTCATTACAATCTATGAAAACAGGATGATACTGAGTGAAATCTTCAGCCACTCTCTGTATAGAAGTAGTGTACATCTCGTCTGGCGACTGATATACCTGATAAATCTGAGGGTTCTTATCCACTTCATTACCATTTATAGAGAATGGAATAACCATCTTTATCTTATATGCACGACAGAAATCGCCCAACACCTTCACCTGCTTAGTGTAGAGTGGAGTGAAGATAATGTCGCATGTGGTGGTACCATCCTGCAGCAGTGTGGCACGAGGGTCTGCGTCAATAGGCAGATTCCATGCGCGTACGTTAATATTCATACCCTCTTTCTTCAGTTCTTTTACTGCGAGCAGCATTCCCTGATAGTATTCCGTCATTCTGCGGCCGTCACCATCAATATCGTGCAGTGGCAGCATCACACCCACGTTTATGGAGTTCTTGGCTGTAGCGGCTGAGGGTTGCACCCCTTGTGCCATTGCTGCTGATGCTACAACCAAAAATGTTGTAAGAAAGATTAAAAAATTCTTTACCATAGATTAAATCTTGTTTTCAAAGTGCAAAAATACAACTTTTTTCTCAAAAAAGCGAAGGTTAATCAAAATTTATTACTAATTTTGCCACAAAATAATTAGTTTCTTATGCGCAAACTCATATTTATATTTTTGCTCATCAGCACACCAGTTACCTTATTGGCTGATTCTGAGCCATACCTTTCTTTCACCTGGGAAGTAACAGATGGAACAGGCGAACCAGTAGCATCCAAAGACCAGCACTATGAGGGGTCGGCACCTATAACGGCAAAGATGACTGTCAAAATGGTGTATCAAGATGCTACGGGCGAGACAAGAGACTATGACGATGCCACATTCTATGGAGGATGGAGAAGATGGAAACAGGGTGGACAGATGGAGATTCCCGATGCGGTGAATCCTACCAACCCAGTTGATTTCACTTTCCGCACGTCAGGCACAGACAGCATAGCCTACGTAGGATACGTGGAAGTTGGATATGATGACTATATAAAAAGAATAGATATTACTCCTGAGTATAACAGAACCAACCAGCATATATTCTCTGTCAAAACCTATGACAGCAAACTGGTGTTCCCCAATGCTTTTTCTCCTAACGGTGATGATTACAACGAAAAATACAAGGCTAAGGAAGTACAGAGTATAGTGGAATTTCATGCTGCCATATACAACCGCTGGGGACAGAAACTATACGAATGGAGTGATGTTAATGACGGATGGGACGGCAAGTATAACGGAAAAGACGTGAAAGACGGTGTGTATTACGTTCAGGTGAAGGCTAAGGGAGCTGACGGTCAGGTTTTTGTGATAAAGAAAGACGTGAACCTGCTTCGTGGGTTTGAACAGACGTACAACAACACTACAGAATAATTTTGGCTATATAATTTGCTAGGATAAAGTTTTTTTTGTATCTTTGCACCTAAAATTGAAAATCAACATAATTTATAATGGCTAAATCAAATAAAATGGGCGCTGCACCAGAGCAGCCAGAATTGAACAATCAGGAGGCATTCTTCCTGAAGTATCGCAAGCAGATAATCGCTGCTGTTGTTGCTGTAATCGTTGTGATTGCAGGTTGTATCGTTTACAACACATTCATCGCTGGTCCTCGCGAGGAGAAAGCTTCTACCGCGCTGGCTAAGGCGCAGGATCTGTTTGCTCAGGGTGAGTATCAGAAAGCACTCACAGGTGACAAACAGACTGAGGGACTGATTGCAGTAACAGAAAACTATGGTGGCACTGATGCAGCAAACCTTGCTAATGCTTATGCAGGACTGGCATACGCACAGTTGGGTAAGTGGCAGGATGCCGTAAAGTATTTGGAAGAGTTTTCCACTAAAGGTGATGCTATGATTAGTCCTGCTGTAACAGCAGCATTAGGAAATGCTTATGCAAACACTGGCAATATAGATAAGGCTATCAGCACACTGAAGAAGGCTGCAGAAATGGCTGACGACGAAGTGGAGGATGGTGTGAACAATTCTCTTTCTCCTACATATCTCATTCAGGCAGCACGCTTGCTGGAGAGTCAGGGAAAGAAAGATGAAGCCCTCAAGATATATAAGGACATCAAGGTTAAATATATCAATAGTGTTGCCGCTCAGGATATAGACAAATATATCGAGAGAATAGGTGAATAATTAACAGATAGCAATCACTGATAACCAATACAGCATGCTCAGAACAATTATAATAGCATTACTTGCACTCGTCTGCATCGCTTCTTGTAAAAAGAAGGAGCAGGAGGAGGACATTATAGTTGAAAAGGTAATAGAAAAACCACAGGAAGGACCAGAAAGTATGCCCGAAGACAAGCAGACGGGGTCAGTATCTTGGATTTCGAACTCTGAGTACAGCTATGCTATAACCAGAAAGGCTGACAAAGAACTGCCCATAGTGAAGAATCACGATAAGGAATACTATGACAATTCTGTTGACGTGGTTATTACAAGGGCAGATGGTTCAAAGTTCTTTGAGAAGAAATTTTCCAAGACCAACTTTGCTCCAGCTCTGCCTAAGGAATTCAAGGAGAATGGTGTGTTACTGGGTATCAGTTTCGAAAAGGCAGAAGGAAATTATCTGATGTTTGTAGTCAGCGTAGGTTCTCCAGATGAAACAAACGAGGAGTTCTACTACGCAAGACTGAAAATCAGCAATTTGGCTGTGACAAGCGCAGAGAAGATTACAAACTTAGCAAACTAAAGTCAAGAGACTATATAAGAGGTTCTTTCATTATTTTTCCAATGAGAGAACCTTCTTTTTTTGCTGCTATGCGAAGTTCAGATTCGAAATAGAATGCTATGCTGCCAACAAATGAGCAACAAAGGTCTGGACGATTATAATGCGCAATATTGCGACGGAAGAACAAACGGAAACAGTCTATTATCATATCATTCACCCAAGGGGTGTCTTTCACGCTCTCTATATAAGGAGCTAAAGATGCGAGGAAACGGTTAGGCATCTTCTCACGATAAACTCTTTGTATTATGTCTGCCTGAGTAAGATGGGTTGTTGATTCAAAAGCCTTGATGTCTTCAGCATGTCCACCTTTATATAATAGGTTTATGAAGGTCTTGCCAAGTACGGCTCCGCTGCCTTCGTCTCCAAGGATATAGCCCATAGGAGAAACATTACTGACAATATTGTTGCCGTCATAAAGACAAGAGTTGGACCCCGTGCCTAAAATACATGCTATTCCTTCACTATTACCAAACAAAGCCTTGGCTGCACCTAACATATCGCTATCAACTTCAACCTTCGCGACAGGAAATGACTCTTTGATTATAGCCTTTAGAACAGGTGATTTCTCCTTAGTGCATCCTGCGCCATAAAAGTATATTGCCTCAATAGACGCATCAGTAGGGAATTCGGGATGTTTAAGCAGTTCGTCACATATAATATGGCGCATCACATCCTCTGACTGATGAAATGGATTGATGCCTTGCGTAGTCAGTCTTACAGACCTTAAATCGTCTGTGAAGAGCCAAGTAGTCTTGGTACTTCCACTATCAGCTGTTATCGTCATACTATGTGAAGATTATATTTCTGTTGTCTTGTAGCAACAAGGATGCCCTTGAATTGCAGGAATTCCTCAATTATAATATCGTGCTGGCAATATGGTATTATATAACGTGCCATGCCTCCTGTTGCTATGAGTTTTACGTTGTTAGAATTTATAAGTGGCAAAAGGCGCTCTATGATACCGTCAATCATGGCTGCCGTGCCATAAAGAATGCCGCTCTGCATACATTCCAGAGTGTTTTTGCCAACTATATGACGAGGTTTGTCAAGATCAATTGCAGGAAGTTGGGAAGCTCTGTTGCTAAGGGCATTGAGTGAAGTCTTGACACCAGGTATTATCATCCCCCCAATAAAGGTTTTGTGTTCATCAATTATACCAACAGTGGTGGCTGTGCCGAAATCAAACACAAGCGCTGGGGCACCATACAACTCTATGGCGCCAATAGCATCGGCTATGCGGTCTTTACCCAACTGAGAAGGAGATTCTACATCTACCTTTAATGATTTAAGAGCATCGGCAGTGCAGAAGAAATGAGGTATAACGCCCGTAAGGTCCGATATAGCCTGTGCTACATCATCATTAACCTCTGGCACTACAGAACTTATCACAACATCATCAATATCTGTTACAAGCATGCTGTGTTTCTTGAATCCTGCCCATAACTCATGACGGAAGAAACGAACCGTCTCATCCTTCAGGGTCTTAAAACGCCATGTCTTGTCAACCTCTCCTGTGGGAGTTATCGTTGCAACAACGATGGTAGAGTTGCCTATGTCAATAATTAGTTTCATAGCTTGATTATCTGGTCGAGAATCATGTCAGCTGTTTCTTCTTTTGAACAAAGAGGAAGTTCTTCTACATGATTCTTAAATATCAACGTCACTTTATTAGTATCTACGCCAAAACCTGTTTCATCTGTAGATATAGAATTGGCGCATATCATGTCAACATTTTTCTTTTGGAGTTTAGCCTGTGAATTCTCTATAAGATTCTCTGTCTCCATTGAAAAACCTACTACAATCTGACCTTCACGCTTATTTTCTCCAAGATTCTTCAATATATCCTTGGTTCGTGAAAGGGCAATAGACAAATCACCATCACTCTTCTTTACCTTCTGTTCAGAGTATAGGGTAGGGGTGTAATCTGCCACAGCACTACACATTACAATTATATCCGCTTGAGAACTACGAGTAGTAACGGCATCATACATGTCTGCTGCACTTGTCACATCAACTACCTCAATACCAGGAAAGGCTGTAATGCTGACAGGACCAGAAACGAGTGTCACATCAGCACCACGAAGTTTTGCCATCTTTGCCAAAGCATACCCCATCTTGCCTGATGAATGGTTTGTTATATAGCGAACAGGATCAATAGCCTCTTGAGTAGGACCAGCAGAGATAAGAATGCGCTTTCCTTTCAAATCCTTTTCTTTTGCTATTGCAAGGAGGATGTTATTAAAAAGTTCCTCTTCTGACGGCATCTTACCAGTTCCTACATCGCCACATGCTAATCTGCCAACTGCAGGCTGGATGATATGATAGCCAAAACGGGCAAGTTTCTTCAGATTATCTTGAACAATAGGATTCTCAAACATGCCAGTGTTCATGGCAGGGGAGATGAGAACAGGTTTACGTGTTGCACAAACGGTGGTTGTAAGCATGTCATCACATATTCCATTTGCTATCTTACCTATAACATTTGCTGAAGCAGGAGCTATAAGGAAGACATCAGCAGCCTGAGCAAGGGAAACATGTTTGACACTAAACTCGAAGTTTCTGTCAAATGTATCAACGAGGCACTTATGTTTGGTAAGTGTCTCAAATGTTATGGGATTGATAAAATTGCAGGCATTCTTTGTCATAATAACATGCACATCAGCATGTTGCTTCACCAGCATAGATGCCAGCCCTGCAATCTTATATGCAGCTATAGAGCCTGTAACGCCCAATACTATTGTTTTACCATTCAACATAAGATCCGTTTGTTAAGGGTCATTCTACAGTTTTACTGGTCGTTCAACAGTCCATGCTTTTCGTAATTTGCCTTACGAACTATCTGGTTCTTGTCGTTTACAAAAAGTACGGTAGGCTTATGTGTAGTTGCCTCTTCAGTTGACATATCAGCATAAGCCATGATAATAACCTTATCACCAACGTTCACGCATTTGGCAGCAGCGCCGTTAAGACAGATGATACCTGACCCTTCTTCACCAGCTATGGTGTAGGTTTCAAAGCGGTTGCCGTTGTTAATGTCAACTATCTGTACTTTTTCATACTCCATAATGCCAGCCTCGCGAAGTAGGTTGGTATCTATGGTAACACTACCAACATAATCAAGGTCAGCCTGTGTTACTACAGCACGGTGTATCTTGGATTTCAGGAGTGTTATGTTCATACAATGAAGTTATCTATGAGACGAGTCTTACCTATATACACAGCAATAGCAACGAGGGTATTGCCTGTTATGGTGTCAACACGCTGAATGTTGTCAAAGTCAACAACCTCCACGTAGTCGACGCGAGCCAAAGGTTCTGTCTCAAGGTTCTCTTTTATTATGTTTATTATCTTGTTTGCATTCTTCTCACCATTCTCTATGGCTGCCTTACCCTTAGCAAGACTTTGTGACAGAATGAGTGCAGCCTTACGTTCTACTGGTGAAAGGTATGTGTTACGACTTGACTTAGCAAGACCATCGTCCTCTCTGATGATAGGGCAGGGAACAATCTTCACATTAAAGTTCAGGTCACGAGCAAACCTTTTGATGGTTGCAAGCTGCTGTGCATCCTTCTGACCAAAGTAAGCGCTATCTGGCATTACGATATTAAATAGTTTGCCTACCACGGTACATACTCCACGAAAGTGTATTGGACGACGTGCACCACAAAGCAGTTCGGTAGTTTCTGTAGTATCTATGAAAGAAGTGAAGTGTTCAGGGTACATCTCACTTGGTTCAGGGTTGAAAATCAAGTTTCCCCCAGCTTCTTCCACTTTCTTCTTGTCACGCTCAAGGTCGCGTGGGTATGTCTCAAGATCCTCTGTAGGACCAAACTGTATAGGATTAACAAAAACAGAAACTACGGTACGGTCATTCTGGCTTGCCGACTTGCGAATAAGGCTCTGGTGGCCTTCATGCAGGTATCCCATAGTTGGAACAAGACCCACGCTGAAGCCTTGTTTTCTCCACTCCTTTACAATCTCTCTAACCTCGTTAACGGTTTTTACTACTTGCATTATCTTTATTTTTATTGTTTCTAATAGAGTTTCTGCAGCACTTCATCGCTGATATCAAACGATTTGTCATCAGAGGGGAAGACACGCTGCTCGCAATCGGATTTATACTGCTTAAATGCCTCAAGCATTATGCTGTGAAGGTCGGCATACTTCTTGACAAACTTAGGTGTGAAGTCATTGGCGTAGCCCAACATGTCCTGATACACCAACACCTGTCCGTCACAACCGTTACCTGCACCTATGCCGATAGTCAGTGCATCAACCTGCTCAGTAATAAGTTTTGCCAAAGCTGCAGGAACACATTCCAGAGTGATAGCGAAGGCGCCGGCTTCTTCTACTGCCTTTGCATCCTGAATCAGTTTCTGGGCTGCTTCGTATGTCTTGCCCTGAACCTTGTATCCACCTAAAGCGTTTACTGACTGTGGTGTCAATCCGATATGAGCCACCACAGGAATACCAGCCTGAACTATTGCCTTGATACGGTCAGCATATTCTGCACCACCTTCCATCTTTACAGCCTGGCAGTTGGTTTCCTTCATTATTCTGCCCGCATTAGCAACAGCATCACTCACAGAGGTTTGATATGACATAAAAGGCATATCAATAACAACAAAAGCATTCTTTGCACCACGACAAACAGCTTTGCCATGATGTATCATATCTTCAACAGTGACAGCAAGGGTATTTTCATATCCTAACATCACGTTACCAAGAGAGTCACCCACCAGTATCATATCAATTCCAGCCTCGTCCATAGTGCAGGCTGTGTGATAGTCGTATGCTGTCAACATGCTGATTGGTAAAACTCCTTTACGAGAAATAAAATCATTTATCGATTTCTTCATCGCCAGTTCTTTACAATAAAATCTTTGTAAAACTCTTAAAAGTCCTTTTTATTTTTTTTCGGGTGCAAAATTACAAAGATTTTTCCAACTATACCTATTTAATAATGACTTTTAGTTGACTAAAACAAATAAATGTACTGACTTTTAATCTTTTTTCACATATCATAAAGGTGTGGAGAAGAAAAATACTCGTACCTTCGCAATATGAAAATCGTAATAATAGGCTCAGGTAATCTTGCAACAAACATTTCACTTGCACTAAAAAATGCAGGTATTGTACCATGTCAGGTGTTCAGTAAAACCTTAGAACATGCTAAGGAATTGGCTGATAAATTGGGGTGTCAGTTTACGGATAAAACAGAGGATGTTATAACTGATGCTGATGTTTTTCTCATAGCTGTGAAAGATGATGCCATAGAAGGTGTCGTAGAATCATTAGCAAAGGGTAGGGAAGAGGCTGTTTTCCTACATACTGCAGGTAGTGTTTCCATCGATGTTATAAAAAAATATACGAATAACGCTGGGGTGCTGTATCCGATGCAATCTTTTACGAAGGGTATAGCAGTGAATTTCAAAGAGATACCATGTTTTATAGAAGCTGTTAACCAATATACCAAAGATGTTGTAACAAGGATAGCAAACAGCATTTCAGACAGGGTGGTAGAGATAAATTCTGACCAGCGCAAAAAGATGCATTTGGCTGCGGTTTTCGCATCTAATCTTACTAACCACTGTTATCGTCTGGCTGAGAGAATAACAGAAGCCGAACATTTAGATTTCTCACTTTTTGGTCCGTTGATAATGGAGACTGCCAAAAAAGCCACACATATTTCTCCTCGTTTGGCGCAGACTGGTCCAATGGTAAGAAATGATCAGGAAGTCATGAGACGCCAGATGGAACTGATAGACTCTCCCTTGACCAAGGAAATCTATCAACTTATGGCAAAAAGCATACTACAAGATAGTTCTGCGCAGTAACTAAGCAAAGAGACGTGGGTGCTAAGTAACCACATGTGGTTGCTTAGTAACCAGAGATGGATGCTAAGTAACCGCAGCAAGCAATAATATACATATATTAGAGAGTATAACGCGCCGCTTTTCTTGATTTTGGTCAAGAAAATATTATTGTGAATAAGAAAAAAGAAAAAAAACTTGCAATTTTACGATTATGATTGTAATTTTGCAATGTGTTTTTCATAGTATTAGATTTAAGGTTAACAAAGATTGGGGCTCAGCGGAGCCCTTTTTTTGTGTGCGTTCACGGAATCTAAGCCGCACAAAATCTATACTTCAAAAACCTTACCTTCATCTGTTAGATAAGACTCTTTAAACACTGCTTTTGCTTCTTCTAACAGAGGACGTTCATCCTGATAACGTTTGCTGTAATGTCCAAGCAACAACTTATTTACTCCAGCATCACGAGCTGTCATGGCAGCTTCTCGAGCCGTAGAGTGCAGATATTTCACAGCCTTATCCTTCATATCCTCACAATAGGTGGATTCATGATAGAGAGTGGTGACACCTTTCAGTTTTTTATGAAGGGAAGGCATATATCTTGTATCTGAACAATAGGCATAAGCTCTTACTGGGTCTGCTGGAGTAGTGAGTTTCTCATTTGCTATGACTTCTCCGTCTTCATTCACCCAGTCTTTGCCAGCACGCAGATTGTTTAACTGTGACGTAGGAACATTGTAAAAAGCTACCGCTTTAGGATTTATGTGACGAAGACCTTCCTTTTCCCTGAATATGAAACCTGAACAAGGCATACGATGATGCAGGTGAATCGTCTCAATCGTCAGCGAGCGGTCTTCGTATATAATTTCCTCCTTTGTCGTGTCTATCGGGTGGAATACTATGTCATAATCAAGTGTGGAACAGAAGGTCTCTATCTCCATATTGAAAAGTGTTTCATACTCCTTGGGAGCATATACATGGAGTGGGGTAGTGCGACCTTGCAGTCCGAACGTAGAGAGCATACCTATAAGCCCCAACACGTGGTCACCATGTATGTGAGAAATAAAGATGGCATATAGTTTGGAGAAACTGGTATGTGATCGTCTGACCTGAGTCTGGGTTCCCTCGCCACAGTCAATCATAAAATATTTACCCCTAATCTCAACAATTTGCGATGATGGATTATGATGACTGGTTGGCAAGGCTGAGCCACACCCTAATATGTGAACTTTAAACGGTTGCAAGAATCCCTTTTATCTTAAATCAATAATCTCAGCTTTCGGATACTCTTTTGAGTTAAATCGGAAAGCAGAATCAGAAACGCTCACATGCTTAACATTTGAAACAGAGATAGTTATCCAGTTGCTTCCCTGTTTCAACTTTATCTGTTTCAGATTATATCGTTTATCTACTGTAACGTACATCTCGCTGATGCTCTTGCCCTTACCAACCAGATGAACTATATAATCGTTGTTCTTAGTCTCTACAGTATTGGAATACCCCCGCTTATATAAATTAAGAAAGGTGTAGGGGTTCATGCTCTGCTGCTGAGAGGCTGATGGCGAAGCTATATTTACTTCATCGGTTTTCTTGTTGTAAGTCCACTGGGTCTTGCCATCATACCATATCTTAGCCATACCAGTACGGGCGCAGAACTTATTACCTTTCACAGTTATTGTTCCACTCTGACTGATTTTGGCACTCGTAACAGTAAAGCCCATAGATGCTCCCTTGCTGATGTTTATCTTCGAAGCCACACGATCAAGTATAGCCTTACCATCCTGCTTCTTGGCTGCATCAGCCACGAGGGGGAATATTGTCAAAATTGCGACAATATATATAATCAGTTTTCTTATCACCATATTCTTCTTACTTTATATATATATATGTAGCAAGTTAGTTTGTACCCAGAGTATTCAAAAGCGATTGCAGGGTGTTCTCATCCTGTATCAAAACCTCACGTGGCTTTGAACCATGAGCAGCACCTACCACACCAGCTTTCTCCAACTGATCCATCAGTCGTCCTGCACGGTTGTAGCCGATAGAGAACTTACGCTGAATGAGTGATGTAGAACCCTGCTGGGTAGAAACGATAACCCTTGCAGCCTCGCCAAACAACTGGTCGAGGTTAGAGAGATCTTCTGAGTTGCCACCACCGCCTTCATCATTAACGATTGGCTCTGGCAATTCGAATGGACCGTCATAGCCTGGCTGTTCAGCAATAAACTCGTTGATAGCAATCACCTCTGGAGTGTCAACAAATGCACACTGAACACGTACTGGTGTCCCCTTATCCAGAATAAGCATATCACCACGACCTATCAACTGGTTAGCGCCACCACCGTCAAGGATTGTTCGGGAGTCTATCTGCGACATCACCTTAAATGCCATACGACCAGGGAAGTTAGCCTTGATAGTACCTGTGATAATGTTTGTTGTAGGACGCTGAGTAGCAATAATCATGTGAATACCAACGGCACGAGCCTTCTGTGCAATACGTGCTATAGGCAATTCTATTTCCTTTCCTGCTGTCATAATCAGGTCACCATACTCGTCGATTATTACTACGATATATGGCAAGTATCTGTGACCGAGTTCAGGATTCAGTTCTCTGTTAGTGAACTTCTCGTTATACTCTTCCAGCTTTCTCACGTTAGCCTGTTTCAGCAGGTTGTAGCGATCATCCATCTCCTGACACACAGAATTCAAGGTCTTCACCACCTTGGTTACGTCTGTAATGATTGGTTCGTCAGCTTCGCTCTCTGGTGGAATTTGCGCCAGGAAGTGATTTGTCAAAGGCTTGTAGATAGAGAATTCCACCATCTTTGGGTCAACAAGCACAAACTTCAGTTCAGCTGGATGCTTCTTATATAATAAAGAGGTG
Organism: Prevotellaceae bacterium UBA2738; assembly: GCA_002353585.1. Classification (GTDB taxonomy): domain Bacteria; phylum Bacteroidota; class Bacteroidia; order Bacteroidales; family Bacteroidaceae; genus Prevotella. Next base: position 11,125 of record DEJW01000005.1, on the reverse strand, counting down.
ATAATGACATTAAGACCTACAGACTTACCCTGACCAGTAGCACCAGCTACCAGCAGGTGAGGAATCTTTGCAAGGTCCACCATGTATATCTCATTACTGATAGTCTTACCCAATGCCAGTGGCAGAGCCATCTTTGACTCCTTGAACTTCTTAGAATTAAGTATTGACTCCATTGACACCACCTGTGGGTTGGCATTTGGCACCTCAATACCTATAGTACCACGACCAGGTATAGGAGCTATGATACGTATTCCGTCAGCAGCGAGAGAGAGGGCTATATCATCCTCCAGCGAACGCACCTTACTGATCTTGATACCAGGCTTAAGGGTTATCTCATACAGTGTGATAGTAGGACCAACGGTAGCCTTGATGCTCTCAACGATTACGCCAAAGTTACCCAACACCTGAACGATACGGTTCTTGTTAGCCTGCTGCTCATCCATATCTATGAATGAACGTCCGTCAGTATCATACTTCTTCAGCAGGTCAAGGGTAGGGTACTTATATCTTGACAGTGTAGCCTTAGGGTCATAAGCACCCATGCTCATATCGTCCGCCAATATCTTATCACCTGCAGCCTCTTCCTTGAATCCTTCTTCTATTTCAAAGCCTGTTTCTGAACTTCCATAGCTTGTTTCTGGTGCAACCACTCTTGGCTGAGTTGCTGTAGTGTCATCGTTATAGCCAGCATCATTTATGATAGCCTGGTCTGTCTTGAGGTCAAACTCCACAGACTGCTCTGTTGGGTCATCATACACCAGGTCATCCTCCTGTGACGCTAATTCGCTTGTCTCTGGCACTACCAACTCACCCTTGTCATTGACATTTGAGAATACCAGAGGAATCTTCTTGATGTGCTCAAACGGGTTCAGCATCTTCCTTATTATAACGATTGTCTCGCTTGATATATAGGTTAGGAAGAATATTGCCGTCAGCGCAAGTATAGCCGTCAGTCCTGGTGTTCCAACGATGTTCTCTAATGAGTCGGCTATAAACAATCCATGTCCGCCACCTGCGTTGTAAATCTGGTCAGTAAGCAGCGGATTTACGAATTTTGCACATGTCACACTGCTCCATATCATGATACACATGAGAGAGAAGAACCACTTCCATAAGTTCAGTTTGTATATTCCCATCATGTTTGTGGCACTCGCTATAATAAAAAGAGGTATAAGGAATGCAGAAAAGCCAAAACAGATATTGATAAAGAAGTGTGAGGTGTATGCTCCCCATGAACCACAGGCATTCTGAAACTCTCTGCCCGTATTAGCCAAATCGCCAGGCATAGGATTTAGCACCAGACTCTGGTCTGCATCACATGTGGTGAAATAAGATATAAAACTGATAATCATCAGCACCGCCATTACGAATAATGTAATGCCTACGGTGAAGTTGGTCTTTTCATTCGCAAATACGGCATTGAATCCTATTGCTTCCTTGAAAGACACTTTATTTTTGGGTTTCGCTGGTTTTTTCTGCGCCATTTTAGTTTTTCGTTTTCTTTTGGGAATATGAATGCAAAGTTAATAAAATTTCTTCTATTTTGCAAAGCTGAGGAATAAAATAAGTTAATAATGTGTATAAAAAATATTTTATGACAAAAAAACTCACGACAAATTGTTGTTAAGTAAAAAAAATGTATTAACTTTGAACTCAAATAGTTTTCCGAGTAACTAAAAACAAATTTCTTTTTTATAATGAAAAACGACATAAAGACAATGAACCATGCAGCAGACAACATCCGCATTCTGTCTGTTGCATCTGTAGAGAAAGCAAAGTCAGGACACCCTGGTGGAGCTATGGGCGGAGCTGATTTTATCAATGTTTTGTATTCCGAATATCTTATTCGCGACCCAAAGAATCCGTCATGGATGGGCAGAGACCGTTTCTTCCTTGATCCTGGTCACATGGCTCCTATGCTTTATGGCGAGTTGTGCCTTTGCGGAATGTTCTCTCTCGACGAGATAGCAAACTTGCGTCAGTGGGGTAGTCCTACTACTGGTCATCCTGAGTTTGAGATAGCTCGTGGCATTGAGAACACCTCTGGTCCTTTGGGACAGGGACACACCTATGCTGTTGGTGCTGCTATAGCTGCTAAGTTCCTTGCTGCTCACACTGGCAACCCTACCTTTGCTAAGGAAACTATTTACACCTATATTTCTGATGGTGGCATTCAGGAAGAGATTTCTCAGGGTAGTGCTCGCATAGCCTCTACGTTGGGTCTTGATAATCTCATCATGTTCTATGATTCCAACGATATCCAGCTCTCCACTGAGACTAAGGAGGTCATGAATGAGGATACAGCTGCCAAGTATCGTGCTCTTGGCTGGTATGTTATCGAAATCAACGGTAATGATGTCAACCAGATTCGTTCTGCCATAGAAGAGGCACAGAATGTAAAGGGACAGCCTACACTCATCATTGGTAAGTGTATCATGGGTAAGGGTGCCCTGAAGGAAGATGGCACCTCTTACGAGGCAAACTGCAAGACACATGGTGCACCTCTTGGAGGCGATGCATACGTTAATACCATAAAGAATCTTGGTGGTGACATAGACAATCCATTCCAGATTTTTGACGATGTAAAGGAAATGTATGCTAAGCGTGATGCAGAACTCTCTGCGATTTGTGCTGAGCGTTATAAGGAAGAAGAGGCTTGGGCTAAGGCTAACCCAGAGAAAGCAGCCCAGGTTAAAGACTGGTTTGCTGGCAAGGCACCAAAGGTTGACTGGTCATCCCTCCAGCAGAAGGCTGGTGCAGCTACTCGTGCTGCTGGCTCTGCTTGTCTCGGACTCCTTGCCGAGCAGGTGCCTAATATGATATGTGCTTCAGCAGACCTTTCTAACTCAGATAAGACAGACGGATTCCTCAAGAAGACTCGTGCCCTGACCAAGGACGACTTTGGTGGTGCATTCTTCCAGGCTGGTGTGTCTGAGCTCACTATGGCATGCTGCTGCATCGGTATGGCTCTTCATGGTGGCGTTATTCCTGCCTGTGGCACCTTCTTCGTCTTCTCCGACTATATGAAGCCTGCCATCCGTATGGCTGCTCTCATGCATGTACCTATTAAGTTTATATGGACACATGATGCCTTCCGCGTTGGTGAAGACGGACCTACCCACCAGCCTGTGGAGCAGGAGGCTCAGATAAGGCTTATGGAGAAACTCCGTAACCATGCTGGCAAACCATCAACCCTTGTACTTCGTCCTGCCGATGCTGAGGAAACCACAGTGGCATGGGCTATGGCAATGGAGAATATGGCTACACCAACAGCCTTGATTCTCTCTCGTCAGAACATAGAGAATCTGCCTGCAACAACTGACTATGCTCAGGCTCGTAAGGGTGCATATATAATAGGTGAGTCAGATGCTAATCCTGATATCGTCTGTGTAGCCTCAGGTTCTGAGGTGTCAACATTGCAGAGTGGGGCAGAGCTGCTTCGTAAGGAGGGCATCAAGGTTCGCATCGTAAGTGTTCCTTCTGAGGGCTTGTTCCGCGAGCAACCTCTTGATTATCAGCAGTCTGTCATACCTGTCGGAGCCAAGGTGTTTGGTCTTACAGCAGGACTACCTGTCAACCTCCAGTCATTCCTCATTGGTGCCGACCCTAAGTCTAAGGTTTGGGGTCTCGACAGTTTCGGTTTCTCTGCACCTTATAAGGTTCTCGACGAGAAACTGGGCTACACAGCCGAAAATGTATATAAACAAGTAAAATCTATTCTATCATAACTATTAATTTAAACAAATCAAAAAGCTATGGAAATTAAAATTATTGGTGTCGCTTGCGACCATGCAGGTTTCCCTCTCAAGCAGTATGTACTTCAGTATTTAGAGGAAAAGGGTATCGAGTATAAGGATTATGGCACATATAGCGACCGCTCTTGTGACTATCCTGATTTTGCTCATCCTCTTGCTGAGGACATCGAGTCTGGTGTTGTAAGTTGTGGTATCGCCATTTGTGGCTCTGGTCAGGGCATGGCTATCACTCTCAACAAGCATCATGGTGTGCGTGCAGGACTTGCATGGAATGTCGAGATTGCTCATCTCATGCGTCAGCATAACAATGCTAACTGTATTGTTTTCCCTGGTCGTTTCATCACTAATCGTGAGTGTGGTGTAATGATCGATGAGTTCCTCAAAACTCCATTTGAGGCTGGTCGCCATCAGTTGCGCATAGACAAGATTTAAGCCAACACCTTTTTAATAATATAATAAGGTAGGTCAGTACATTTCTCAGTGAGTGTACTGACTTTTTTTGTTATGTATCATACTGGTTTTTTGACATACCTAAATATGGGGACAAGGTAAAATACCCAATATTAGGTATTGTGTATTTTGTAGAATCGTCGTACCTTTGCATTCGAAATCAGTAAGATATTTTTGTTAATAAGATAAAGTTCATAATGTTTTTGTATAGTATAGGGCTGGCTGTGAAGTCAGCCTTTTATTATACATTTATTTCTATCGTCTTGGCAGATTACTATTTTTTTCGTACCTTTGTGTCGTGAATTCACTAAAACACATACTTGGCATATTCTTTCTCACCCTGTCTCTTGTGGCAATGACATCGTGTGATGGTACCAAATTCGTTGAAGGAAACGACTTGCTTTTGTCTCAGAATAACGTTGTTTCAGCAGACAAAAACGTCAGTGTCAACGGTCTGTCATCCTACATTCGCCAGAAGACCAACACCAAGTGGTTTTCTACCCTTAAAGTGCCATTGGGCATATACTCTATGGCAGGACGAGACACCACCAAGGCTATCAATCGCCGACTGAAGAAGTGGGGTGAGCCACCAGTAGTGTTAGACTCTTCACTGGTCGATGCCAGTTGTAATAATCTCAAGGTGGTGATGCAAAACAAGGGTTACCTCGATGCTGAGGTGACACCTATCATCAGTACCAAGAAGAAGAGAGCCACCGTAACATATTATGTCACTCCCCACCAGCAATACACTCTTCGTAGTGTAAAATACGATATTCGTGACACTAGGATTGACTCCTTGCTCAGAAGCAGTTATCCTTTGGATAATGACTTCAAGGTGGGCGAGAGCTTCTCTATTAATGAGCTCTATTCTGCCAGAAACAGAATTACTACCTGGCTCAACGATCATGGCTACTATTATTTTAATAAGGAGAATATCTCGTTTATTGCTGACAGTTCTGAGGTGGATAAGACAGTCGATATCACCATGCTTCTCGGACTTTATCGCAGAAGTTCACGTGATTCACTTGCCCAGCATCCATATTACACCATCCGTAATGTTTCCTATAATGCCATACCTGGTCAGGAGTTGAATATCCGACCCTCAACGCTCGAAAACAGTAACCTTATAGAGAGTGGCGACCTGTATAGCTCAAAGAAGGTTCAGCAGACCTACAATAAATATGCGAGACTAAAGGCTATCCGTTCCACCAACATCCATTTTACAGAGGTTCCTAACAGCAATGAGTTGGATGTCAACATTCAGGTAGCTCGTCGCAAACCGCATTCCATCCAGATTCAGCCTGAGGGCACCAATACTGCTGGTGACTTCGGAGCAGCTCTCTCCGTAACCTATGAAAACAGGAATATCTTTCATGGTAGCGAACAGTTGTCTGTTCAGCTTCGTGGAGCCTTCGAGGCAATCAGGGGGCTGGAGGGCTATGAGAACAGCAATTACCTTGAGTTAGGTGTGGAAACTAAACTCACATTCCCTAAGTTTATTATGCCTTGGCTGTCAAAGAAATTCCAACGCAGTCATGACGCAACTACCGAATTTCCAATCACTTACAACATTCAGAGCCGTCCTGAGTTTCATCGTAATGTCTTGACCACATCATGGCGCTACCGTTGGAATTCCTACAAGGGCAGGGTAGGGTATGTCTTCGATTTGTTAGACCTTAACTATATCAGAATGCCTTGGATTTCAGAGACTTTCAAGAGGGATTATCTGGACTCTGAAACTCGCAGAAATGCCATTCTTAGGTATAACTACGAGGATTTGTTCATCATGAAGATAGGCTTTGGCTTTAATTATAATGATGGTAGTAACATACTGAGAACCAACATAGAAACAGCAGGTAACATTCTCTATGGATTTGCCAGTAGCTTAAATTTCCAGAAGAATGACTTAGGGCAGTATAAGGTTGCCAATGTAGCCTTTGCCCAGTATGTTAAAATTGATGCTGATTACACACATCTTTTCAAACTTGATTATCGCAACACACTGGCTTTGCACAGCAGAATAGGTGTAGCAGTGCCATACGGCAACAGTTCGATGATACCTTTCGAGAAACGCTATTTCGGAGGTGGTGCCAACAGCGTTAGGGGATGGAATGTGCGCACTTTAGGACCTGGCAGATTTATTGGTACTGACGGACGAATAGACTTCATCAACCAGACTGGTGATATCAAGATAGACCTTAATGCCGAACTTAGAACAGATTTGTTCTGGAAATTTCAGGGAGCCTTATTTATTGATGCAGGAAATATCTGGACAATCAGACAATATGACGACCAGCCAGGCGGAAATTTCAAGCTGAAAAGTATTTATGACGAAATGGCTGTAAGTTATGGTGTGGGATTAAGACTTAATTTCGATTATTTCATTGTAAGACTTGATCTTGGAATGAAAGCCATCAATCCTGCATACACCAACAACGAAGAACATTTCCCAATCGCTCATCACAATTTCTCAAGAGACTATGCTCTGCACTTTGCAGTAGGATTACCTTTCTGATAATTTAGAATTTGAACAGAGGAGAGGATAAATTAGAGTCTAAAATATGCTATTTATCATAATGCTGATTCACATATCAAAATGACTCCAGATGTCGTTTTTTGGCAAAGGTGCTGTAATGTTGATAAAATCCTTAGAAACTGGATGAGTAAATTCCACCTGTCTTGAAACCAGAGAAATGCTTCCGTCTTTGTTGCTTCTTTCAGCTCCGTATTTCAAATCGCCTTTTATTGGACAACCGATTTTTGCAAGCTGACATCTTATCTGGTGATGTCTGCCTGTGTGCAGATGAATTTCCAAAACATGATATCTGTCCAAAGATTTTATAACCTTGTAATCCAGCACAGCTTTTTTTGATCCAGGAACTTCTTTGTCGTAAGCGTACGATTTATTCTGTTTTTCATTTCTCACCAACCAGTGAGTCAAAGTTCCCTCAGTTTCCTTAGGACAATTCTTGGTAACTGCCCAATAAGTCTTCTTTACCTCGTCATGCTTGGCAAACATGGCGTTTAATCGAGCCAGAGCCTTAGATGTCTTGGCAAAAACCACCACACCAGCCACTGGTCTGTCAAGCCTGTGAACCACCCCCAAGAACACATTTCCAGGCTTATTGTGTTTTTCCTTAATCCATTGTTTTACAATATCAGAAAGGGGAATATCGCCAGTCTTATCACCCTGAACGATTTCCCCACTCTGTTTATTTACTATTATAACGTGATTATCTTCGTAAAGAACAGTCATCGCGTATATAATTAGCTGTTTTTTAGCATATTACATGTTCATACCGCCATCTATCTGTATCACCTGTCCAGATACATAGCTTGACATATCTGATGCCAGGAACAGACACACATTAGCGATATCCTCAACCTGACCACCACGACGAAGCGGAATCTTCTTCATCCAGTCAGCACGAATCTCTTCAGGCAGCTGAGCTGTCATAGCGGTCTCAATAAATCCAGGAGCCACAGCATTAGCACGCACACCCTTAGGTCCCAGTTCCTGAGCTATTGACTTAGCCAGTCCTATCATTCCAGCCTTAGAAGCTGAGTAGTTACACTGTCCTGCATTACCATGCACACCAACCACACTTGACATGTTGATTATTGAACCACCACGCTGGCGCAACATTATAGGTGCACATGCATGTATGAAGTTGAATGCAGACTTCAGGTTTACGTTCAACACAGCATCCCACTGAGCCTCGCTCATTCTCAGCATCAGTCCGTCCTTAGTGATACCAGCATTGTTAACCAGCACGTCGATGGTGCCAAAATCTTCCTTTATCTGCTTTACCACCTTCTCAGTCTCTTCAAAGTCAGCAGCATTACCAGCATACGCCTTACATGTAACGCCCAGAGCCTCTATCTCTTTACGAGTCTCCTCAAGGCCTTTAGCCATATCGTCATTAAGTACGAGGTCAGTGAAAGCTATGTTAGCGCCTTCCTGAGCAAACTTCATTGCTACGGCCTTGCCGATGCCACGAGCAGCACCTGTTACCAATGCTGTCTTACCTGTTAAAAGTCCCATTTAAGTAACTGAATGTTAAGTTTATAATATTATTTGTTTAATCCTTTACTTTCTGTGCTTACAGTCCATTCTTGCGCAGAGCTCCATATACGAATTTTGCCACCAGCGGACGTGAACTGTCGTCAGTCATTCCATGACCTATCCTACCATATATATAAGGTACTTCCAATCCCTTTATGCAGTAGTGTGTTATGTCAGCCACCATATCCACATTGTCTATGTCAAACTCGCCATCAGCCTTGCCCTCTGCATACACTTTGCGGAATATGTCTATCTCGTCTGCATCAAACTTCTTTCTGCATTTCTCCACCATCCAGATGTTTCTGAAGAACTCAGCACGCAGATTACCATTTCTCACCACTGACTCACGTATTGAGCGCAGATGTGTGTATATCAGTTCAATGATTTTCTCCTGTGGACTCATTTTCATGGCAACCACCTCATCCAGTTTGTCAGAGAGTCTCTCCAGCTCTGACTCTATCACAGCAGCATATATTTCCTCCTTACTGCTGAAATATGTATATAATGTACGACGACCCTTGCCTGATGCCTGGGCAATGTCATTCATCGTAGTATTTTCCATGCCGCTTTTAGCGAATAGCTGACGGGCAACATCTACCAATACTTGTCTTGTTTTGCTTATTGACATATTTATTGCACATTAGTTTTCAATGTGCAAAATTACACATTTATTCTCACGTGTGCAAGTTTTTTAGTAACTTTTTGCAGAAAAAAAGACCCAGTCACCTTGTACCTTGTCACCTTGTCACCTAAATATGGGTTTAATTACCCACACGCCCAGTTGTGAAGGATGCTTCGTCATATACTGTTGCAGTGACATGCTCTCCAGCACCACCTTCTTATGTATCTGCGAGGCATTCAGCAGGTGCAGTTTGCCGTCGCTCCCCCACTCTGCTATGCCTATGTGCGTAGTGTCCAATCCCTTCTTCTTGGTGCAGATAGCAAGAATATCGCCATTCTCCACCCATTTCATCTTCTTCTGACTCAGTCCTAAGTTAGCCCTCGGAATATACATCATCACCTTGCCATCCGTCTTCTTCTCGTGCGCAGCTATCTCCCTGACAAACTGCTTGTTACCCTTCATCATGGGGTAAGAATCCGAATGCTTCGTCATCCAGTCTATGTGGATGTTCTGAGCCTTAAATAATGTTGTACCTTGTTTTCCCGTTCCCGTACTCCGAGCTTTGCTCGCCTGAGCACCTACGGAGCGCAAGAACGTTCCCGTTAAAGTTCCCGTTCCCGTTAACGTTTTTACGATTCCCTGTTTACCATTGCTCTCCACCCACCATATAAAGTAGTGGTTACGTGAGGGGTATTCCTTCATCACACCATTCTCGTACCTTATTTTAGTGAGATTCTTGCAATAGTCCTCCCATCTCTGCGAACTCTGAGCCGTAGTCATGGCAAGAGCCAGCACCGTTTCCACAAACGTGGTGCAGTCCATCTGCCTCATGTTCACCACCAGCTGTTCCCTCTTGTTCACCTCCAGAGTAGCAGGCACATAAGGCACACCCTTCAGCTGGTTACCATAGTAAGTCATCAGTTCCTTCTTCGCCTTAACCCTCTGCTTGGCACCCTGACTGAGCAGTTTCACCACCTTCAGGCTGTCCTGCTTCGTATATGTTATCTGAGCCCTCACTCCCCCACTCCATGCCAGTAAAATCAGGGCTACAGCCACTATTCTTATATAATGTGTAAACATACCGTAAAAAAATATTTTAGTCTCAAACCGCATAAAAATTCGCAGAATATTTTGGTATTTCAAAAAAAATTACTAATTTTGCATCCGCATTTCGAAATTCAACATCGCGGAGTGGAGCAGTTNNCAGGCTCATAACCTGGAGGTCGCTCGTTCGAGTCGAGCCTCCGCAACCCAGTGAGGAAAGTCCATCAGGCTTTCCTTTTTTTGTGCCCTTTCCGCTCCACAAATTTACAAACTTTTTTCCTT
>DEJW01000005.1:0-878 GCA_002353585.1 Prevotellaceae bacterium UBA2738 | reverse complement strand
TAAAGACAACAAGGACAACTTATAACAACCTATAGAGATTTTTGTTGAGAAATTTTACCTGCGCAAAGTTTTTCAAATTTTATTTTGTTAATTCAATTTTTATGTTTATTTTTGCATTTGGAACTAAAAGAAAGAAATTATGACAGCAGTACAATTAAATGCACAGATTTGGCGAGATATGAGTATATTGGCTGAGAGTGAGCCTATGATGGTAAGGATTGCAAAATATTTAAGCAAACTTGTAAAAGAGAAAGAAGACTCCACTTTGATGACAGAAAAAGAGTTCTTCGCAAAATTAGATCGTGCAGAGAAACAACCAGGCAAGAGTTTTGAAAGCGTTGAAGAACTCGACAAATACATCCGTAGCCTATGAGCCAATACAAGGTTATTATTAAGGAAGAGGCTCAGGCAGATTTGAAAAGACTTTTGCGCTATGAGCCTAAGGCTTACCAAAAAGCAATCAAATTTATTGGTGAACTATACGACCACCCCAAGACTGGATTGGGTCACCCAGAACCATTAAAGGGAAAGCCAGAGGGACGATGGAGTCGCGAAATCACGAAGAAGCATCGGCTCATTTATCGTATTTTCGAGACAGAAGTCCATGTTGATGTACTTTCTGCCTATGGACATTATGGTGATAAGTAACAATCTTTTTCCTCCACTTCCAAATTTTCAGGGGGAATATAAGGATAAAGACAACAAGGACAACTTATAACAACCTATAGAGGTCAGTTATGCAAACCTGCATAACTGTAGGTAAATAAAAAATGCCCAACTCCATTATGGAGCAGGGCGCTGGGTTGGTTTTATTTTATTGCTTAATTCTATATACTAGCTTATTAAAAGACGCAAGCCCATCCAAATTTTCTTACCAG
>DEJW01000044.1 GCA_002353585.1 Prevotellaceae bacterium UBA2738 | reverse complement strand
AAGTATGCCTGGCAGTACTTATCTGTGTTCTCACCGATAATCTTAACTGAGTTCTTGTTAGCACCAACTGTACCGTCAGCACCAAGACCGAAGAACTTACACTCCTGAGTTGACTTGCCGCCGAGAGCGATTTCCTCAACCTTCTCGAGAGAGAGGTGTGTAACGTCGTCAACGATACCAACAGTGAAGTGATTCTTTGGCTGTGGAAGTGCGAGGTTGTTGAATACAGAGATGATCATGGCTGGTGTAACATCAGATGAACCAAGGCCATAACGACCGCCAACGATGAGAGGACGCTTGTCACACTCGTAGAATGCAGACTTAACGTCGAGGTAGAGAGGCTCACCCTCAGCACCTGGCTCCTTAGTACGGTCGAGAACAGCAATCTTCTTACATGTAGAAGGTACTGCCTTCATGAGGTAGTCAACAGAGAATGGACGATAGAGGTGAACTGCAATCATACCTACCTTCTTACCCTCAGCAACGAGGTAGTCGATAGCCTCGCGAGCTGCCTCAGTAGCTGAACCCATGAGGATGATTACGTCTTCTGCGTCCTTTGCACCATAGTAGTTGAAGTTATGATACTCACGGCCAGTAATCTTAGAGATTTCGCCGAGGTACTTCTCTACTACGTCAGGAATTGCGTCGTAGTAAGAGTTACAAGCCTCACGGTGTGTGAAGAATGTCTCTGGGTTCTCAGCTGTACCACGTGTTACAGGGCGCTCTGGAGTGAGGGCACGGTTACGGAACTCCTCAACGAACTGCTGTGGAGTGATAGCCTTGATGTCCTCCATATCCATAACCTCGATCTTGTGATACTCGTGAGAGGTACGGAAACCATCAAAGAAGTTGATGAATGGAACCTTAGTCTCGAGAGTAGCAAGGTGAGGAACTGCTGTGAGGTCCATAACCTCCTGCACTGAACCTGAGCAGAACATTGCGAAACCTGTCTGACGGCAAGCCATTACGTCCTGGTGGTCACCAAAGATACAGAGAGAGTGAGAAGCCAGTGTACGAGCAGATACATCGAATACACATGGAAGAAGCTCACCAGCAATCTTATACATGTTAGGAATCATCAGGAGAAGACCCTGAGATGCAGTGAAGGTGGTGGTAAGTGCACCAGCCTGCAGAGAACCGTGTACTGCACCAGCAGCACCGCCCTCTGACTGCATTTCCTGTACAAGAACTGTCTGACCCCACATGTTCTTACGACCACGTGCAGCCCAGTCATCAGTGTGCTCCGCCATTGGAGATGATGGTGTGATTGGGTAGATAGCAGCTACCTCAGAGAACATGTAGCTCACGTGAGCTGCAGCCTCGTTACCATCACATGTGATAAACTTTTTTTCTTTAGCCATTTTTGTTATTAAGATAAATGTAGTAAATAAAAATATTTAATAATGTTTGTATCAGTAAAGAAAGCCAAGCAACCAGAGTGGAATCACGTTATCTCCCACCGTATTGTCGGTATATTGGCAATAAACTGTACCGTTGCTGCCAGACTTCCGGTTAACCATGCTGCAGACTTTAAAACTCTTTGTGGCATCTATAGTATAGAGGGTCTCTTTACTTGCCTGGTTAACTTTATGGTCTTTCCACATCGTGTTAACAAAGAACGTCTCCATCTGCGTCTGTATGTCAAACGTGATAGGATAGATGGCTTGATACAGATTGGGGTTATGTAACATCACCTTAGAGGGCTTCTTGGGGAACCGTTGTCCCACAGGGTAAATCATATTTATCAGGCGGGCATCAGCCAGATACTTGATGTAATTCATTACCGTAGCCCTGCTTGTCTCTATTTCCTTTGCCAGACTGCTTACGTTGGGCGCTTGCGGTCCGCTTACGGCAAGGAGGTAGAACAGTTTCTTTATCTTGGTCAGATATTTCAACTCTATCTGCTTTATCAGCAGGATGTCAACCTCTGTCATCATGTTCATTGACTTCAGCAGGTTGTCGGAGAAATCGTCGTGCTCACGAAACAACGGATAGAAACCGTGTTCCAGATACTCCGCGAAGTACTTCTGCGGGTCAACCTTAGCCAGTATCTCGGCAACTATCTGTCTCTTGTTGGCTAAGAGTTCACCTAACGATATCCAGCGCAGACTCAGTCCTGTTCTCAAGTTCAGATACTCTCTAAAAGAGAATCCTCGCAGGTTGTAACTCTTGACTATCTCGCAGAGTTCAGGATTTTCCCTCTTGAGGCGCATCACACTCGACCCTGCGAACACTATCTTCAGCTTGGGATAGAGGTCGTAGCACCTACGCAACTCCCGGCTCCAGTCAAACTGCTTGAACACCTGGTCTATGAGCAGAACCCTGCCACCCTGTTTGTAGAACTCTCCCGCGAAGTCGGCTATGCCTCGTCCTTGGAAGTAAAAGTTGTTCATGTTCACATATAGGCAGCGTCTGTCTGTAGAACTGAACCTTTCCTTGGCATACTGTAACAAAAATGTTGTCTTTCCCACACATCGTGTGCCCTTGATACCTATCATTCGTGCGCTCCAGTCTATCTCGTCCATCAAGACGCGACGCACTGGAGCATTGCAGTGCTCCACAAGGTATCGGTGCGTACGATAGAAATCTTCCATTTCAGTTCACAATATCTTTAGGGTACAAAGTTAAGAAATAATTCTTAAAATGCAAAGCGGAGATTGCATTTCGAACAAACTTTTAATATTCTTTAAACATTAAGTTGCTACAATAAGGGACACAACGCGTGTTTACGGTCGTGCCCCCTACTCTATGTTTTCATATCAACGCGTCATGGTGTGACAGAGCGCATGATATATGCATTTTACTTTCCCAATCAGTTGTTGACTGAACCTCCCACGATATCGAGGAGCTCGCTGGTGATAGCCTGCTGACGCGACTTGTTATACTGAAGGTTGAGCATACGCAGCAGCTCGTCCGCATTATCGGTAGCCGTCTGCATTGCTACCATTCTCGCAGCATGTTCCGAGGCGTTGCTGTCGAGCAGGGCTGTGTAAACCATCAGGTTGACGTAGCGAGGCACCAGTACTGAGAGGATAGTCTGCATGTCAGGCTCCACGATGAAGTTGTCGTTCAGCGCCGAAGCCTTCTCATTCTCATATTCCCTTTCCTTCTGGTGCTCCTGCAGATACTTCGTAGCCTCCTCTGATGCTATGGTGCTCTTCAGGTCGCGGAAATGGTCATAGTCCATAGCCGACTCAATGTCGATAGGTAGCAGCACCTTGTTTTGCAGTATCTGGCTGCCAGCACTTTTGAAGTGGTGATATATCATCTCCACTCTGTCTATAATGCCGTTATCAAAATCTGCCTGTAACTGTCTGCCTATCTCAGCACACTCTATAGAGTTCGGTTTGTCAGCAAGTTGCATGAAGTTGCCTGCCGTTGCCACGCCAAGCTTCTGCATCTTTTCTGCTACCTTACGTCCTATAGGATATACTATCACCTTCACGCCATTCTTCTGATATCCGTCAATGGCTTTTTGCGTCAGTTTCAGCACGTTAGAGTTGAATCCTCCACAAAGGCTTGAATTACTTGAGAAGGCGAGCAGGGCTACAGTCTTTACAGGGCGCGCCTGAGTTATGCTACCTTTTGCATCAACATCACTGGCAAGGAAAGTCTTGAGGATGTGCTCCAGCATACCCTCGTATGGAAGCATATTCTCTATCATCTGTTGAGCGTGGTGCAACTTACTTGATGCCACCATCTTCATCGCACTCGTAATCTTACGTGTACTCTGCACAGATGTTATACGATTTTTTATTTCTTTTAAACTTGCCATGCTAAATTATCAAGAATAATTACATTCTTACTTATAGCTCTCTGCTACATTTGCCATAGTCTCGGCAATGGTAGCCGTTGCTGCATCGTCTATCTGTCCTGAACCGAGGAAGTCGATGACATCCTGATGCTGGTTACGCATAGCCTCGAGGAAGGTGTCCTGACACTCGCGCACCTTATCAACAGGCACTGCACTCATCAGTCCCTTTGTGCCGCAATACAGTATGGCAATCTGCTCGCCTACTGGCATTGGGCTGTACTGAGGCTGTATGAGCAACTGGTTGTTCTTACGTCCACGGTCAAGCGTCATAGCCGTCACGGCATCCATATCACTTGAGAACTTAGAGAAACTCTCCAACTCACGATACTGTGCCTGGTCTATCTTCAGCGTACCTGCCACCTTCTTCATAGACTTGATTTGAGCTGAACCGCCCACACGAGATACCGAGATACCCACGTTGATAGCAGGACGGAAGCCCTGGTTGAAGAGGTCTGACTCAAGGTAAATCTGTCCATCGGTGATAGAAATCACGTTAGTTGGGATGTATGCTGATACGTCACCTGCCTGAGTCTCGATGATTGGCAGGGCTGTGAGTGAACCGCCACCCTTTACCTTACCCTTCAGACATGCTGGCAAGTCGTTCATCTGCTCGGCTACCTCTTGCTGCTCGTTGATCTTAGCAGCGCGCTCCAACAGACGAGAGTGGAGATAGAACACATCACCAGGATATGCCTCACGTCCAGAAGGACGGCGCAGAATCAGTGACACCTCACGGTAAGCCACAGCCTGCTTTGACAGGTCATCATATACTACGAGGGCGTGCAGACCGCGGTCGCGGAAGTACTCGCCTATCGCAGCACCAGCAAATGGTGCGTAATACTGCATAGCAGCAGGGTCACTGGCTGTAGCAGCCACGATGATGGTGTATGGCAGCGCTCCACGCTCCTTTAGGTTCTGTACCAGAGCGGCAACTGTTGATGCTTTCTGTCCTATTGCCACATAGATACAATATACTGGCTTGCCTGCCTCGTAGAACGACTTCTGGTTGATGATGGTATCGATGGCGATAGCGGTCTTACCTGTCTGGCGGTCACCGATGATGAGCTCACGCTGTCCTCGACCTATAGGAATCATTGAGTCAACAGCCTTGATACCTGTCTGCAGAGGTTCCTTTACCGGTTGACGGTATATAACGCCAGGAGCCTTACGGTCCAGTGGCATCTCGAATGCATCGCTGAGATCTATGTCGCCTCCACCGTCTATAGCCTGTCCTAATGGGTTAATAACACGGCCGAGCATATTGTCGTTTACTCGTATTGACGCAATACGCTTGGTACGCTTCACTACCTGTCCTTCCTTGATACCGCTTGTCGGTCCCAGAAGCACACAACCCACATTGTCCTCTTCCAGGTTCATGACGATAGCCATGGTGCCATTCTCGAACTCCAGAAGCTCGTTAGCCTCCGCATTGCGCAGACCGTAAATACGTGCTACGCCATCGCTGACTGTCAGCACAGTACCTACCTCATCAAAGTTTGTTGATGAAGAGACTCCCTTGAGCTGGTCGAGCAAAACCTGAGAGACTTCGCTTGGTTTGATTTTATCTGACATTGTTTATTAGTTTAACTGTTTGAGAATTTTATTGAGCTGTGCCTTCACTGAGGTGTCCAGGCGGTAGGTGTCGTACTCTAGCACGAAACCTCCTATTATGTCAGGATCTACCTCTGTAGAGAATTCCACAGTTCCATTGGTACGGCTCTCTACCATCTTTCTCATCTTCTGCTCCATGGCATCAGATACGGGAACTGCCGTAGTGAGCTTTCCGCGGGTGATATTCTTCTGTTGACGGTAAAGGGTTATGTAAGAGTTGGCGATAAACTGCATAACAGACTCTCTTGACTCCTTGAGCACCAGGTCTGTCAGGCTTTCCGTCACTTTACTTACCTTACCTCCTGCAGCAGTCTTGATGAGCTCGGCTTTCTTTTCACGAGCTATCATGGGATTGTCGAGGGTGCGACGCAGTTCAGGCACTTTGACGTAGCTCTCAGCGAGAGTCTGCATCTCCTGATACACCTGGTCTTCAGCCTTCGACTCAACGCTGCATTTCAGCAACGCACGGGCATACCTAACTGATATAACTCCTAAATCCATATACTACTACTTATCAACAGAAACCTCATCCAGCAGTTTGTCTATAAGTTCCATTTGCGCCTTGTCGTCAGATAGGTTCTTGCGAACCACCTTTTCAGCCACGAGCACTGAGAGCTGAGCCATCTCTGCACGTATTTCACGTATAGCAGATGCTTTCTCAGACTCTATCTGTGCCTTGGCATCGGCAATGAGGCGTGCAGCCTCTTCCTTTGCCTTGTCCTGGGCTTTCTCGACTATGGCATCACGCGTTGCAGTGGCTTCCTTGAGTAGTTGTCCCTGCTTCTCGCGAGCCTCACGCAGGATGGACTCACTTTCTTTCTGTATATTGGCAAGCTTCTCGTTAGCCTCCTGAGCCTTACGCAGACTGTCGTCAATGAACTGTTTACGTTCGTTGACCATGCCTACTATGGCTGGGAAGCCAAACTTCCAAAGGAGTGCGAGCACGATGAAGAACGTGATGCACATCCAGAAGAGCAAGCCAGTACTTGGAATCAACAAATCCATACGCTGTATAGAGTTTTCTTTGTTAGTTACTACTTGTTTTACTGAGGACGTCTCGCCGGCCCTGTGGCTTGGAAATCATCCCCGTCGGCTCTTTAGAATGAGCAGAGAAGTGCGATAACGGCACCAAACAGAGCAACACCCTCGATAAGAGCTGCTGCAACAATCATGTTGGTAAAGAGCTTATTCATCACCTCTGGCTGACGAGCCATAGCGTCCATTGCGCTACCACCAATCTTACCAATACCGAGACCAGCACCGATAGCTGCGAGACCTGCGCCAAGACCTGCGCCCAACTTAGCAATACCTGCAGCTGCTTCAGCTGCCAAAATCATAGAAATCATAGTCTTAAAATTTTAGTTATAAATTAGTTTATTACTTTTTTGTTAATGTTATTTTCGTTTTGTCGTTATTTAGATATTTCGTTATGACGATATTCCGATATTCCGCCATGCCGAATCTATTCCTCTTCAGGGTGTATCCTTGCCAGTCCAATGAATGTAGCTGAGAGCTGTGTGAACACCATTGCCTGAATGAAGCATACCAGGCACTCCAATGTCAACATGAATACACTCATCAGCATACTTACTGCGCCAAGTCCTGCCAACATGCCGTAACCCATAGTCGCTGCAACAAATATCACACAAGTGATAGAGAGCGCTATGGCGTGACCTGCCATCATGTTGGCAAAGAGACGGATCATCAGTGCGAATGGCTTAGTAAATATACCTACAAACTCTATCACAGGCATGAGTGGTATAGCCTTTAGAGCCAGTGGCACCTCAGGCCAGAAAATGTCTTTCCAGTAGTGCTTGGTGCCTGAGAACTGCGTGACAACGAAGGTGCAGAATGCCAGAAAGAACGTACAGGCGATGTTACCTGTGAGGTTACCGCCGAATGGTGGGAATGGTATTATGCCCAGCACGTTGGCAAAGAAGATGAAGAAGAAGCATGTGAGCAGGTAGGGTGTGTACTTCTCGTAACCCTTGCCTATGCTTGGCTTTATCATGTTGTCCACCACGTACATCACTAGCATTTCTATGAAACCCACAAAACCTTTTGGAGCCTCATCGCTTGCTTTGCGATTCTTATACCATCTTGCTGAGAACAAGACAATTAACACAAGTAGAAAAGAGTCCAAAAATAGCACACAGACGGTCTTCGTAATGCTTATATCGAACACTCCTAACTCCTCACCGTCTTTCAGTTCTACTACCTTGCCAGCGTTAGGACCTTCCTCTGCAATGGTGAGTCCTTCATACTGCTTGCCTTCGAGAATCTTATCGCTCAGGAAGGTATGCCAACCAGTCGAACTGTGTACTATCACAGGTAGTGGTATAGCGACTGCATTCTCGTGGCTACCTATGATGTGCCACTCGTAAGAGTCCTTGATATGTCCCAACACAGTACCATTGACATCCACCTTGCCGCCCTCCTCGTTTGCCATTGCAGGCGTGAGGCATAGCAGCATCACAGTCAGACATAGTATGTATTTTAATTTGTTCATATTAGAAATCCTAATGTTTTAACATTATCGAGATAATGACCATTGCCACATACATGAGTGAGAACGCAAGGCAGAATGTCATCGCCTCCTCACGAGTGTGTGTGCTCAAGAGCATGTATAGCGCTACTACTGTCAGTGCAACGGTGAAGCGTATCGCCGCCATTATGAAGTAGAAGGTGACCGCCTTGTCAGGTTGGTATTTCTGCACTGCTCCCAATCCTTTCACCCATATAATTACTAATAAGGTGTAGATGGTTATTGTCAGTGCTATCCAAGGCAACATCATTGGCGCTCAATGCACAATGACACATTATTTCTCAGTACCTCTACGAAGCCGCCTGCCACCTGTATCTGCTCCGTTCCCTCGGCATTGGTGTATTCCACCTTGCCTGCGGTAAGGGCTGATATGAGCGGAGCATGGTTTTGCAGTATCTCCATACCACCGAGCACTCCAGGCACTTTCACACTGGTAGCGTCTCCTTCGTAAAGGATTTTCTCGGGTGATACTATCTTTAGTTTCAGCATAAGTACAAACTTTCAGTAAATGTAAAGAGTTTCTGTCCTTTTTCCACTATTACTATCCCTGAGCCTGGGCAAGGAGTTTCTTACCCTTCTCGATAGCCTGCTCTATGGTACCCACATTAAGGAATGCCTGCTCTGGCAGGTCGTCGAGCTCGCCGTTAAGTATCATATTGAAGCCCTTGATAGTATCCTCGATGCTTACCATCTCACCCTTTACGCCGGTGAACTGTTCTGCCACGGCAAATGGCTGTGAGAGGAAACGCTGCACTCTACGTGCGCGGTTTACGGTGAGCTTATCCTCATCTGAGAGCTCGTCCATACCGAGGATTGCGATGATGTCTTGCAACTCCTTGTACTTCTGCAGTATCTGCTTAACCCTTTGTGCACACTCGTAGTGCGCCTTGCCTACTACCAGCGGATCAAGAATACGTGATGTACTGCCCAATGGATCAACGGCTGGATATATACCAAGCTGTGCGATGTTACGTGACAGTTCTGTAGTAGCGTCAAGGTGAGTAAAGGTGGTAGCTGGAGCAGGGTCAGTCAAGTCGTCGGCAGGCACATAAACAGCCTGTACTGACGTGATAGAACCCGTCTTGGTTGATGTGATGCGCTCCTGCATGGCACCCATCTCTGATGCCAGTGTTGGCTGGTAACCTACGGCTGATGGCATACGCCCGAGCAGTGCTGACACCTCTGAACCTGCCTGTGTAAAACGGAAAATGTTGTCGATGAAGAACAGGATATCACCACCTTGGTCACGGAACTCCTCTGCCACGGTCAGTCCTGACAGCGCTACTGACGCACGTGCGCCTGGTGGCTCGTTCATCTGTCCATATACGAGTGTGGCCTGTGATTTCTTCAACTCTTCAGGGTCAACAAGTGAGAGGTCCCACTTGCCCTGAGCCATCGCCTCTTTGAATTTGTCGCCATACTTAATAACGCCAGACTCAATCATCTCACGTATCAGATCGTTACCCTCACGAGTACGTTCACCAACACCAGCGAATACAGAGAAACCGTTGTTGCCGCCCTTGGCAATGTTGTTGATAAGTTCCATGATGAGCACTGTCTTACCTACACCGGCACCACCAAACAGACCAATCTTACCACCTTTGAGGTATGGTTCGAGCAGATCGATGACCTTGATGCCCGTAGGGAGCATCTCTTTTGATGTAGAAAGTTCTTCGTACTTAGGTGCCTCACGATGTATGGGGTATGGGTTATCCTTCTTCAGCGGAGCCATGCCATCAATAGGCTGTCCTATTACGTTAAGCATACGACCCTTCATCTGTTCACCTGAAGGCATTGTGATAGGTGCTCCTGTTGGTGTAACCTCCAGTCCGCGCTGCAGTCCGTCGGTATTGTCCATAGCCACGGTGCGCACGGTATCTTCACCGATATGCTGCTGCACTTCGATGATGAGGTCACGACCGTCTGGGCGCTTTACTACAAGAGCATCATGAATTTTAGGTAACACTTTCTCTGCCTCTTGGCCTTTTGTGTCAAAGAACACATCCACAACAGGACCAATAATCTGAGAGATATGACCAGTAATTTGCGACATAATATTTAGTGTTTAAAGTTATTGTAGTTCTCTTTTAGTTACAAAGTTATTGAGCGCAAATTTAGCAAAAGTTTTTGAATCTGCAAATATTTTTGGAGAAAAAAAACACTTTTGACGAGTTTTTCTTGCAGATTACAACAATTATACATAACTTTGCCCCCATCTAAGATTTCGTATTTTTTTATTTCCCAACGAAATCGCCACGGAGGTTGATGCGTCCTGTATCAACCTCTTTTCGTTTCATCTTGTGTTCTATTTTTGTCCATTTGCTACTAAAAACCCCTTCACAAGCATAATTTTTCCTTGTTTTTTTTGCTGATAACAAAAAAAGTGTTATTTTTGTACTCAAAATATTCTTGTTCACACACCTTATTTATATAATAAAAGCATTTCTAACAATATGACGATACTCATCACTGCGATACTGATAGTCAGCCTCCTCTTTATAGCCACGGAGCGCCAGACTCATATCAACAAGGCTGCCGTAGCGGTCTTTGCTTGTACGTTGGGCTGGGTATTGTATATCAGTTTCGGTGCCGACTTCGTGGAGAGCCGCCACATGGAGGGCTATCAGTCTTTTTTGGCTGGCATACAGCCTAATAGCGTGGTAGTGAAGCAGTATATTGCCAAGCACATTTTCCTGCCCTATTTGGGACAGGCTGCCTCTATAGCACTCTTCCTGCTTGCCACCATGAGCATCGTCAATATTCTGCACACGAATGGTTGCTTCGATTTCCTTGCCCTGTGGATTCGCACCAAGAATAGCCGTCTGCTATTGTGGAAACTCACGGCATTCACTTTCCTTATATCAGCCAATCTTGACAACATCTCAGCAATCGTACTCATGCTCACGGTTACCAATATCATACTTCCTCGCACTAAAGATCGCAAGCTTTATGGCTCTATGGTACTGCTGGCAGTCATCTTTGGTGGTGCACTCACCGTTATCGGCGACCCCGTAGGTCTGGTATTGTGGAACAAGGGAGCTATCACAGCCTCTAACTACACGTTAGCTATGGCACTGCCATGTTTCATTGCATGGGCTCTGCCTACGTTCATCGTAAGCATGAGGCTCCCTGAGAATGTTGACATAGAGCGCCCGTCACTGCCCTATCGTGGTGATGACACTAATCTCAAAGTATGGCAACGCTTTATAATGTTCCTTGTGGGCATCGGTGGATTGTGGTTTATCCCGACATTTACCGCCATCACCCAGTTGCCTCCTTTCCTTGGCGCACTATGCACGCTCAGTCTGCTATGGATAGTTAATGAAGTATTTAACCATACACTCTTTAACAACCAGAAGCGACGCATCAGCTATGACGACACACCACAAAAGATGCAGTATAACTCCATACAGCAGATACTATACATCATCGGCGTAATGCTCGCCGTAGCTGTAGTTACCGAGACTGGTGCCATGCACTGGTTTGCCGAACAGATAGACACCCTCATAGGCAATATCTGGATTATAGGTGGTATAACAGCACTCATCAGCACTATATTAGATAGCTTCGCATCATGCGTAACCATGATATCCTTGCACGAAGTTTCATCCACTTTGCCCTACTACTCCGTGAACGGAGCATACTGGAAGGTGCTCTCATTCGGCACAGCCGTAGGTGGTAGTATTCTTGCCATCGGTTCTATCAGCGGCATAGTGATGATGCAGATGCAGAGCATATCACTCAAGTGGTATTTCCGCCACATCACTCCGCTGACACTCCTGTCAGGTATTCTGGCATTCGTAGCACTTTGTATAATCGCTTAAAAAACAAATATTATCACTATGGCAAAAATTCAAACTATCGGTGTTCTCACTTCAGGTGGTGACGCACCGGGCATGAACGCTGCAATCCGCGCTGTCACCAGGGCTGGCATATACAATGGTTTCAAAATCAAAGGCATCTACCGCGGTTGGGAAGGACTCATCAACGGCGACATCAAGGATCTTACCACCGAGGATGTATCGGGCATCATCAACAGGGGTGGCACCATACTGCGCACCGCACGCTCTGAGGCTTTTCGTACCTATGAGGGACGCCAGCAAGCATACGAGAATATGAAGGAACACGGCATCGACGCACTTATCGCCATCGGCGGCAACGGCACTCTCTCCGGCGCTCGTGAGTTCGCTGACGAGTTTGATGTACCATGTATCGGACTCCCCGGCACCATCGACAACGATCTCTACGGCACTGATTCCACCATCGGTTACGACACCACTATGAACACCATCATGGAGTGCGTTGACCGCATACGCGACACCGCACAGTCTCACGAGCGCATATTCTTCGTCGAGGTGATGGGACGCGACGCTGGTTTCCTGGCTCTCAGCAGCGCCATAGCCTGTGGAGCAGAGGCTGCCATAATCCCTGAGGAGCAGACCGACGAAGACCAGCTCGCCGAATTCATGAAGCGCGGCATACGCAAGAGTAAGAAATCATGCATCGTCATCGTGTCTGAATCACCCAAGTGCGGTGCCATGTACTACGCCGACCGCGTAAGGAAGGAGTTCCCTGAGTACGACGTGCGCGTATCTATCCTCGGTCACCTGCAGCGTGGTGGTACCCCAACAGCTCAAGACCGCATCCTTGCCAGTTGCATGGGTGCAGGTGCCATCGAGGCTCTCAAGCGTGGTCAGCGCAACGCCATGATAGGCTACCGCATGGGCGATGCTGTCCTCGTGCCGTTCTCAGAGGCTATCCGCACTGACAAAGGTCTCGACCACCGCTTTGTCGAGGTGCTCAACGAGCTGAGCATATAATATCTGTATAAGATACTATAATTACTAAAATACTAACTCCATTATGAAACGAATCATTTTAACTACATTCATTACCTTTGCTGCTGTAGCCGCAACGTTTGCTGCCGACTATAGCAAGTTCTACAAAGACCTGCCTATCAATATACAGCAGGCAGAGCAGCCCGTAATCAAGGAGGCTCGCATCAACGTAGCTGAGTATGGAGCTGTGGGCGACGGCATCACCGACTGCACCAAGGCTATACAGACAGCCATTGACAACCTCGCTGCCAAGGGCGGCGGTCAGGTTTTTATTCCTGAAGGTTCATGGCTTATAGCGCCTATCAACCTCAAGTCTGGCATAGACCTTCACCTCTCTAAGGGTGCAATGCTCGTAATCACCCCTGATCGCACTAAGCACCTCGTAGCAGGAGCCACTAAGCCTAAGCATGGCGTTTCGGCACTCGGATGCCAGAACGTATCAATCACAGGTCAGGGTATAATCAACGGCAACGGAATATACTGGCGCGCAGCCAAGCGCTCCAAGTTCTCCACGGCCGAATGGGACCAGCTCAAGGCACTCGGTGGCACCACCGCCATGAAAGGCAAAGAAGAGATATGGTATCCCTTCAACCTCAACGGAATGCCTAACTTCGCTGCTACAGCCACAGAGCAAGAGGCACTGCGCCAGTCAACCGTATTCTTCAAGGGTTGCAACAAGGCACTCATACAGGGCGTCACCGTGGTTGACTCACCTAAGTTTCACCTCGAACTCGAAGACTGCACCAACCTCATCGTTGATGGAGTAGCCATCAACGGCGACTGGAACGCACAGAACGGCGACGGCATAGTGCTCAAGACCAGCCAGAAGGTGCTCATAGTCAACAACACCATCGACTGCGGCAATGACGGTATATCACTGAAGGCGGCAACAGGTAAGCGCGCCTTTGACCACCAGCCAATGAGTGATGTCATTGTTTCTGCTAACGTAGTGCTATACGCTCATGGAGGTTTCGACGTAGGCTCTGAGTTTGCCTCTGGCATACACGATGTATGCGTGTACAACAACACCATACTAAACTCAGAAACAGGACTGCGTTTCAAGAGCTTCACCAGCCGTGGTGGTAAGACCGACAACATCTATATCTGGAACACCATACTCGACAGAGTGCGCGACGAAGCAATAGGATTCGAGACCGACTACATCAACGAAGCCATTTACAAGACCGAGGGCGCTGTAGGCACCGAGTGGGTACCTGAATTCCAGGGCATACACATCTCAAACCTCTTGTGTAACAATGCCCGCATCGGCATCACAGCCAAAGGCGCACCAGGCACCATACACAACATTGATATCAACAACTCAACCATCACCTATCGTGAGGCAAACACCGACATCGATCCTGATTGCGACATCAAGCTCAAGGAAGTTACCCTCACCAAGTTGGGCACACTTATCAAAAAGTAAAAGAACACATACATTATTCATATATACAAGAGAACGCCGAGCCTTACAGCCCGGCGTTTATTGTTTTTTTAGAGGGATTAGATGCTCTTCTTCTTTTTCTTTGGTTGGAAATTGGGGTTATAGGATTTCTTTTTATGTGAGGATGCATCCTTGCGTGAGGGCTGCTCTCTATGCGAATGGGATTCCTTGCGAGAGGATTGGGGAGCGTCTTTATACCAGAAGAAATACTGACGCTGGGCGAGCTTCTCTTTTTGGGTTTTGGCAGTGAAGACGGGTTCGAGGGTGTAAGGGTCGTAACCAGTGTAGAACATCTCGGTGGCGGTGGTCATGGGTGTGGGAGTGAAATCCTGCACCTGCTCCAGTTTGTAGCCCATTTTCTTGGTCAGGTCAGCAAGCTGTGCCATGTCCTTCTCACGGCAACCGGGGTGAGAAGAGATGAAGTAAGGGATGAGCTGCTGGCGCAAACCTTCTTCTTTGTTTATGCGATCGAAGATGCGCTTGAAGTCGTAGAAGAGTTGGAAGGAGGGTTTGCGCATGTAGTTGAGCACCGTATCTGAGGTATGCTCGGGTGCCACCTTCAGGCGTCCGCTGACGTGACGGGTGATGAGTTCGCGAGTGTATTGGCGTGCTGCCTCATTGCTCTTCTCATCGTCGCTGTGATGCAAGAGCAGGTCATAGCGCACGCCTGAGCCTATGAAGCTCTTCTTCACTTCAGGCAGGGCATCTACGGCATGGTAGATGTCGAGCAGGGCGGAGTGGTCGGTCATGAGGTTAGGACACACCCTGGGGTGCAGGCAGGAGGGCTTCTTACACACCTCACACGCCTTGAGGTTCTTGCCGTGCATGCCGTACATATTGGCTGACGGACCGCCGAGGTCGCTGAGGTAGCCTTTGAAGTCGGGCAACTTAACCACCTGCTTCACCTCACGCAGTATGCTCTCCTTGCTACGACAAGCTATGAACTTACCCTGATGAGCAGAGATGGTGCAGAAGGCACATCCGCCGAAACAGCCTCTGTGTAGGTTTACGGAGAACTTAATCATCTCGTAGGCAGGTATGCGCTTACCTTTATATTTAGGGTGAGGCACACGCTGGTATGGCAGGTCGAACGAGGCATCTATCTCAGCCGTAGTCATGGGCGGATAAGGAGGATTGATGACTACGCAGGGAGTTGATAGTTGACAATTGACAATTGACAATTGATAATTATCGCCCTGCAGGGGCTGGATAAGTCTCTGAGCGTGGTATTTATTAGACTCCTCCTCCACATGACGAAAATTCTCTGCCTGGGCGCGCTTGTCACGCAGGCACTGCTCATGGGAGTGCAGGACTATATCGTCGGGGGTGATGGTGAGTTCGTTGCCTGGGGCGATATAGACTATCTGAGGTATATTGCGCAACTCGCTGAGTTGCTTGCCCTCGGATAGTGCCTGAGCTATGGCAAGAGTGACCTTCTCGCCCATGCCGTAGGTTATCATGTCGGCACCCGATTCACACAGAATGCAGGGACGCAGACTGTCGCTCCAGTAGTCATAATGAGTCACGCGACGCAGCGATGCCTCTATTCCGCCCAGTATGACGGGCACATCAGGAAATAGTTGCTTAAGTATCTTGGTATAGACTATGGTGGGGTATTCAGGACGGCAGTCGTGTCTGCCATCGGGTGAATAGGCATCCTCAGAGCGCAGACGACGGTTGGCGGTGTATTTGTTGACCATAGAGTCCATCGCACCTGGCGATATGCCGAAAAAGAGGCGCGGACGTCCCAGTTTCTTGAAGTCGCGGTAGTCACCGTGCCAGTCTGGTTGCGGCACTATAGCCACACGATAACCTGCTGCCTCAAGGGTACGCCCTATGACAGCGGCACCGAATGACGGGTGGTCAACATAGGCGTCGCCCGAAAAGAGTATGACATCAAGCTCTGTCCAGCCTCGCAGCTCACACTCTTTCTTCGTCGTTGGCAGGAAATCGGTCAGCACTATCCTTTTTTCTCTGTATAAAGCAGTATGAGGTTATGCAGCGCTGTAGGCTTCATGTTAGGGTGATAGAGCACCTCAAAAGACAGGTCGAGCAACGCCTTATCTGAAGCATTAGTTGACTCTACCAGCGCACGTGCGTTGAGACGCAGTTTCTCTAATACTGAATCATCTACTATTCCGTTGCTATCTACAAGATTGCGAAATAGAGAATATTTCTCTATGGTATCGAGATTCTCATCGCTAATCTGCATAGAACGCGTGCCCGAAGCATTTGAAACGATTGTGTACATTATAGTTGAATATTGAAAATTGAATATTGAAAATTATTGAATCAAGAACGCCATGATGCCACGCATTATGGTTGCCCTCTGGGTAGCATCTGCTATACACTCAAACGGGAAGCCCATAACGAATGAGCGGCCTGGTGATGCCACGGCAGCCGATTTGCCGTCGGAATACTGCATAGCGGTGAAAGCGCCACCTTGCGGATAGAGCACATCGCTGCGTATTGTGGCATAGTGGTTTTCGTTGAGTGTATTGGTGATAGAGAGCGTCTGTTGCAGTCCTGACACTATGGAATTGAATCCGCGTATGGTGCCGCCGAAACTGCATTTGAGCGTGTTAAGCATAAACTGTGCCTCGCTATCATTCTCTATCATATCAGAAGCCACGTAAGAACCGCTGACAAGCAACGTGTGTCTGCCTGAGACATTGCCACCCATAGTGTTGAGGTAGTTAGTGAGCTGCTTCTGCATCTGTTTAGAGAAGGTCTTATACTCCTTGAGCGAATGACCGTCGTTACGCTCGTTGCCAAGCAGGATGTCAACACAGTCATACTGAAAAAGGTCGACACCTCCCCACTCCACTACCGACTTCGTGGCACTCACTATATTATACTGACCTGCAGAGGCGATAGCCAGAGCATGTTCAGCCACATAGTTGAAATCGTTGCCCGCAACAAACTTGCCTTGCAGTTCCTGACCAGAATAGCCGAAAGTGCCAGGTCCCTCGCTGCCTGCCGTAGCGGTAGAGAACACCTGCTGCTGTCCGCACCATCCTGCCGTCAGACCGTAGCTGACACCCGGGTCTTCGTTGATGTCGAAGCCCTTATCGTCATAGCCATCGTGAACGGCTGGTGAAGAGAGTCTCTGGAAACCGTTGACTATCATCACCGTCTTGGCTACAGGCGAATGGAAGAGTACACAAAGTTCCTCGGTAGGAAAACTCTCGCCGCCAGCGTTTGTGGCAGTGATGCGGAAACGGTAGAGCACATCCGGCATAAGCTGCAAGGTATAACGACTCTGCTGCACTGGCGTTCCATTATCATAACCCAAGTTGCCTGCTGCCATATAAACATTATAGCCTGTAGGCATGGCAGACGACTCGTCAGGATCTTTCTGTGGCACCCAAGTAAGTGATGCCATGCCCTGCGGAGTGAGAGTAACAGAGAAATTCTCCGGACTCAGCGGCTGTACCACCACCGACTTCTCGCCATGAGCCTCTGCCTCAAAACGAAGGATAGTCTTATAGATAGAGCGCGCAATGGTAAACTTGAAGTCGGGGTCGTGAGCCAGTTTCATATCAGGAAAACTCTGGTGAGAGAGCGTCTCAAATATGGCTGACGGAACAGCTGGATAATGCGTCTCGCTATAGTTGCGGTCGTAGAGGTGACGCCAGTTCCATGCGCCGTAGTGAGACTTGAGGTCCTTGAGCGACTGGTCGAGCAGACGCTGGGCGAAGTCCTTGGAATGTTCGCGCGAAACGCCTGTGGGCAGTTTGCCCTCGTCAAAGTTGGTTGAGCATATAGCAAGCGAGCCGTAAATAGACTGCAAGTCCTTATTGAAACCCGCATCGGAGTGTATGGCAAGGCTGAGGTCGATAGGCACCTTCTTGCCCTCTTTATCGGGATTGAATGGTGAACCGCCACAGAGCCAGTTGGTCATCAGCGAACGGGTGTTTATGTCGTCCTTATAGTCATCCTCGCCCTTGTAGCCGCCATATACCTTATAAGGTGCACCAGCCCACTGGGCATAATAGCGTGCGCCCTCAAGACTGCGAGGCATACCGCTCACCGAACCACCTCTGTGGATATTGCCCATACCACCGCCGAAGCGCACGGCATCGGTAGTCACAACACCCTTAGATGCTGAACGTGAGGAAACGACAACACGGTTGGCAGGCGAACTGCCAGCGTCAAAATCAAACGTGCCGAGATAAACCCATGTGCCGCCACCCATCGTCTGGTTTACGTGGAAGTCTGTTCGCGCACCTTTATGATATACGGAATAGAGGGCATCATCTATGCTGTTATCTACTGTTGAGTAACTCACATATACCGCATAGCGTCCAGCCTTAGGCAGGCGAGGCTGGTATGCAGCAAAAGAGCAGTCGTCGCTGTGCGTGGTATTTATCTGTCGCGTGGTTCCCGTCTCAAATGGATTGTAGCCGTCAGGAATGGAGTCAGCAGGCGTAGAGAAACCTGCTACATGCGTAGTGTGCCAGCGACCCGAGTGAGTGCCCTCGGTATATCCGCCGTAAGGGGTGTCATTATCCACTATCACCTCTGCCCTCTGCCAGTCGCGCTCACGAGGTGTGAACACGTTGGCACCTGCATTCTGCAACATAGGGATAAGGTATGGCACCACGATGGTCTGGGTGAAGAGGTCTTCCGTTGTAGAGAACACGAACGGACGCTGCCACTTCCACCTCATCTTTGCCTTGTCATAATATCTGCCGTGGCTCTGCCATAGGGCTATATGGCGGCCGTTCAGTCCAGCCGTCACCTTGTTGGGACGTGATATGTTGGTTACCCAAGGCTCGCCATCGTAACTGATGTCGCCCCACCATCCGCCATGGTGCTTCTTATGATGTTTTTTCTCCTTCTTTTCCTTCTCGGTGGTCTCTTCTTTCGCCTTTACAAGATTCTCTATCGGAGTACCCAGCACCATAATTCTGACATCATAATAGGCATACTGCGGAGGCAGAGCCTTCTTGAGCTGCTTGCGCGTCTTTTTGTAAATCTTCTTTACTGACTTCTCTGTGAGCTTCTGCTCGGCAAACTCATCATCCATGTAGATTACGATAATCTTATTGCCATCATCAATCTTCATCTCGGTTATGTGGTCCTCCACAGAACTGGCACAGACGGGCATCACCATGCCGCACGCCAACGCTATGAGTAATGATATAATGTATTTGTGAAGTCTGTTCGTTTCTATCACTTTAGAAAAGAGTTTTATTAATTCTTAGATTGCGAAATTCTCGGGATGCTTGCCCTTGTAGTCAGCAAAATACTGCTTTATCTCCTGCATGTCTTTCTCCACATCGCCAGTAGGCATGATGCACTTGGTGCACTGTATCAGTTTTTTGTCGAAATCAAGACCATACAGCAGTATCGGCAGACCAGCCTTCAGGGCTATGAAATAAAAGCCCTTACGCCAGTCTGAATTACGGCTGCGAGTGCCTTCGGGGGTGATGCACAAGCGGAACGACTCCGACCGCTTGGCTGTCTCAGCAAGGTTGTCGGTCATGGACGTTTTCTTGTCACGATACACGGGTATGCCACCAGTCTTGCGGAATATCGGTCCGAGCGGCCAGAAGAACCACTCTTTCTTCATCAGGTAGTTGATTCTCAACCCTTCGGCACGAGAATATAACTGACCGAGAATAAAATCCCAGTTGCTGGTATGCGGAGCGAGGCATATTATATACTTGTCGGGATGAGCTACGGTAATGTCCTTAGTCCACCCCATCTTTTTATATAACAGCCATGAACAGAATGACTTTATCATTTTCTCTTAAGAATGCAGATTGCTTATCTGATCAATAAAATCATTCACATCGTTATTGAAACTGTTAATCAGTCTCTTGTAGTATTCCTTAGCCTTCATGCCGGGCTCAGGATGTGACACACGCATGATATAGTCTGAATGACTCTTCATAAGCGAGGTGAGCAGGGTGTCCAGATTCGCCTCGTCTGAATTATTGCTGTACAATGCCGTAGCCACACACTCTGCAAACAACTCGCTGCAGACGTAGTTTATCTCTCTCTTCAGGTTTCTCTTACTTGCCATAGATATTTCATTTAATGGTTATTCAATGCTCAAAGTTAACAAAAAATTCTATATAAACAAATAAAAGAGGTGGTTTTTATTCGATTTTTTGATATTCTGTTGACTTTTTGTGTGCTATATCAGTAATTTTTCGTAATTTTGCAAGCATAATATGTAAATTTAGCTTATTAAGCATAGAAAAAATAATGGCAAAAGAACTCAAAGAACTTACTAAACGTGCTGACAACTACAGTCAGTGGTATAACGACCTCATAGTAAAGGCTGACCTGGCAGAGCAGTCTGCCGTACGCGGATGTATGGTTATCAAGCCTTACGGCTACGCTATCTGGGAAAAAATGCAGCAGCAGCTCGACAAGATGTTTAAGGAAACAGGAGCCGTAAACGCCTATTTCCCACTGCTCATTCCTAAGTCTTTCCTGTCAAGAGAGGCTGAACACGTTGAGGGCTTTGCCAAGGAGTGTGCCGTTGTTACTCACTACCGTCTGAAGACCAACGAGACAGGCGACGGAGTGGTTGTTGACCCGGCAGCCAAACTGGAGGAGGAACTGATAGTTCGTCCTACATCTGAAACAATAATCTGGAATACATACAAGAACTGGATTCACTCATGGCGCGACCTGCCACTGATGTGTAACCAATGGTGTAACGTGATGCGCTGGGAGATGCGCACCCGTCCTTTCCTCCGCACCTCAGAATTCCTTTGGCAGGAGGGTCACACCGCTCATGCCACACGCGAGGAGGCTGAGCAAGAGGCACAGAAGATGCTGAAGGTGTATGCCGAGTTTGCCGAGAAGTGGATGGCTGTACCTGTAATGCAGGGCGTGAAGTCTGAGACCGAGCGTTTCGCCGGTGCACTCGACACCTATACCATCGAGGCTATGATGCAGGACGGCAAGGCTCTGCAGAGCGGCACGTCACATTTCCTCGGACAGAACTTTGCCAAGGCATTCGAGGTGACATACCTTACAAAAGAAAACAAGCAGGAGTATGTATGGGCTACATCATGGGGCGTTTCAACACGTCTTATCGGTGCGCTCATCATGACCCACTCCGACGATAACGGACTCGTTCTGCCTCCACGTCTCGCACCGCTGCAGGTGGTTATCATACCTATCGGCAAGGGCGAGCAGCAGGAGCAGATAGCCCAGAAGTTCCAGCCAGTAATAGACGCGCTGAAGGCTAAGGGCATAACCGTGAAATATGACGATGCCGACAACAAGCGTCCTGGATTTAAGTTTGCCGACTACGAGCTGAAAGGTGTGCCAGTACGCGTGGTAATGGGCGGACGCGACCTTGAGAACGGCACCGTAGAGATTATGCGTCGCGATACCTTGGAGAAAGAGACCGTAAGCTTTGACGGACTGGCTGAGCGCATAGACACCCTCTTGAATGACATTCAGGAGAATATCTTCCAGAAGGCACTCAAGTTCCGCGATGCCCACATCTACGAGTGCGACAACTACGAGGAGTTTAAGGAGAAGGTTAAGGACGGCGGATTCTTCCTATGCCACTGGGACGGCACTGCCGAGACCGAGGCACAGATTAAGGAGGAGACACAGGCTACTATCCGTTGCGTGCCATTCGCCTTCGAGCAGACTCCAGGCACCGACATGGTGAGCGGAAAGCCATCTAAATGCAGAGTACTGATTGCAAGGAGCTACTAACAGGGCTCCCTGCATCTGCTACATATCACTCTATAACTAACTAATTACAACTTAAACTAAAATTATTCAACGTGGGGATATTTGATTTCTTAAAAAATTCTGACAATCATCATCACCACCATCACCACCACCATCATCATCATAGTAGTGGCGCGAGCAGCAACATGGCTGGTGAAGTAAAGCAACTCATTGAAGTTGAACAAAAGAAAAAGAAGCACAAAGACAGTACTTCTCAGTTCAGAAACAACATGCGCGAAAGAAGCATCAGGAAAAAGATTTACGAGAAACTGCTGATGACGCTGACCATACTGGTTACTATAATGGTGGGCATGGCGGTATTCTTTGCCTATTTTATCGACAAATAATAAACTGACACTTAACAATATAACAACTTATCACTAACTTAAAACAAAAAAAGAAAGAATTATGAAAAAGTATGTTGCTGAAGCAATCGGCACATTCGTGCTGACCTTCCTTGGCTGCGGAGCAGCTGTTTCACTTGGTTGTGCAGAGGATAACACCGCT
Source organism: Prevotellaceae bacterium UBA2738 (assembly GCA_002353585.1). Taxonomy (GTDB): domain Bacteria; phylum Bacteroidota; class Bacteroidia; order Bacteroidales; family Bacteroidaceae; genus Prevotella. Next base: position 35,620 of record DEJW01000044.1, on the reverse strand, counting down.
GCCGTTGTAGGTACTGCCATCGCGTTCGGCCTGGCTGTTGTAGCCATGGCTTACACTATCGGCGGAGTATCAGGATGTCACATCAACCCAGCCATCACTCTGGCTTGCTTCATTGATAAGCGCATCTCTGCCAAAGACTGCTGCGGATACATCTGCGGTCAGCTTGTAGGCGGCATCGTTGCTGGTGCCTGTCTGGCTGCTATCTACTGCTGCACCTCAGGACTGGGTGCTAACGGCATCGGAGCAGGTTGCCACGGCAGCGTGACGACAGCCCTCGTGGTTGAGGCTATCCTCACCGCCCTCTTCGTGCTTGTGGTATTGGGCTCTACCGACTCTAAGGTCGGCGCAGGCAACTTCGCTGGTCTTGCCATCGGTCTGTCACTCATTCTCATCCACCTCGTAGGCATTCACTTCACCGGCACATCAGTCAACCCTGCACGTTCTATCGGTCCTGCCCTCTTCGCTGGCGGCGAGGCACTTGCTAACGTGTGGGTATTCATCGTCGGTCCGTTCATCGGTTCTGTTATCGCAGTCATCCTGTGGAAGCTTGCAGGACCATGTTGCTGCAGCAAATGCGAGAAGGAGTAAGTTCTGGCACTTGATTTAGATTAAGAAATCAATCATTAAGGACTACACCTTATTTAATATAAACGGTGTAAAGTTTGCTAATCCAAATTAAATTGGTAACTTTGCACCGCTTTTTTGTGCACTATGCGCTAAAGCGTAACTTATTTAACAACAATTTTATTCATTCACAAAACAATGATGAATCATTACGAAACCGTTTTCATTTTGACTCCCGTTTTGTCTGATGAACAGACAAAGGAAACGGTCGCTAAGTTCACAAAGGTACTGAAAGACAACGGTGCCGAGATTCTGAACGAAGAGGCTTGGGGACTCAAGAAGATGGCTTATGCTATTGACAAGAAGTCAACAGGCTTCTACAACCTCGTTGAGTTCAAGGCTGAGCCAGAAGTTATTGCAACACTCGAGACTGCTTATCGTCGCGAGGAGAAAGTAATCCGTTTTATGACCGTAAAGCTTGACAAGTATGCATCAGCTTACGCTGAGAAGCGTCGCAACAAGCTTTCTAAAAAAGAGGAGGCTTAATCATGGCAGAAAATTCAGAAATCCGTTATCTTACAGCACCAACTATCGATACTCGTAAGAAAAAGTATTGCCGTTTCAAGAAGAGCGGTATCAAGTACATCGACTATAAGGATCCTGAGTTCCTCAAGAAGTTCCTCAACGAACAGGGCAAGATTCTCCCACGTCGTATCACTGGCACATCTTTGAAGTATCAGCGTCGTGTGGCACAGGCTGTTAAGCGTGCTCGCCAGATCGCACTGCTTCCTTATGTAACCGATCTTATGAAGTAAAACATTAAACAAGGAGGATTACACAATGGAAATTATACTTAAAGAAGATATTATCGGTCTTGGATACAAGAACGACATCGTAAACGTAAAGTCTGGCTACGGCCGCAACTACCTCATCCCAACAGGCAAGGCTGTTATCGCATCACCATCAGCAAAGAAGATTCTCGCTGAAAACCTCAAGCAGCAGGCTCACAAGCTCGCTAAGATTCTGGCTGACGCAGAGGCAGAAGCAGCTAAGCTCAACGGCGTATCTGTAGAGGTTACCGCAAAGGTTTCTGCTACTGGTGTTCTCTACGGTTCTGTAACAGCTGCTACAGTTGCTGAGGAACTCGCTAAGAAGGGCATCGAGATCGACCGCAAGCGCATCATCATGAAGGATATCAAGACCGTTGGTGAGTATGCTGCTACAGCAGTATTCCACAAGGAAGTGAAGGTTGAGATTCCTGTTACCGTACTTGCAGAGGGCAACCCTGCCGGCGTAAAGGCTGAGGCTAAGGCTGAGGCAGCTCAAGAGGCTCCAGTTGAAGCTCCTGCTGAGGAGGCTCCTGCTGCAACAGAAGAGGCTGCTGAGTAATCAAAACGCTCGAACAAGCAAAAAACTACAACATAAGGTCCCGACTGCCCCACTCCACGGATGGCGTTCGGGACTTTTTTTCATAAAACCTAAAAAGAAAAGCATGAAAGCATTCGTATTCCCTGGTCAGGGAGCCCAGTTCACAGGTATGGGCAAAGACCTTTATGACAACAACCCTAAGGCAAAGGAACTTTTTGACAAGGCCAACGAAATACTTGGTTTTGAGATAACAAAGATAATGTTTGAGGGCACAGCCGAGGAACTCAAGCAGACCAAGGTGACACAGCCAGCCGTATTCCTGCACTCAGTAATCAAGGCTATCTGCCTTGGCGACGAGTTCGACGCACAGATGACCGCCGGTCACTCACTCGGTGAGTTCTCTGCCCTCGTAGCAGCAGGCGCACTCAGCTTCGAAGACGGTCTCAAGCTCGTCAGCAAGCGTGCTATGGCTATGCAGAAGGCATGTGAGGCAGCACCATCTACCATGGCAGCCATCATCGGACTCGACGACGCCAAAATAGAAGAGGTTTGCGCAGGCATCAACAAGCATGGTTACGTAGTGGTTCCAGCAAACTACAACAACCCTGGTCAGCTCGTAATCTCAGGCAACGTAGAAGCAATCAATGAGGCTTGCAAGGCTCTCAAAGAGGCTGGTGCCAAGCGTGCACTCGTACTGCCTGTTGGCGGAGCATTCCACTCACCACTCATGCAGCCAGCCAAGGACGAACTGCAGGCAGCCATCGAGGCTACCGAGTTCAAGACTCCACGCATCCCCGTATATCAGAATGTTGACGCAAAGGCCCACACCGATGCCAACGAGATAAAGCAGAACCTCATCGCTCAGCTCACAGCTCCAGTAAAATGGACCTATGAGGTACAGCAGATGATGAAGGATGGTGCTACCGACTTCGTAGAGTGCGGTCCCGGCAAGGCTCTTCAGGGCATGATACTCAAGATTGCCAAGGGCGTTGAGGGCATCACCATCGATGGTGTGCAGTAAACGTATTTGTTTTCATAATAAATCATTATTATTATAAAAAGTGGCTCATACCCTAACGGTATGAGCCACTTTTCTTTGCCAACTCTTTCAGTTAAGCTATTATTTCTTTGCCGCAGCGCGATAAGAGAACTTCCACACTCGGGCTGAGTAGGCTGGGATGTCCATATCCACGCTCTGGTCGCCCTTGAGGGTGAAGGCTTTCTTGGTGCCTGAAAGGAGGTCGGTGGCGGTATATTTCTTCTCAGGTATCTGGAGGAAGTCAACTGCATGCTGAGGTATCTTCACGTCTATGTCAACGGCGTTGCCATTGAAGTTGCAGACTACGAGGAGCACCTCATTATCCTGCTTCCTGAGGAAGGCGTACTGCTTGTTGTTGTCGAAACGAGCCGACCAAGGGTTTACGTACATGAGGTCGTAGAACACTCCGTCAACTGCCTTCTCCTTGCGTGCTATCTGCAATACCTTCTTGTGCATGTCATAGACGTACTGTTCTTCAGCGGTGAGCTGTCCGTTGTCAGCACGGCACAGGGTGTCGATGCTCCAGTAGTCGAAGATGGTGGTGCGACCGTCCATGCCTGAGAAACCTTCCTTGTCCATGCCACGCTCGCCGTATTCCTCAGCGGCGTAGAGCATGAACGGATTGCTGCGCATGAGCACGCTTGCCACAAGTCCTGGGATGCCCTTCTCTGCCGAACCCGCAAAGTCATCTGAGGCTACACGCTGCTCGTCGTGGTTCTCGAGGAAATAGAGCATGTGAGAGGCTATATCGTCGGTGGACTGCCAAGCACCCGTGATGAAACTTGCTGAGCCGTTGCCACAGATAACGTTGCGCATGGTGTCATACATGCCTACCTTATCATAGAGATAGTCGAAGCCTGCGCCTAAATAGTTGCGATACTGGTTAGGGTCATACACCTCGCCCACGAACACTATATCAGGATAGCGTGATTTCACCTTGTCGGTAGCCCACGCCCAGAAAGCGGAAGGCACCATCTCAGCCATGTCGCAACGGAAACCGTCAACGCCCTTCTTTGCCCAGAAGAGCAGGATGTCGGTCATCTTTTGCCATGTATCGGGGATGGGGTCGAAATGTCCGATGCCTGTCCAGTAATCCACGCCATAGTTGAGCTTCACGGTCTCATACCAGTCGTTCCTGCCTGGGTTGGCATCGAAATGGTCGTTGCCTGTTGACTTGGCAGGATTCTCCACATACGGCAGCAGATTGGTGGTCTGTCCGTCGTTAGATTCACGCAGGTCGAAGTATGGGTCAAACTGCTGTCCTGGGCAGTAGTAGAAGTTGTTCTGCGGATTGAAACCGTCGTTGGTGTTATCGTCGGCACCAAGGTCTTTCACTCCCTTGGGCTTGGCTATAGACTGATACTGACGTGCCACATGATTGGGCACAAAGTCGATGATAACCTTCAGTCCTGCCTTGTGCGTGCGCTCTATCAGGGCTTCAAACTCCTTCATGCGCTTATCTACGTTGACGGCAAGATCGGGATCGACATCATAATAGTCGCAGATGGCGTAAGGCGAGCCTGCCCTACCCTTCACCACGGCTGGGTGCTGGGTGGGTATGCCATACTTAGAGTAGTCGGTCTGGGTAGCATGACGTATCACACCCGTAAACCATACGTGTGACATTCCGAGGTCCTTGATTTTCTTCAGCGCCTTGGCATCAAAGTCATTAAACTTGCCAGAGCCGTTTTCTTCAAGTGTGCCCCACTCTTTACGTGTTGTGTTACGGTTACCATAGAGTCGTGTGAAGACTTGGTAGATAAGAATCTTGTTGTTCATATTTTAGGATTTAAAGGAGTTAAGAAGTAACGGAGTTAAGACAATACAGATGCCCTCAGTTGGATAACCTGTCAATAAGTAATGGTAATGTCTTAACTACTTAACTACTGACTCCTGATTACTTAATTACTTTATACCACATTCTGCGGTCTGCCTTGCAGGAAAGCTTTTACATTCTCCAAAGCTATGTGCATCAGGCGCTGACGGGCAGCGAGTGTAGCCCATGCTATATGTGGAGTGATGTGGCAGTTCCTTGCGGTCAGCAGCGGCGAACCGTTTACTGGCGGTTCTTCGGTCAGCACGTCTATGCCTGCGGCGTATATGCTGCCGCGGTTGAGGGCATCGGCAAGTGCCTGTTCGTCAATCAGTGGTCCGCGACCTGTGTTGATGATTATTGCCGAGGGTTTCATCCATGCCAGATGCTCCCTGTTGATTATATGCTTAGTGGTGGGCGTGAGCGGACAGTGCAGACTGAGTACGTCAGCCTCACGGAAGAGCTGCTCAAGCGTTTCCACCTTATTTATATATATAGGCAGCTCAGACTGCTGCTTGCTCGTGTAGGCTATCACCTTCATGCCGAGGGCATGGGCTATCTCTGCCGTTGCCTTGCCCGTATTGCCTAATCCCACGATGGCGAAGACCTTGTCTGCCAGTTCCATCTGTGGCGTGAGGGTAAAGGTGAAGTCAGGACAAGTGCCCCACTCTCCCCTATGCACGGCGGCATCATGGGCAGCCACGTTGTTGGCGATATGAAGCAGATGGGCTATGGCAAGCTGTGCAACTGACGAGGTGCTGTAGGCTGGTATGTTGGTCACGATAATGCCTCGCTTCGCAGCCTCAGCGGTATCCACCACGTTATATCCTGTGGCGAGCACGCCGATATACTTGAGCTTAGGCAACTGCTCCATCACCTGTCTGTCAAACACCACCTTGTTTGTCAGCACCATGTCGGCATCCTTGGCACGCTCCACCACCAGCTCGGGCGAGGTGCGCTCGTGTATCTCAAACTCCACCTTCGCTCCGTCAGGAGTGGTAATGTTATACCAGGGTTCCCAACTTATGTCACCAGGGTTGGCGGCATAGCCGTCCATTTCTACTATCTTCATAGGGTTCAAAGGTTTCAAAGGTTCCCGTTAACGTTTCCTTTCCCGTTATCTTCCCATTCTTTCCATTCCTTCAGAGCCTGCTGCCAGTCGGTCTGCTCGTCCTTGGCCTCTGCGGCCTTAGCAGCCATATCCTTCTGCTTGTCGCGCTCGCGCTTGGCTATCATATCGGCTATCGTGGCATCATCCAGAATCTGTATTGCCTTGCGGTCTATCGCAGCATACAGTTCGTCTGGTCCGAAGGGTTTGCCAGGCTCATTGAAATCAGAGATGTTAAACTCATACTTCGTGCGCAGTTCGTGACGAATCTCCTTCTGCTTGAGTCGGTTCGCCTTGCACTTCATACGAAGCAGTTTGGCTATCTTGCCTATTTCTGATTGTGAATACTTGTTTCTGCCCATAAGTAAAGGTTCAAGGCGCGCTAAAGCGCTGGTTCTTGCGCTCCAGTAGGTGCTCAGGCGAGCAAGCTCGGAGCAAGGGTTCAATACAGCAGTAACAGTCCTGCAAAGGCGGCATAGGCAAGCATCCTGATAGGATTGATATGCTTGACCTTCACACCTACTACCGTTACGATAAAGATGAAGATTGACACCCAGAAATGCCACGGAGAGACACCTATCGGGGTGAAGTTCTCGCCATTACATAGCAGGAGCGTGGCAGCAGCCATAAGTCCCACGATGGCAGGTCGCAAACCGAGGAATACACTCTGCACCACGTTTGAGTTCATGTATTTCAGGAACAGTTTGCTTATCAGCAACATCAGGATGAAACTTGGCAGCACCAAGGCAAACGTAGCCGTAAGACTGCCCAGTATGCCCATCAGTTCGCTTGAGGTTTCCTTAAACAGGGCTGTATATCCGCAGTATGTGGCACTATTGATGCCTATAGGTCCTGGCGTCATCTGCGATATGGCAAGTATATCGGTAAACTCCGCTGGTGTCAGCCACTGGTGGTTTCTCACCACCTCATGCTGTATCAGCGACACTATACCATAACCTCCGCCAAAGCCGAACAGACCTATGATAAAGAATGTATAGAATAAAGTCAGGTAAATCAAGTTGAGAGTTGAGGGTTTAGAGTTTAGAGTTGAGGATTTAGAGTTGAGAGTTATTATTCCGAGGGTTTTAGGAACAAGCCGTATATGTAGCCTCCGATGCCTGCTGCCAGTATTATATATACAGGATTCACGCCCAGTCCCCATATCAGCAATGCCGAAGCGATTGGTATCCAGCAGTTGAGCAGACTTATATTTGCCTGTTTCATCATGTTGAATGTAGGGATTGCCATCAGCGCCACCACAGCAGGACGTATGCCCGCGAATGCTGCCGCTACCCACGAAACGTGCTGGAACTGCTGAAAGAACATGGCTATCAGCAGTATGCACAACAACGACGGTGTTGCCGTACCCAAAGTGGCAAAGACGGCGCCCTTGGTGCCATGCAGTTTGTTGCCTATGAATATCGACATGTTGATGGCAAACACTCCAGGACAGCTCTGTGCCACGGCTATGAGGTCGAGCAGTTCTTTCTTCTCTATCCAGCGATGCCTGTCCACCACCTCCGCTTCTATTAACGGAATCATGGCATATCCACCACCGATGGTGAACATGCCAATCTTGAAGAATGTCTTATATAGACTTTTTAGAGTTGCAAACATTATCTATTCTTTTCTATCCACAGACGTGCATTAACGAATGCCTCGTGCCAAGGAGTAACCTGGTCGCTCAAGCGGCGCTCCTCAGGGTAATAGCCGCACTGCCAAGGGAACTGAGTACGTTCTGGGTGAGGCATGATAGCGAGGTGTCTGCCGTCCTTGCTTGCTATCGCAGCCACGTTATATGCCGAACCATTAGGGTTGGCAGGATATTCGCTGTGGTTATATTTAGCCACGATGTTGTACTCCTGCTCAGCCAAAGGCAGATTGAACTTACCCTCGCCATGAGCTACCCAGCAGCCAATCTTCTTGCCTGAGAGACTTCCGAACATTACAGAGTCGTTCTGAGGTATCTGTAGCGTAACGAATGTTGACTCAAACTTATGAGAATCGTTGTGGAGCATCTGAGCATAGTCGCGAGCGTTATTCACAGCGTGGTCGTTGTTGAGCAGTCCGAGCTCCACCATCAGCTGACAACCGTTACATACGCCGAGTGACAGGGTGTCCTTGCGGGCATAGAACTTGTCGAGTGACTCCTTAGCCTTAGGATTGTAGAGGAATGCACCAGCCCAACCCTTAGCCGAACCGAGCACGTCAGAGTTAGAGAAACCGCCGCAGAAGGCTATGAGGTTCACCTCCTCCAGTGTCTCGCGACCCGTGATAAGGTCGGTCATCGTCACGTCCTTCACGTCGAAACCAGCGATATAGAATGAGTAAGCCATCTCACGCTCTGAGTTGGTACCCTTCTCACGTATGATAGCCGCAACAGGACGCTTGCCCTCTGGACGTGGAGTGATAGTCAATGGCTTAGCGTTCCCGTTAAAATCCCACTCTACTGGTACGTTCTTATAGTTGAGGAAACGCTCTGAAGCCTTGCCGTTGAAACTCTGCTTGCGGTCGAGCAGGTATGAAGTGCTGTACCATGTGTCGCGCAGGTCGTCGATGTCGAAGTCGAAGGTCATCTCCCTGTCTGCCAACATAGCATTTGGCACGTTGGCGTTGCTGATAGTCTTGGTGATGGTAATCTTGCGCTCAGCCTGTGTAGTACCTATCTTAGCATAGCCTACGCCAGCATCCTCAAGAATCTTCTTCACGCGGTTGGCATTCTCTTCCTTCACCTGAATAACCACGCCAGGGTTCTCGGCAAAGAGCACCTTCACGATGTCGCCTTCCTGTATCTTGTCGAGGTTCAGCTTCAAACCGCCCTTAGTGTTGGCGAAGCACATCTCAAGCAAGGTGGTGATGATACCACCTGCGCTGATGTCGTGGCCTGCCAATACGAGCCCCTCCTGCACCAGTTGCTGTATAGCAAGGAAGGCGTCGCGGAAATACTCTGGGTTCTTGACGGTAGGAACGTCTGAACCTACCTTGCCTAAGCTCTGTGCGAAGGCTGAACCGCCAAGCTGAAGAGCGTCGAAAGAGAAGTCTATATAGTACAGGCGTGAAGCCTTCACATCTTTTATTACAGGGCTTACGGTCTTCTTCACATCGTTCACCTCGCCGCCAGCACTTACTATCACGGTGCCTGGAGCGATAATCTTCTTGCCGTCAGGATATTTCTGCGTCATAGAGAGCGAGTCCTTACCCGTCGGCACGTTTATCTGTAGGTCGCAGCAGAAGTCAGACAGTGCCTTGACAGCCTTATACAGGCGTGCGTCCTCACCCTGCTGAGCGCGGCAAGGCCACATCCAGTTGGCTGAGAGCGATACTGAGTCCAGTCCCTCTGCCATAGGAGCGAAGACGATATTGGTGAGAGCCTCAGCAACAGAGAGCACCGAACCAGCCTCTGGGTTGGCGAGTGCTGCCTGTGGAGCATGACCTATAGATGTTGCGATACCCTTGGTGCCTGTATAGTCGAGAGCTACCACACCACAGTCAGAGAGTGGCAACTGAAGCTCGCCCTGACACTGCTGGCGTGCTACCCTACCCGTCACAGAACGGTCCACCTTGTTGGTCAGCCAGTCCTTACATGCCACAGCCTCCAGCTGCAATACGTTCTTCAGGTAGCTGGTCAACTGGTCGTTCATCGTAGTGCCCTGCGAGAGTCCGCTGGCATCGTATGTGGCCACCTCGTACTTACGCTCAACGGTCTTGTCCTCCATGATGGTCTTTGGTGAACTGCCAAACATCTGATCAACAGAGAGGTCGAACGGACGCACGCCGTCAGCCTGTTCGAAGGCAAAGCGGTGGTCGCCAGTGGTCTCACCCACGGTGTACATAGGAGCACGCTCGCGGTCGGCTATCTTCTGCACATGTTCTATAGCCTTCTCGTCGATGAGCAAGCCCATACGCTCCTGTGACTCGTTGGCTATGATTTCCTTAGCCGAGAGGGTCTTGTCGCCGATAGGCAGTTTGCTCATATCGATAAGTCCGCCACACTCTTCCACAAGCTCTGACAGGCAGTTTACGTGACCTGCAGAACCGTGGTCGTGTATTGAAACTATTGGGTTCTCGTCTTCCTCGCCCAGCGCACGGATTACGTTATAAGCGCGCTTCTGCATCTCTGGGTTGGCACGCTGCACAGCATTCAACTCGATACCTGATGAATAGCGTCCTGTCTCCACACTTGACACAGAACCGCCACCGAGTCCGATGCGGTAGTTCTCACCACCCATCACTACTATCTTGTTGCCTGCCTCAGGCTTGCCCTTCAGGCAGTCGCGCTTGATGCCGTAGCCCACGCCGCCAGCGAGCATTATCACCTTGTCGTAAGCATACTGCTCGTCCTTCTCCTGATGCTCAAAGGTGAGCACCGAACCGCAAATCAGCGGCTGTCCGAACTTATTGCCGAAGTCGCTCGCACCGTTTGATGCCTTGATGAGTATCTGCTCTGGTGTCTGATACAACCACTTGCGCACTGGCAGGATCTTCTCCCAGGCGTTGTCGGTACTCTCCTTGCGAGAGTATGAGGTCATATACACAGCCGTACCAGCGATAGGCCATGAACCTTTACCACCGCCCATACGGTCGCGAATCTCACCGCCCGTACCTGTAGCAGCACCATTGAATGGCTCTACGGTTGTAGGGAAGTTGTGCGTCTCAGCCTTGAGCGAGATAACGCTCTCCACCTCTTTTATTTTATACAAGTCTGGCTGAGAGTGGTCGCTTGGCGAGAACTGCTCTATCATCGGTCCCTGAGCAAACGCCACGTTGTCAGCGTAAGCCGAGAGTATCTTGTTAGGATTCTCCTGTGTAGTCTTCTTAATCATCTTGAAGAGCGAAGACTCCTGCTCCACTCCATCGATGATGAATGTACCACCGAATATCTTGTGACGGCAGTGCTCTGAGTTTATCTGTGCAAAGCCGAATATCTCTGAGTCTGTCAGCGGACGGCCCAACTGCTTCTCCACGTCGTGCAGATACTCTATCTCCTCCTTTGACAGGGCAAGTCCCTCCTGCTCGTTGTACTCCTCAAGGTTCTCAACGTGCTTGATAGGCTCTGGCTTGATGTCAACAGTAAAGATATTCTGGTCCAGCCCCTCATACATTCGCTGTAGCATAGGGTCATGCTCTGCCTCGGCGCTGTCAACGGGGAAATACTCCTCAATACGTGAAATACCCTTGATTGACATGTTCTGGGTTATCTCCACGGCGTTTGTACTCCAAGGCGTGATCATCTCGCGACGCGGACCTACGAAATATCCACTCAATGTCTGGGCATCCACGAGTGTGGCGTTATCATACAGCCAGCACAGTTCCTGTTTCTCCTGCTCATTGGGCTGATGGTCTATCTCAGTCGCAATGATGTGGTCAGAAGGTGTCTTAAAGAAAAGAATCATAGTCTTTATTTGTTTTTTATAGATTTTACAATTTCACCTACAAAGTTACAAAAAAATATCGAAAACTCCAAAACTTTCAACTTTCAACTTTCAACTTTCAACTATTTTTTGTACCTTTGCACATCATTTATCATTTATTGTGTCCATTTGTTAATTTTAGGATATGCAAGATATTAGAAATATAGCCATCATCGCCCACGTTGACCACGGAAAGACAACGCTGGTGGATAAGATGATGCTCGCAGGCAAACTTTTCCGTGAGGGTCAGGACAATTCTGACCAGGTGCTCGATGCTAACGACCTTGAGCGTGAGCGTGGCATAACGATTCTTTCCAAGAACGTTTCTATCACCTGGAAGGACACTAAGATTAACATTATCGACACCCCAGGACACTCCGACTTCGGTGGCGAGGTGGAGCGTGTGCTCAATATGGCTGACGGCTGCATTCTGCTCGTTGATGCCTTTGAGGGACCTATGCCCCAGACCCGCTTCGTGCTACAGAAGGCTCTGCAGATAGGACTGAAGCCTATCGTGGTGGTCAACAAGGTTGACAAGCCAAACTGCCGTCCTGAGGAGGTTTACGAGATGGTTTTCGACCTTATGTTCGACCTCGGCGCTACTGAGGACCAGCTTGACTTCCCTGTAGTCTATGGTTCAGCCAAGAACGGTTGGATGGCCGAGGACTGGCGCAAGCCTTCTGACAACATAGAGTATCTGCTCGACAAGATTATAGAGGTTATTCCTGCACCTGAGATGCTTGAGGGCACTCCGCAGATGCTTATCACCTCACTCGACTACTCTTCTTACACTGGTCGTATAGCCGTGGGTCGCATACATCGTGGCACCCTGAAGGAGGGCATGAACATCACCATAGCCCATCGTGACGGCTCTCAGGAGAAGACCAAAATCAAGGAACTCCACACCTTCAGCGGCATGGGTCACCAGAAGGTTGACGAGGTACAGAGTGGTGACATCTGTGCTATCATCGGACTCGAGAAATTTGAGATAGGCGACACCATCTGCGACTACGAGAATCCTGAGCCTATGCCACCTATTGCGATAGATGAGCCAACTATGTCTATGCTGTTCACTATCAACGATTCACCATTCTTTGGCAAAGAGGGCAAGTTCGTCACTTCACGTCACATCAACGACCGTCTGGAGCGTGAGCTTGAGAAGAACCTCGCTCTGCGTGTAGAGCCTTTCGAGGACTCTACCGATAAGTGGATTGTCTCAGGTCGTGGTGTGCTCCACCTCTCTGTGCTCATCGAGACCATGCGTCGCGAGGGCTATGAGTTGCAGGTGGGTCAGCCACAGGTGATATATAAGGAGATAGATGGCGTTAAGTGTGAACCTATCGAGGAACTCACCATCAACGTGCCTGAGGAGTTCTCTTCTAAGATGATTGATATGGTGACTCGTCGTAAGGGCGAGATGACCTCTATGGACTCACAGGGCGACAGAGTGAACATCGAGTTCGACATACCTTCTCGTGGCATCATCGGCTTGCGTACCAACGTGCTCACAGCCTCACAGGGCGAGGCTATCATGGCTCACCGCTTCAAGGAGTATCAGCCATTCAAGGGCGAGATAACCCGTCGCCTCAACGGCTCTATGATAGCACTCGAGACAGGCAATGCCTTCGCCTACTCTATCGACAAACTGCAGGATCGTGGTAAGTTCTTCATCGACCCAGGCGACGATGTCTATGGCGGTCAGGTGGTTGGCGAGCACGTTCACGACAACGACCTCGTGGTCAACGTGACCAAGGCTAAGCAACTCACCAACGTGCGTGCTTCTGGTTCTGACGAGAAGGCTCGCATCATCCCTAAGACCGTCCTCTCTCTTGAGGAGTGCTTGGAGTATATCAAGTCCGACGAGCTCGTTGAGGTAACACCAAAATCCATGCGTATGCGCAAGATAATCCTCGACCACCTTGAGCGTAAGCGTGCTAATAGAGAATAATATGGAAGTCATACAGAGTTTCACCATCGACCATACCCACCTCAAGCCAGGCATCTACGTTTCGCGTGAAGACAAAGGCTTCACCACCTTCGACCTGCGCATCACGGAGCCCAACCAGGAGCCTGCCGTTGCCCCATCAGCCATGCACAGCATGGAGCACCTTATGGCAACATGGTTTCGCAACTCTCGCGTCAAGAACGATGTGGTTTATGTAGGTCCGATGGGCTGTCTCACAGGCATGTATATCATCATGACAGGCAACTACACCGTCCATGATATGCGCCAGCTCACCATCGAGTGCCTCGAGTGGATTCTCACCCAGACCGAGGTGCCAGCCACCGAGCCACAGACCTGTGGCAACTACCTGCTTCACGACCTCCCCATGTGCAAATGGGAAAGTGCCCGCTACCTCGACCGTCTGAAGAACGACTTCCACTGCGAATACACCAAACTCCAGGTAACCCTCAACGACGGCAAAGTCTTTGCCGACGCATAATCATCCCCACCTTATCTATTTTACACACCCTTTGTAGAAGCATAGCCCAATTATAGCTATGCCTTATCCTTTTTCCTTATAGCATAGCGCCTTTACGCAGTTGCTAAGTAACCAGATGCAGAAGCTATGCTTCCGCATGCAGAGGCATTGCTTCTGCGTCTAGAAGCATAGCTTCTGCAAACTCCGATGTTGATAGCATTTATCCATACCTGAAAAAAATATATTTATACATAAAATTTTATCCGACAACTCTACACCTCTACACTTTTGCAAATAACCTGTTTGTACTCAACCATTTATCTTGGTGTATAGTTACTTTCAACTCTTCACAACTCTACACTCGCGCATCTTGCTGATATTCAATAAGCTAACCCACAAAGTGTAGAGGTGTAGAGTTAAACGAACTTTTTATAGAGAAAAAATTTTTACAGAAAAACCTACACTCCTACACTTTAGCACATAAACCACTGATACATAAGACTTTGCTGAGGCGAAGGTCTGTTTTTAACCTACACCATCCTACACTCTATGGTGTAGGAGTGTAGGATAAAACCCAACTTTGTATAGAGAAAAATTATTGGGCAACCGTTTTCTATCACTAATTCTCCATTTGAACTAAAGTTCACAAAACACTTTTCCCTCCCCTTTGTTTGGAGAAATAAAAATAAATTTTTAATTTTGCAAGCGTATTACCAGTTAGTTCATGTAAGTGGCTGGCGGGTATGGGCGGACGAGTTCCGCACATTTGGGACATCACAGCCTCAAGACATTTTGAAAAGGACGTTTACTTAACGTTGATCTTCTACTTCCGAAAGTCTGGCACACTAATAAGAAGCAAAAGAAGGTAACGCAACGGTAACGTCCACGTGGGCGATTTTATCCAAGTCTCACACCTTTTTTCATTATACACATAGGTGTATCATGTTTATGGTGCTTGTACTTCTATAATATCCCTCTGACGTGGGCTAACTGGTTGCTAATCTTTTTGCTTCGGTTTACCAGAGCCTCGGAAGTGGGATTGGCAGAGTACAGACACCCACGTCTTTTCGTCTCCCCTAACTTAATAACTAATCGCCAAATCAGGGTGGCTATAGGCAAAAAAGTGAAACTATGATGCGAAATAAAATGAAACTTGAATGTGTAACAAATGCTTTGGCACAAAAAACTATTACAATTTTTATATTATTGTTAAATTTAACACCTATGAAAGCACAAGTAGATACACTACATTCAAAAGAAGGTGGTAAAGTAACAAACTCCGTTCCCATTAGCTCCCATATGTTAATTGAACAGGTAGGCAATGATCAAAAGAAAGACGAAGAATCATCATATATGTTTAATTATGAAGAAGTCATTCCATCACCCATAAATAAATCAATAAAGTGGTTAAATTTAAAGAAATGGGTATCTTCTTCTTTTAATAAGTACGAATATGTTGTTGATGTTGAAGATAAAGATACTGGATTAATGATTATAAAATGGGCAGCTGGACCATATCACTCTTTTTCTATGTATACAGCAATTACGTATCATGGAACCTTCCAGGTAGATATCCGTGATGATAAATACAGAATAAAAATTTATGATGCTATAGCTGATACAAAGACAGACAATCTTAATCACATGTATGGTGCAACAAGAAAATATATAAAAATGATAGAAGAAGATTAAAAAAAGACAAAAAACATATGTAGAGAACTCAGTAGCTCTCAAAAATGGAATCTTGATAGTAATTTTATAAGTGTTATGAACAAAAGAGAAGATTTGAATACAGCTATGTCTCTTGTATGTTACGACTATGAAAAATGCTGCAAAACATTGCTTGAAAGTTTAAAGAAAGCGATGAGTATTAAAGACGATTTTTAGTTATTTAATTATTTCGAGCGGAAACTGCCTTATTTTGCAGGTTTCCGCCCGAGTTTAGATAAGAATCGTGATTCAAACCTATATAGATAGATCTTGAATGAACCCTAAATATGTTTTTATGCAATCTTTGTCGTTTACCTTTTTCTTTTAAAGTTTACAATTTCGCCTCAATAATAGAAACGAGAGAATCGATAACATGGCATTTTGTTTCATCAATTGCATTTTTCACATTTTTGCAAATGCATGATGCGACAACATACTTTATTTCATTTTCTACATCCTCATTCCATAATTTACCACAATCGTTAAATACTTCTTGAACTTTATCAGACCAGATTTTGCTTTTGTTACGCATTTTCCCGGTATTTAAATCCACGCTGTACTTGTCTATCACGGCTTGACGATATATGTTAATAGTAACAGAATCTTCAAATTCTGCTTTTTTCATACCATCGCATGTGCATAAAATGTAATTTTTGTCATTAATTAGATGTTGGTCTAATGCTTTTTTTATAGCCTGTTTCGCTGCTTCATCCGAATCAATAAATACTACAGCTTGACCAAT
This sequence comes from Prevotellaceae bacterium UBA2738, assembly GCA_002353585.1. GTDB lineage: Bacteria > Bacteroidota > Bacteroidia > Bacteroidales > Bacteroidaceae > Prevotella. The sequence goes on along the minus strand of DEJW01000044.1, from coordinate 19,442 downwards.
TAATTGGTTGGTCATTGTTAGATAATATGATAATCCGCCAGTGCCGCCCATTGGCATAATAGATAATCTATGTGTAGATATGGCTGTCTTCAACTTCTTACTTTTTTCGGACAATATTGCTTTTAATGAAATTGCATCTGTTTCACCTTCAACTAATAACATTACCTCTGCATCATACAAGTTATCAGAAACCTTTACGCCAAGGACATTTCTGATATCGCGGATATTATTTGCCTGTTTGGCTACACCATCTTCAACAATAATATTTTTATCCACTTGTTCTCTGTTTACAAAAAGTGGGTTATGGGTAGAGATTATTACCTGACTTTTACCCGATAATGAATATATTGTATCTCGGAGTCTATTAATTGCCTCAGGATGAAGATGAGCTTCTGGCTCTTCTATGGCTACCACAGACATACCAGAGTCATTAATATGAATATTATTTAATAATGCTAAAGTCACCAAACTTTTTACTCCATCTCCCTTGTTCTGTATATCAGTATCTTGTCCGTCATTAATACGAATGGAAACATCCCTATAACGTTCCATTGTGATTCTGTTTTCAAAACTGATGGACACATCTGAAATATTAGGAAGAAAATTTGAAAGAGTTGCTTTAACAACCTGCTCCAGCCCTTCCATGATTGGTTCTTGTAAAGAACTGATTGTTTGGACAGCATCCTTATATCTTTTATCATTTTCAAGTGAAGTCAATTCGCGCATCACTTGCCTCCTTATTTCACGTAATGCATCATCTTCTGTTCGTACAGCGGGAATATAATTGAATTCAATGTTTTGAGCAATATATCTACATATATATCGTGATTTTTGATTTAGTTCTTTACTTCCTTTCCCGTTTTTTACAACTTTCAGTTCTGGTCTGTTATCTTGACCGAATGAGATACGTATTGGTAAATAACCATTTAGCTGATGGTTATATCTGTTCTTGAATTCCAATACTTCTTCAGATGTTAATTCAAACTCAAGTGTAAATTCCGACTCTTTCTTCTTTCTATTTGATTTTTGTAATGAGACGGGATAATCACTATTCCAATCATATAAGATACGGCTACGACGAATTCCAATAGGATCCTGATATAATCTCAATGCTGTCATTGACAAGTTAATTGCCCTAAGCAGATTGGACTTGCCTTCATTGTTCTTGCCGACTAAAATAGTAATGTCTGAGACAGCAATTTTATTTGCAGAAGTAATACTTCTATAATTGTTTACCGTAAAAGATACTAATTTCATATGGTGGAATGACGTATTTTGATTTTTGAATTCTTATAATTCATGTAATGTACTTATTAGCTTTCCGAGCTCCGAGTAAGTATAATCTCTACCATCCTTCAACTTCTCATCCATAGACCGATTAGCATTAGCGATAGCTTTTTCGAGACTACCGCCATTGCGCTCGAAGTAACCATGCAGTCCTTTGGTCTTGATGAAGAACTCTGTCATTTTCCTATACTCCACACATTTGTTCAAGTCTTTTATCAATGCTCCCTGATTGTCGTATGGACGTGAGGTATAGCGGAAATAATAAAGAAAGAATAACTCTGTGCAGCGATGGGTCTCGAAGAACTCCACCTGACAGCGAATGCCTTCCCTCGGTTTGTTGATGGGTTTGGCATACTTAGCCTTTAGTCTCTGATATTGTGAACGCTCCGGCTCCTTGTCCTTAGTATCCATATCGATGATGCAGAAGATATGGCTGTAACCCATTGTCACGCCCTCTGCAATCTTGGCATCAAGTTCCTTAAGATTGGTATGCTTAGGATAGTCTGGCTTGATGGTCAGACGTTTGAACACATCGCACAAAGACTTGAAATAATAGAACTCCGTAGGTCCCTCGCCCAATATAAGTGCTGTTTCACGTAGCTTACCCATATCAGTCCTCCAGATTTATAAAGATACTACCAAGTTCAGGCTTGGCGCCTAATCTGCCTATGCGATAAGAATTATAAAGCGACAGATTCTTGTGCAAGCCGAATGAATCGCCACGAGAATACTCGGACGAAGCTGTCTCTTTGTTCTTCTCGACAAACCACACTACACCTCTGTTCTCGTTAATCATATCCTGCGACAGAAGGGTGGTCTCCTGACTCGTGATAATCAACTGCGACTTGTCGGAGTTGAAGATGAAGACATTGAGGTAGTAGTATAACAAATCATTGTGTAAATCCTCTCCTAATTCATCCAGATAATACACATGGGAGTTTGTTATCATATCATATAAGGCATCCAATATCTGTATATATTTTATGGTACCTTTTGACTGCCATTTGAGAGGTATCTCAAAATTGCCTTCTTCAGAGTGATTGACAAAAGCTATAGATTCTGTCGTAGGTTTAAGAAGTTCTTCCCTCACCTTTTCAGGAAAATCCTGCTTAACAATACGCTCGCGAAGTTCATCTGGCAAAAAGCGGTCTTCTATGATTGGTCTAAACTCCATAATATTCAGATCGGCTTTTTGCAGCATGAGATTGAAGAACTTACGTTTTGACAAATCGCTATACGCTTCCTTCAGAATTTCACTAATACGCTTTTCTCCATCACCATCCACATCATGATAATTCTTCATAATCCAACTATAGAGCTGACTGAATAGAGCAATATCTTCTTTCAACGCAACCTTTCCACAGACAGACAAGACACTATGGTTGTTCCATGTATTTTCACGTATGCTTTCTTCAGTCTTATCTTGTAGTTTTAGGCTCTGTCCAAACTTGATATTTGCCTGTACGTTTTCGTCAACAAAAGAACGTTCGTAGAATAAAGTTTTTGACTTATTAGGATAATAGTGTAAAACTTCATTCAAAATATATTTATCATTAAATGTCACACTATAATCATACCTGATACCATTAGCATAGAATGACACATACATTTCCGTAGGTTGCTCCTTTGTAAGAGCAAAAGGTATTCTGTTTATTTTTGAAGTCACTTTTGATTTCGGATAAACTAATATACTAAATACCTTATTCAAGGCTATCAGCATATTAGACTTACCAGAAGCGTTTGAACCATACAATATACCTAACTTATATAAGAATACACCATCAGATACTTCTGCAACAAGTTCTGATGATGGTCCCTTAGCAACAAAACTTAACTCCTGCTTGTCTCTAATAGACAAATAGTTCTTTACCCAAAATTCTCTTATCATACTTCTTCTCTTTTTGTAGTTGCGCTACAAATGTACGCATAATTTTCTTTACACACAAGCAGAATTTGGTCTGATTTTGTAAATACACTACGTTTTAATTATATTTTAGCGTTTTTTAACTATATATTACCTTCTATTCTTATAATTTATATTTTCGAGAGGATTATATCGCTATTTGAAAATAATTGCGTAATTTTGCACAGAAAACAAGAACTATTATATAATTGCAATCAAATCAGGAAATGAAAAAGATTTTTACGTTAGTGCTATCGCTGGCTACATTGATGCCTGCTATAGCTAAGGATTTATCAGAGCATGACGCTAATAACGTCATCGGTTGGGCTGCTGTAGGCAAGACAACTGGCGGACAGGACAAGAATGCTGTGACAGTAACGAATTACAATGAATTCAAGACTGCGCTGAACAGTAAGACAAGACCGCTGACCATCTACATCGACGGAGAGATTACGATGGAGCAGAGACTGTACGTGAAGAACGGCAATCTGACTATATATGGACTACCAGGGTCAAAACTGGTGAACCCTAAGAATACAAAGAAGGAATACAACAATAGTGGCGTGCTTTATTTTCAGGATGCTAAGAACGTGATTTTCCGTAATGTGGTGTTCAGTTGCGGTGGTGCGTTTGACGTTGGCGGATACGACTGCCTCTGCCTGGAGAGTTGCGACAATTTCTGGCTTGACCATTGCGAGTTCTACGATGGTATGGATGGCAATGTGGATATAGTGGAAGGTACTGACCACGTGACGTTTACATGGTGTAAGTTTGGCTACAACCTGCCACCACAAAGCACAGGCAAGGAGGAGGCAGCAGACCACCGTTTCTCTAACCTCATAGGCAATAATGATGGTATGTCGAGCGACAACGGACACCTGAGGGTGACATTCAGCAACTGCTGGTGGAGCGAGGGATGCGTGGAGCGTATGCCACGCGTGAGGTTCGGACAGGTGCATGTAGCAAACTGCCTCTATAGCAGCACGGTTACTAACTACTGTTTCGGCGTTGGCTATATGTCGAAGATTTATGCCGAGGGCAATGCCTTCGTATCTGATAAAGCCAAGGCAAACATCTACAAGTTCCCTAACGACAAGGCTAAGGAGGCTCACCACTTTAAGCTCGTCAACAGCGTAGGAGCGGCAGACCTCGACATAGCAAAGGGTACGGAACAGCACTTCAACCCTTCAACTGCATACAGCGATGTGGAGGTGTATAGCGCCAGTCTTGTTGAAGCAACTGTTTCGCACTATGCTGGTGCCACCCTCACTGAAGAGCAGCTGACATCACGAGGCAAACCTACTGCTGTGGCTAACGTAAGCGAGTCAAGCGAAGTGCGGAGTGTGGAATACTACACTATCGATGGAGTTCAGCTTGCTTCACCTAAGAGCGGCATAACGCTACGCAAGACCACCAAGGCCGACGGAAAGGTGGTGACAGAGAAAATCATAATGAAATAGAGATAAAAAAGGATGCGCTCGCATCCTTTTTTGCATAATTCTTTATTCTTCATTCTTCATTGTTAATTATTTTTACTACCTTTGCAGTCAAATTTGTAAATAAGGTATAGAAATGGAAAAAGTAATACTTACTGGCGACAGACCAACAGGACGACTGCACATAGGTCACTACGTGGGTTCGCTACGCAGAAGAGTGGAGCTGCAGAACTCTGGTGAATATGACAAGATATTCATCATGATAGCCGACGCACAGGCGCTGACAGATAATGCTGACAACCCTGAGAAGATAAGACAGAACGTGATAGAGGTGGCTTTGGACTATCTGGCTGCGGGAATAGACCCTGAGAAGACTAATATCTTCATTCAGAGTGCTGTGCCTGAACTGACGGAACTGTCATTCTACTACATGAACCTCGTGAGCGTACAGCGCCTGCAGCGTAACCCTACGGTAAAGTCGGAGCTGGAGATGAGGAAGTTTGAGGGAGGCACCCCAACAGGTTTCTTCTGCTACCCTATCTCGCAGGCTGCTGACATAACGCTGTTTAAGGCTACCACAGTGCCTGTGGGCGAGGACCAGAAGCCTATGCTGGAGCAGACCAACGAGATAGTGCGTCGCTTCAACCACATATATGGCAACGTGCTCATAGAGCCAAAGATACTATTGCCAGACAATCAGGCTTGTATGCGCCTGCCAGGAACTGACGGCAAGGCTAAGATGAGTAAGTCACTTGGCAACTGCATTTACCTCTCTGATTCAGCTAAGGAACTGAAGAAGAAGGTGAACTCTATGTTTACTGACCCTCAGCATCTGACCATCGACTCACCAGGACATCTGGAGGGCAACACCGTGTTTACTTATCTCGATGCTTTCTGCAAGGATGAGGACTTTGCACGCTTCTTGCCTGACTACAAGAATCTTGACGAGATGAAGGCACACTACTGCCGAGGCGGACTGGGAGACGGAACATGTAAGAAGTTCCTGCTCAGCGTGCTCAACGACCGTCTGGAACCTATCCGTGAGCGTCGTCATGAGTGGGAACAGCGAATCCCTGAGGTGGTGGAGATACTGCGCAAGGGCACTGAGGCTGCACGTGAGCGCGGCATGAAGACCTTGGCTGAGGTGCGCCACGCTATGCGCATAGACTACTTCGAAGACCCAGAGTTTGTGAAGGAACAGGCAAGCAAGTTTATCTGATTCTGATAAAAAATGCTCTGGATATTCTTTGCCTTTGTCAGTGCTGCCCTATTAGGCTTCTATGACGTATGCAAGAAGCAGGCGCTGAAGAGCAACGCGGTGATACCCGTGCTGACGCTCAACACGTTGTTTTCGAGCATCGTATTCCTGCCCATCATCTGGCTGTCGCATAACGGACAGATAGCAGAAAACTCTATCTTCTACTGCACAGACTTCAACTGGTGTGAACAGAAATACATCTTGCTGAAAGCATGCATCGTGCTCGCATCGTGGCTACTTGCCTACTTTGGCATCAAGCATCTGCCCCTGACCATCGTGGGACCTATCAACGCCACCAGACCAGTAATGGTGCTTGTGGGTGCTCTGACGCTGTTTGCCGAGAGGCTCAACATGTGGCAATGGTTGGGTATAGCAGTGGCACTGGTTGGCATAGAACTACTGAAACACACCTCAAAGAAAGAGGGCATAAACTGGTGGAAGGACAAGTGGATATACTTCATAATACTGAGTAACATACTCGGTGCCATCAGCGGACTGTACGACAAATATCTCATGGCAACGCCAGAGAATGGTGGTGTGGGACTGAACAAGATGGCTGTGCAGTCGTGGTACAACATCTACCAGTTGGGTATGATGACAGCGATGCTCCTGCTGCTATGGTTGCCAAACCACAAGAAGACTACCCCATTCCACTGGACGTGGAGCATACCGATGGTGAGCCTCTTCCTCTGCATGGCAGACTTCGCCTACTTCTACACCCTCGGCATGGACGGAGCGATGATAAGCGTCGTCAGCATGGTAAGACGCGGACAGGTGATAGTAAGTTTCCTTTGCGGAGCGCTGATATTCAAGGAGAAGAACCTGAGAGCGAAGGCTTTCGACCTTGCACTTGTAATACTCTCAATGGTGTTGCTCTTTATAGGTTCAAGATAAAGACTAAGATAACTGATAATACGATAAATCCCGAATTGTTTTGGCAGTTCGGGATTTTTTTTGTATCTTTGCACTTTGTATATATAAATAATGTAAAGACAAGAATATGTTAAGAATAGCAGTACAGTCAAAAGGTCGTCTATATGAGGACACCATGGACCTGCTCAAAGAGACAGGCATAAAAATCAATAACGCACGTCGCACCCTGCTCGTGCAGTCAAGCAATTTCCCTATCGAGGTGCTCTACATGCGCGACGACGACATACCTGAGTGCGTGGCAAGTGGCGTAGCCGATATAGGTATCGTAGGCGAGAACGAGTTTGTGGAACGTGATGTGGATGCAAACATCGTGAAGCGTCTCGGTTTCTCTAAGTGTCGCATCTCACTCGCTATACCTGAGGCTATCAACTACACAGGTGTGAAGTGGTTTGACGGCAAGAAGATTGCTACCTCCTACCCTAACATACTGAAGAAGTTTGCTAAGGAACAGGGCATCAACATCGACGTTCACGTGATACAGGGCTCTGTAGAGATTGCTCCTGGCATAGGACTCTCTGACGGAATTTTTGATATCGTTTCATCTGGCTCTACCCTCATAAGCAACAAACTGCGCGAGGTGGAGATAGTGATGAAGAGCGAGGCTCTGCTCATAGGAAACAAGGAACTGACACCTGAGAAGCAGGCTACGCTGGACGAGTTCCTGTTCCGCATACAGTCTGTACTGGTGGCTGACGACAAGAAGTATGTATTGATGAATGCACCAACAGAGAAGGTGAAGGAAATCTGCGCCATACTGCCTGGCATCAAGGCACCAACAATTCTGCCTCTTGCCACTGAGGGATGGACAAGCATACATACCGTAGTTGACCAGAAGCACTTCTGGGAGATAGTAGGTCAGCTGAAGGCTGCTGGTGCTGAGGGCATACTCGTATTGCCTATCGAGAAAATGATATTATAAAATGAATATAATCAGATTTCCAAATAAAGAGGATTACGCCAAGATATGTGAGCGTCCGCACATGGATGTGTCGCAGTTGAATAGTATTGTCAATGGCGTACTTAGCGATATTAGGGAGAACGGTGACAAAGCCGTCATTGCCTACGAGGAGAAGTTTGACAAGGTGAAACTCTCTACCCTCGCCGTTACGGATGAGGAGATAGTAGAGGCAGAGAACCTTGTGGATGAAGAACTGAAGAAAGCCCTGGTACTTGCCCACGACAATATTGCTAAGTTCCACGAATCACAGAAGTTTGAAGGTGAGAAAGTGGAAACTGCCAAGGGCGTAACCTGTTGGCAAAAGAGCGTTGCGATAGAGAAGGTAGGACTGTATATCCCTGGAGGTACGGCACCATTGTTCTCTACTGTACTGATGCTTGCCACCCCTGCCAAGATTGCTGGATGTAAGGAGATAGTGCTCTGCACCCCTCCAAACAAAGAGGGAAAGGTGCACCCTGCCATACTGATGGCTGCAAAGGTGGCTGGCGTAAGTAAGATATTCAAGGCTGGCGGAGTGCAGGCTATCGGTGCTATGGCTTATGGCACGGAGTCTGTGCCTAAGGTGTATAAGATATTCGGTCCTGGCAACCAGTTTGTGATGGCTGCCAAACAACAGGTGTCACTGCACGATGTGGCTATCGACATGCCTGCTGGTCCGAGTGAGGTCTGCGTGATAGCTGACGAGACGAGCAGCCCAGAGTTTGTGGCTGCCGACCTGCTGTCACAGGCAGAACACGGCATCGACTCTCAGGTAATACTGATTTCTACCTCAGAGGATATGCTTCAACAGGTAGTGAACGAAACAGAGAAGCAACTCGCGGCATTGCCTCGCAAGGAGATAGCAGAGAAGTCGCTCGCCAACTCACAGTTTGTGCTTGTGAAAGACAAGGAAGAGGCTATGGCACTGAGTAATACTTATGCGCCAGAGCATCTTATCATTGCCACAACCGACTATGAGGCTCTGGCAGAGAAGGTTGTGAATGCTGGCTCTGTGTTCCTTGGCAACTACGCTTGTGAGAGTGCTGGCGATTATGCCTCAGGCACCAACCACACCCTGCCTACCCACGGCTATGCCCTTGCCTACAACGGAGTGAACCTTGACAGCTATAATCGTAAAGTGACTTTCCAGCATCTCACTGAGGAAGGTATCAAGACCATCGGTCCTGCTGTAGTATGTATGGCAGAAAACGAGGAACTGGAAGCTCATGCCAACGCTATGCGAGTAAGAGTAAAGAAGGTACTATAGTCACCATATCACACTATAGCCACTACAAACTATATTATGACGAAAGACGAACTGCTCGCCCTGTTAAGGCAAGAAGGCTGTGAGATGACACTTCGAGAGAAGATTCATCTCACCGTGCTTTTGAGCATACCTGCCATCATAGCACAGTTCTCTTTCATTGCCATGCAGATGATAGATGCTGCCATGCTGGGACACCTCAGTACTGACGAGGCTGCAGCCGTAGGACTGGTATCTACCACCATCTGGCTCTTCGGAGGACTCACCTCTGCCTTTGCAAGCGGTTTTGCCGTACAGGTGGCACACCGTGTGGGAGCTGGCGACAACAAAGGAGCACGCAGCGTAATACGTCAAGGTCTGTTGTCAGGGTTCATCTTTGCATGCTGCATGACGGCTATAGGTCTGAGCATCGCCCCTTACCTGCCCCACTGGCTCGGAGCCTCAGAACACATCTGCGAGGAAGCATCCCGCTACTTCAACATATTCTGCTTAGGTATTCCGCTGATAGTACTCAACGGCGTAGCAGCAGGCAGTCTGCGTTGCTCTGGCAACATCAAGGTACCAAGTATGCTGATGGTGATGATGTGTGTGCTTGACGTAATATTCAACTACGTCTTCATCTTCATGCTTCACTGCGGAACGGCAGGAGCGGCCTACGGCACCATAACAGCTTACTTCATAACAATGTGCTGCATGGTGTATGCTATGGCAATAAAGGACAGGGTGCTCAACTTCATACAAGACGAGGTGCTCGACTTCAAACCTAAACTGAAGATACTGAAAAAGACTTTCCGCATAGGTTTCCCCATAGGACTGGAACGTGGAGTGACCTGCACGGCACAGATAGCGATATCATCAATCATCGCACCACTCGGCAGTATAGCGATAGCAGCCAACACCTTCGGCATAAACATAGAATCTCTTTGCTACATGCCAGGGCACGGCATCGCTGAGGCTGCCACCACGCTGGTAGGTCAGAGTAAGGGTGCCGAAAAACGCAACCTCATGCACTCGTTTGCATGGATATGTATGGCACTTGGCGTTAGCATCATGGCATTCATGGGACTGCTGATGTGGCTGTTTGCTCCTGAGATGTTCAGCATCATAACACCAGACCAGAATGTCATAGCCCTCGGCACAGAGATATTGCGCATAGAGGCATGGGCAGAACCTGGGTTTGCTGCAGCAATAATAGCATCGGCAGTATTCGTGGGGGCAGGTAAGACGCTTATCCCTTCACTCATGAATCTGGGTAGCATCTGGATAGTAAGGGTGACACTCACCCTGCTGCTCGCACCTACTATGGGACTGCGTGGTGTATGGATAGCAATGGCTATAGAACTCTGTTTCCGTGGCACTATCTTCACTCTCAGACTGTGCACCCGCAAGTGGTCGTACATAAGAGACCACAGCTACCTAAAAAAGAAACAAGACTATGACAACAATAAAAGATAAAGAGTATGGTGGCGAACGCCCATTGTACTGTTCTCACGATCTGCGTCTTGAGAACGTAACTATACACGTGGGAGAATCGTCAATCAAGGAATCAAGCAATATTGAGGCAGAAGACTGCACCTTTGAAGGCAAGTACGTTTTCTGGGAAACATACGGATTCAAGATTAACAACTGCTACTTCAACGAGAGTGCACGCTCCAGCCTGTGGTATTCTAAGGACTGCCGTATGACAAACTGCAAGGTGGATGCACCAAAACTATTCCGTCGCATGGAGAATATCTGTGTGGAGAATACGGTGTTCAACAAGGGAGAGGAAATGCTATGGGACTGCAATAACGTAATCCTGAAGGATGTCACCATCAAAGATTGCGACTACCTGTTCATGCACACCAATAACATCAAGATAGAAAACTACAGGCAGGACGGCAACTATGCCTTTCAGTATTCGCACAACGTGGAGATACACAATGCTGTAATCAACTCCAAGGATGCCTTTTGGGAGGCTGAAAATGTCACACTTGTTGACTGCGAGGTGAATGGCGAATATCTTGCATGGTATGGAAAGAACATAAAACTCGTTCGCTGCCAACTTACTGGCGAACAGCTGTTATGCTATGTTGACGGACTCACACTTGAAGACTGCACCTTCGGCTCTGATGCCAACCTGATGTTTGAATATTCCACCGTAAACGGCAATATAAAGGGTGATGTTACATCAATAAAGAACCCTACATCTGGCACTCTGAAAGTGGAGGGAAAGATTGGCGAGCTGATATTCGACGAAAACCAGAAGCAACCTGCTGACGCATGCGTTACGACTTTGACAAAATAATAGACAGACGAGGCACCAACTGCTGTAAGTATGACGAGATGCCTAACGACGACACCATTGCCTTATGGGTTGCCGATATGGATTTTGAGACTGCACCATGCGTGATGGATGCACTGAAGAAGCGCATGGAGCACGGATGCTTCGGCTATACCATGGTGCCCCACTCTTTCTATCAGGCTACGATAGACTGGTTTGCCCGTCGTCATGGATGGCAAGGCATCAAGAAGGAATGGTTCATATACACCTCTGGTGTAGTACCTGCCGTATCAGCCATAATAAAGGCAATGACACAGGCTGGTGACAAGGTGCTCGTTCATAATCCTGCCTACAACTGTTTCTTCTCCAGCATCCGCAACAACGACTGCCACATAGAGCGCATCGGTGTGTTTGAGGATATAGAAGCAAAATGTTGCGACCCATCCGTCAAGGTCCTGCTCCTTTGCAACCCCCATAACCCTACTGGGCACGTGTGGACAGAGGAGGAACTAACACACATTGCAGAAGTATGCCAAAAGCACAACGTCTTCGTCATAGCCGACGAGATACACTGCGAATTCATCAATCCCTCTTGCGGAAAAAGATACATCCCATTTGCCACGATAGCCGATAAGGTGAACATGGGCAAGGACAAGCAGCTGCTGTATGCCGTATGCACTTCGCCCACGAAGGCATTCAACATTGCAGGACTGCAGATTGCCAACATAATCTGTCCCGATGACAGCATACGCCGCAGGATAGACCGAGCAATAAACATCAATGAGGTGTGCGATGTCAATCCCTTTGGAGTCATAGCCCTGCAGGCAGCATATACCAAAGAGGGAGAGGAATGGCTCACACAACTCAATGCCTACATCTATGCCAATTACAATTACACAAAGGCTTTCTTTGCTGAGCACTTCCCTTCATGGAAGGTAATGCCCCTTGAGGGCACTTATCTGCTCTGGATAAATGTGGGAGATAATGCCGACAGACTCTGCAAGGACATACTCGACAAGTGTAATGTGTATATCAACTCTGGCAGCATGTATGGCGACAACCATTACATACGCATAAACCTTGCCACCCAGCGTGCAAGACTAAAAGAAGCATACGAAAGGATAAAAATATGAAGTCACTACAAGAACTTACAAGACCTAACATCTGGTCACTGGCACCTTACTCAAGTGCACGTAACGAATACAGCGGACATGCTGCGCACGTATTTCTGGATGCCAATGAGAATCCCTACAACAATCCTTACAACCGCTATCCCGATCCACTGCAGGAAGAGGTGAAAGAGAAACTCAGCAAGATTAAAGGTGTGCCTACCGAATGTATCTTCCTCGGCAACGGTTCCGACGAGGCTATCGACCTCGTTTACCGCTGTTTCTGCGAACCTCAGAAGGATAACGTAGTAGCTATCTGCCCTACCTACGGCATGTATAAGGTTTGTGCCGACATCAACAATGTGGAATACCGTGAGGTGATGCTCGACGACAACTTTCAAGTCTCAGCCGAGAACCTTCTCTCCGTCTGCGACAAGAACACTAAGGCAATATGGATATGTAGCCCCAACAACCCTACTGGCAACAACATCAACCGCAGCGAGATAATCAAGGTCATAGAGCAGTTTGACGGTCTGGTAATCGTTGACGAGGCCTACATCGATTTCTCCCGCGAAGTCACCATATCACGCATGCTCGACAAGTACCCTAACCTAATCGTGCTCCAGACACTGTCCAAGGCATGGGGCTCTGCTGCTATACGTTTGGGAATGGCATTCGCCTCAAAAGAGATTATCTCAATGTATAATAAGGTGAAGTATCCTTATAACGTGAATCTGCTCACACAGCAGCAGGCACTCAACCGTCTCAACAACACCTATGATGTGGAGCAATGGGTAAAACTGCTATTGCAGGAGCGCAGTCGTATGATAGGAGCCTTCGGCGAACTGAAGATTTGCGAGAAGGTCTATCCTACTGATGCTAATTTCTTCCTTGCTAAGGTTACTGATGCACAGAAGATTTACGACTACCTCGTTGAGAAAGGCATCATAGTGCGCAACCGTACCCGCGTATCTCTCTGCCAGAACTGTCTTCGCATCACTATCGGCACCAGAGATGAAAATAACGAACTGCTCGGAGCACTAAGGTCTATTTGAGAAATTATAGATAAAAGATTATAGATGATATGATAAAAAGAATAGCTGTTGTAATCATAATTCTCAATTTTCAGTTTTCAATCTTCAATTCTGTTGCCAACGCGCAAGATATGCAGCTATGCTCTCTGCACAATGGCAATATGGAGATGAACGTTATCAACTATGGCGCACGCATCCAGGCTCTTAAGTTTGCCGGACAGGACATGGTGCTCGGCTTCGACACTCTCGATACCTACACCAAGAAGAAGCAGAACTTTGGTGCTACCGTAGGACGATATATCGGACGCATCTTAGGGGGCAAACTACCTATAACATACAAAGAAGGCAAGTCATCGGACGCGAAGCTACGCTTGCAAGGCAAGAAAATACATACAGAGACCTATCAACTTCAGGTAGGTGGCAATGGAGACTGCTCTCATGGTGGTACACCAGGTTTCTCTCAGCAGTTTTGGACAATCACATCTCATAATGACACTACCTGTACACTGCGCTTCGTATCTCCTGACGGAGAGAATGGATTCCCTGGTGAACTAACGCTCGATGTCACCTATACTCTGCAACATGATGCCCTGCGCATCGACTATGCTGCCACCACAACCAAGCCCACCGTGCTCAACCCCTCCAACCACTCCTTCTTCAACCTCTCGGCAAACCTTGGCGAGACCGTGCACGATGAGCTCTTGTGGATAAACAGCGACAGTACAGCACTTTATAACTCAAGCAAACAGGTTACAGGAAAACTGGCAAGTGTCACTGACACCCCCTTCGATTTCCGTCACCCCACCCCAATAGGTCAACGTATCAATGCCGACAACGAACAACTGAAGGTGACCAAGGGGTACGACCACTGCTACAAACTCAATAACATCAATGGACTCCGTACTCCTGTGGCACGTCTAACTGACATATCAACAGGCATCTCAATGGAAGTATATACCACAGAACCTGCCATGCAGATTTATACTGCCAACAGTCATAACGGTTCTATCATAGGCAAACAAGGCAAGCCATATATCAAGCAGAATGCCATCTGCTTTGAAACTATGCACTTCACCGACTCTCCTAATAATCCTCAGTGGCCTTCCACACAGCTAAATCCTGGAGAGACATTCCACAGCACAACGATATTTAAGTTTTCTGCATTTTAAAAATACTCCCCATAACAATGGAAAAAACTCTTGTAATACTCAAGCCATCATGCCTGCAGCGCGGACTGGTAGGCGAAGTTACCAAACGCTTTGAACAGAAAGGACTCCGTCTCTGTGGTATGAAAATGTGTCAGCTCACAGACGAACAGATGAGCCAGCACTATGCCCAGCATGCTGGCAAGCCTTTCTTTCAGCAACTGAAGGATGCTATGATGGTCACTCCCGTAATAGTTTGTTGCTATGAGGGTGTGGAAGCTGTCGAGGTGGTTCGCCAAATGGCTGGTGTAACCAACGGACGTAAGGCTATGCCTGGCACCATTCGTGGAGATTTCTCTATGTCATTTCAAGAGAATATCGTTCACACCAGCGACTCCATTGAGACTGCAAAAATTGAACTGCAACGTTTCTTTAAGGAAGACGAAATATTTGACTATCCTCAGCCACAATTCTCTTTTCTTTATGCTGCTGACGAACTATAAGTAATGAAAAAACTTATACTCATCGCAACATTTGCTGTAGCTGTTGCCGCTTATGGTCAAAAGTCTAATCAGACTGATACCGTTACGGTAGCATCTGCCAGCAAGACCAATAAAGTCATTCGCTCCATACCAAGTCCCGCTGAACAGGTTAACGTAGAGCAGATGAAGAAGAGCATGCAGACCTCTTCCCTTGACGCTCTTAGTGGTCAGGTGGCTGGTGTGCAGGTGCAGACCACAAGCAACCACGAGGTGATGGTAAATGCCGTTCGAGTTCGTGGTACCACCTCGCTAACTGGTGGCAATGACCCTTTGGTTATCATCGATGGTGTGGCAAGCGACCTCGCCACACTTTCAACTATCTATCCACCTGATATCGAGAGTATTACTGTACTCAAGAATGCCTCAGAAACATCTCAGTATGGCAGTCGTGGCGCGGCTGGTGTGATAGAGGTTACTACTAAAAAGGGTAAGAGCGGACGTTTCCATATTTCATATGATGGTATATTTGGTATAGAGGCTAAGCACAAATGGCTCAACATGCTTAATGCCAACGAGTTTAGACAGGCTGCACAACAGATGAATGTATCCATCATTGACCGTGGCTATGATACCGATTTCATTGAGGCTATCACTCGCACCGGCTTCAGCCATAATCATCACGTTTCATTTGGTGGAGGCTCTGAGAACAGTAACTACCGCTGTTCCCTTGGCATGCGTAACCATAAGACCATCATCCGCAACAACGACCTGCGCACCTATATCGCTAAACTCGACATCACCCAACGAGCCTTTGACGAGAGAGTTACTTTCGACATTGGTGTTTTTGGTAACATTCAGTATGCTGACCTACTGCCAGCACGCCAGAAACTACTTTACTCTGCTGCTGCCTTCAACCCAACTTTTCCCGAAGGCAAAAATGAGAAAGGACAGTATGAAAACATAACGGAATCCAACTGGATTAGCAATCCAAATAATGTGGTCAATATGGAGGATGATGACGAGACCTCTGCCCTCAACGCCCACATACGTGCTAAAACTAATTTGGGGTATGATATGAATCTCACAGCTCTTGCCAGCTACACCTATACTTCATTTGACCGAGCCCATTATTACAGCAAGGAGGCATATCGTGCCGATGCAAAAAAAACTGAGATTCTCGGCAACATTGCTATTGAGAAGATTTTTAAGTTCCCTACATCTCAACTCAATCTCACTGCTATGGGTGAGATACTCTATGTCAAGTCTAAGGGTTTCCACGTTACAGCTACAGGTTTCACCACTGATGCTTTCGGTTATGACAACCTTGCAGCTGGTGCACTGCGTCCCTGGGAGGGCACAGGTTCTTTCTATAGCGACTCACATCTGGGTTCATTCCTGTTCAAGGCTAACTATTCCCTTCTGCAGCGTTATAGCCTCACCCTCAGCGCACGTACCGACGGTTCGTCTAAGGTTGGCAAGAACAACCGCTGGGGATTTTTCCCCTCCGTCAGCGGTTCATGGTTGATATGGGACAAGGAGCTCGACGGTTCTCAGCAGTCCTTTGTTAATTACATCAAGCTACGCATGGGCTATGGTCTCTCAGGTAACCTCGGTGGCATCGATGCTTACAATTCTATGCAGTTAGTAGCTCCTAATGGCGTTATCAATACAGGTGGCAAGACAGTCACCGCCCTATCAGTCATTCGCAATGCCAATCCTGACCTGAAATGGGAGGTTAAGCATACATTTAACGTTGGACTGAATGCAGCCTTTTGGGATAAGCGAATAATCCTCTACATGGATTATTACTATTCTCGCATCACTGATATGCTCTATATGTATGATGTTCCCGTACCTCCATTCACTTACGACAAGATGTTGGCTAACCTCGGTGTTATGCGCAACAGCGGTTTCGAGATAGGCTTCGGTATTATACCATTCAAGCGTAGCGATTCCGAACTCAGTTTCGGCATGAACCTCTCCTTTGAACGCAATAAACTGATTTCACTCGACGGTGACTATAATGGTCAGCACCTCACCGCTCCTGCCATTAAGGGTATTGCGGGGTTGAGTGGAGCAGGATTCCATGGCGGTTCTACAGCAGTATATCAGATAGTAGGTGAGCCACTTGGCGTGTTCTATCTGCCCCATTGCAACGGACTCGTTACCGCCCCCGACGGCTCAAAGCGTTATGATGTGACCAAAGAAAAATACATCTGTGGACAGGCTATGCCTAAGGCACGTCTTGGTATAAATATCTCCTACCGTTACAAGCAGTGGGACATCGCCATG
This sequence comes from Prevotellaceae bacterium UBA2738, assembly GCA_002353585.1. Lineage (GTDB taxonomy): Bacteria > Bacteroidota > Bacteroidia > Bacteroidales > Bacteroidaceae > Prevotella. The sequence goes on along the minus strand of DEJW01000044.1, from coordinate 2,099 downwards.
CAGGCTAATGGTGCCTTCGGTCATCACATCTTCAACGGCACAGCACTCAGCTATAACAATATGCTCTCCTTGCCTAACTATAATGTGATGCAAGGCGCACCCGAACAGAACATTCAAGACCAAACTATCAGCGACTACTGGCTTGAACGTGGCGACTACCTAAATATCGACTACGTCACTATCGGTTGGCTTATACCTATCAAGTCACGTCATATTCAGCAGATGCGTCTCTCTGCCTCTGTCAATAATCTACATACATTCACAGGATACTCAGGACTCACCCCGCTCATTAACTCCAGCGTGGTCAACAACACCCTCGGCATTGATGATAAGAGGTCACTACCCGTATATCGCACATACTCCCTGGGTATCAGCGTTCAATTCTAAGCCGACCCTTCCCAATCATGAGATACTACCTATACACTCTCGTTCTCCTTTCATCACTCACTCTTATGTGTTCTTCGTGCTCACTCGAGGAGCATCCAAAAGATCAGATAGACGAAGAACTAATATACACCGATGCGCAGGCTGTATATCAGAATGCCGTACTTATGCTTTATAGCTATATCGGAGGCTATAACGATGGTGATGGACTGCAAGGCACTTGCCGAGGTGTCTATGACCTCAACACCTTCGCTTCCGACGAGGCAATCATGCCCACACGAGGCGTCGACTGGTATGATGGAGGTATCTGGCAAGACCTCTATTTCCACACTTGGTCTCCTGGTCATGAAATGATAAAGAACTCATGGTACTACCTGTATAAAGTTATAGCCCAGTGCAACAGATCCATCGAAATAATCAATCGCCATCAGGATCTGCTTATTAAGATACAACAAGAGCGTTACATAGCAGAAGTCAGAGCCCTCCGCGCCATATACTATTGGTATTTACTCGACCTCTTCGGCAGAGTGCCCATCGTCACATCTACAACAGTGTCTATGAACGAGGTGACACAGTCTGAACGCTCACAGGTCTTCGACTTTGTACGCACCGAACTCGAAGCAGTCTGCCCCTGGCTCAATAAGAGTAACAGTACCGCCACAGGCGATTATTACGGCAGAGTAACCCTTCCCGTAGCCTATTTCGTCTTAGCCAAACTCTACCTCAACGCTGAAATCTATTGCAACGACGACTGGACTCAATCACCATATCCTGACGGCAAAGCAATGACATTCAAAATCAATGATGAAACAATGAATGCATGGCAGGCATGCCAATACTACTGCAACCAAATAGATGATTTAGACTACTCACTCTCCACACACTACATTGACAATTTCAAAATCTATAACGAAAACGGTACAGAAAATATCTGGATAATCCCCATGGACCGTCTGCTCTACTCCAACCAACAGCAACACATCGTGCGCTCTATGCACTGGCGCCATGCCTCTTCATTCGGCTTCACAGGTAGTAATGGTACCTCAGCTTCACTCACAGCCCTTCAAGTATTTCATTTTGGCAAAAATGACCAAGACAAACGCTTCGACCTCAACTATTGGGGCGGCATAGCAGTCGGTAAAGGTGGTGCATCATGCACAGACCGTCTCGGACAGCCACTTCGCTATTATCCTGAAGAAGTAAAAATTGACCTCAAAGGTAGTCCATACCTCGAAACCGCAGGAGCACGAATGAAAAAATATGAGATAGATGAAAATGCCTCACAGAAAGGCAAACTCATGAACAACGACATCGTCATCTTCCGTTATGCAGATGTACTGCTCATGAAGGCGGAGGCGCTCCTTCGCAATGGCGAGACAGGTGCCCAGGAATATCTTGACATGATACGCTCACGTGCCGAGATGCCATCACGTGAAGCAACTCTCGACAATATCTATGAGGAACGACTACTCGAACTTGCTTGGGAAGGTTGGCGTCGCAACGATATGATACGTTTCAATCGATATCAACCCATCCATACCATAGTATTCCCTATTCCTTCTAACGTTATCTCTCTCAATCACAACATAAAGCAAAACAAAGGATACGAATAAAATAATTCCTGAGCATAAGAGTTAGAATAACCACACAAAAACGAGAGTCACATCATTTCTGATATGACTCTCGTTCGCTTATTAAGCATTCTAAAAAAGAAG
>DEJW01000021.1:955-2920 GCA_002353585.1 Prevotellaceae bacterium UBA2738 | reverse complement strand
ACCTCGTCGAGTTTGTGCAGTTCCTGTTCCATCTTAGACTGTGCGAAGGCACTTGTGGCAAATGCCATAAAAATGAGAAATAATGCTGATAACCTATTCATTGGGCGAATAAAGAAATTTGTGATTGCGACTGCAAAGGTAGTAATTTTTTTAAAAATTTTTGAAGTTGGAGGTTTGAGGTTTGAGGTTTAAAGGTTAAAAAATAATAAAAGGCTGACAAACTATGAACTGTGAACTGTGAACTGTGAACTATTTTGGTTACCTTTGTAGATTGAAATCACTTTTTATGCAAAGCATAACATTTTAATACAGAAAATGAAGATACATTTCTCAATAGTATGCCTCTGCCTCACAGCACTAATAGCACTGGGAGGATGCAAAAAGAGCACAGAGAAGATAGACGACCAGACGGACGTGATGATGACTGACGACGCACCAGTGGTGAAGGGCGACTCGATGCTCTATGGACTATCATGCGACGGCACATCAGACTCGGTGGTGGTCATCTGGCCTTTCTATGGCGACCCCATAACGCTGAACTGCATAGACGCTAAGGAGAACGGCATGGTGATAGGCAAACCAGAAATCGGTGACTGGATAGGCGTGATGCGCGACCAGCAAGACACGCTGACAGCCACTATGGTGGTGAACCTGGACGCACTGAAAGGCACGTGGACATACCCAGTGATGCCAGTGATGAAGGAGTTTCAGAATATGTCACGTCGTGCCCAGCGACGCATGATGGCACATGTGGACGACTCGATAAAGAGCAATTTCCTCATTCCTCGCGAATATGGTTTCACGCTCAAACGTAACCACAACGCACAGGCTGTGGGCAGGGTGATGCGCTCAAACACGCTGGAGGATGACTCACCAGTGATATACCCCCCTGTGAAGAACTACATAAAATGGTATATGCTCAACGGCAACCTTGTGCTGATATCACGCGAGGGAGGATTCCCTGGCGCCAAGGACGGCAAGAAGGTGACCTACTCGCTGGACACCCTGCAGCTGGAGAGCCTCAGTGGCGATTCGCTAATACTGACACAGAATGGCATCCGCTATAACTTCCACCGCAAGCTGAACGCCATGGAGGCAAATAAAGTGGCGCAGGAGAAGGAAATGAAGAAGTAGATTTGAGGTCTGAGGTTAGAGAAAAATATCAATTATCAATTGTCAATTATCAATTATCAATTAAATTATCAATTGTCAATTATCAATTAAAATAAAAATGTCAAGAGTAATAATGATTGGTGCTGGCGGTGTAGCCACCGTAGCAGCACACAAGATAGCACAGAACAGCGACGTGTTTACCGACTTCATGATAGCAAGTCGCAGAAAGGAAAAATGTGATGTCCTGGTAGAGGCATTAAGGAAAAAGGAGTACGGCAAGAATATCAACCTGAGCACGGCACAGGTGGATGCTGACGATGTGGAACAGCTAAAGGCACTATTTAACGAGTTTAAACCTGAGCTGTGCGTGAACCTCGCCCTGCCTTATCAGGACCTCACGATAATGGATGCCTGTCTGGCATGTGGAGTGAACTATCTGGACACGGCAAACTACGAGCCCAAGGACGAGGCACACTTTGAATACTCATGGCAGTGGGCTTACAAACAGCGTTTTGAGGATGCAGGACTGACAGCAATCCTCGGCTGTGGTTTCGACCCAGGAGTGTCAGGCGTTTATACGGCTTATGCAGCAAAGCACCACTTTGACGAGATACACTATCTGGATATCGTCGATTGCAATGCAGGCAACCACCACAAGGCGTTTGCCACAAACTTCAACCCTGAGATTAACATACGCGAGATAACACAAAAGGGACTGTATTACAAAGATGGCGAATGGATAGAGACTGAGCCACTGGAGATACACAAGGCTCTCACCTACCCTAACATAGGTCCGCGTGAGTCGTACCTTATGCACCACGAGGAACTGGAGTCGCTGGTGAAGAACTATCC
>DEJW01000021.1:0-944 GCA_002353585.1 Prevotellaceae bacterium UBA2738 | reverse complement strand
CTCACCTATCTGGACTGCATACAGAACCTCGGTATGAGCCGCATCGACGAGATGGAGTATGAGGCACCGCTGGCTGACGACCCCGACAAGAAGGTGAAGGTGAAGATAGTGCCACTGCAGTTCCTGAAAGCTGTATTGCCTAACCCACAGGATCTGGGCGAGAACTACGACGGCGAGACATCTATAGGCTGTCGCATCAGAGGCATAAAGAACGGTAAGGAACAGACCTACTACGTATATAACAACTGCAAGCACCAGGAGGCTTACGAAGAGACAGGCATGCAGGGTGTGAGCTACACCACTGGCGTTCCTGCCATGATAGGCGCAATGATGTTCCTCAAGGGTATATGGAAGAAGCCTGGCGTGTGGAACGTGGAGGATTTTGACCCAGACCCATTCATGGAACAGCTCAACAAGCAGGGACTGCCCTGGCATGAGGTGTTTAACGGGGAACTTGAATTGTAGAATATAAATAACAAATGATAAATCTTAAATTATAAAATGGCTGACGCAAACAAAGAAGCAAAACTCAAGGCGTTGCAAGCTGCAATGGCTAAGATAGAGAAGGATTTCGGCAAGGGTTCAATCATGAAACTTGGCGAGAATAACGTAGAGAAAGTAGAGGTAATACCAACAGGTTCGTTGGGACTCGACATGGCACTCGGTGTGGGTGGTTACCCTAAGGGACGAATCATAGAGATATTCGGTCCTGAGTCATCAGGTAAGACCACGCTGGCTCTCCACGCCATAGCCGAGGCACAGAAGCAGGGTGGCATAGCAGCATTCATAGATGCTGAGCACGCCTTCGACCGTTTCTATGCAGCCAACCTGGGTGTGGATGTGGACCAGTTGCTGATATCACAGCCTGACAATGGCGAGCAGGCTCTGCAGATAGCCGACCAGCTCATATCAAGTGCCGCTGTTGACATTATAGTGATAGACTC
>DEJW01000010.1 GCA_002353585.1 Prevotellaceae bacterium UBA2738 | reverse complement strand
TATTAAATTTGTGAGGGATGTTTTGGGAGAGTGAGAGATTTTTTGTAACTTTGTGGGTGATTATAGAATCCATATATAAATTGATAGCTTGCAACCAATACTGCTAATCTATGTTTTATCAGTTAATAGAAAAGAAACGTAATGAATGGCTTGATTCTACGGATTGCGTTATTAAGGACTTGCTCAAGTATATTGTTGAGCGAGGGATGATGCGCGATGCTCAGTTAGAAGCTATCAAAACATACCTCTATTTGAAGATTGCCTGCCAGAATAGACCTTTATATGATTTATTTGTTAGTGGTACATTCAATGATACTGATATTTCTCAATTAGAACTGACAGAATCTGCACGACATATCTTTGAAACTAATAAAGCAGCAGTAGCACTATTTCAATACTCTCGCCTAAAGGATAAAAAGGGTAACCAGCTTTCTGCTGGTTTGGAAAATTATATCAAGCAACATGCTACCGAGATAGACTATGAAGACACCTTCAAAAAGATTTTCTATAATGTCAGTTATACAGACTATCTGTTTAGCTTACCGATGGGTGCTGGTAAGACCTATCTGATGGCAGCATTCATATATCTCGACCTCTATTTCGCCCAGAACGAACCAGATAACCCTGCCTTTGCCCACAATTTCATGGTGATGGCTCCATCGGGATTGAAGTCATCTATCGTTCCCAGCCTAAAGCACATCAGGGAGTTCGAACCCTCATGGATTATTCCAGAGCCGTCTGCCACAGAGTTGCGCCGTCTTATCAAGTTTGAGATACTGGACGAACAGAAAACAGCCAATAAGAGCAATCGCATCAAGAACCCCAATGCACAGAAAATCAACAATTACCAGCCGTTTGATGACTTGATGGGATTGGTGGCTATTACCAATGCAGAAAAAGTCATTCTCGACCGCATCCCCAAAAACAATGATGTTTCCCTATTCTCAGCAGAAGAATTGAAGCGTATGGCATTGGCAAACGAGTTGCGTGAAATCATTGGCTCCATACCTCACCTTGCCGTTTATATTGATGAAGTGCACCACGCAGCCGAGGGCGAAATAAAACTCCGTCAGGTGGTGAACAAATGGACTGAGAAGCATACGTTCAATTCCGTACTGGGCTTTTCTGGAACGCCTTATCTGGATAGCGCAGAACCATTAAAAATATCGGATACGCTGACCATCAAGAATACCGATCTTGCCAACGTGGTGTATTATTATCCATTGGTAGATGGCATCGGCAACTTTCTGAAGAATCCCGATGTGAAGTTTGAAGACAACGACACTGAGACGATTGTAGCCAACGGTGTTCGCGAATTCCTCGACAAATATCGCAATACCATGTATGCTAACGGCACTTGTGCCAAACTGGCCATCTACTGCGGTCAGATTGAGACGCTCGAAGAAATCATCTACCCATTGGTTTCAGAGATAGTAGCAACCTACGGACTGAACCCCACAGACACTATCCTGCCTTATCATGGTGGTAATAAGCAGTACCCTCAACATGAAGGTTCTGAGACAGCTTTTGCCTCGCTCGACACCTCTATTTCAAAATACAAAATTGTGCTCCTCGTGCAGATTGGCAAGGAGGGCTGGGACTGCAAAAGCCTGACGGGTGTTATCCTGCCGCAAAAGGGAGTCTGCCCCACGAATATGGTGCTACAGACCTCATGCCGCTGTCTGCGTCAGGTAACAAAGAACAGTCAGGAAACGGCACTTATCTGGCTCAACAAGTTCAATGCAGAGAAACTGAACCGTCAGTTGCAGCAACAGCAGAATATCACGCTGAAAGAGTTTGGCGGCAAACCGAACGTAGAGCCCAAACTGATAGACCGTTTCTCACGTATGGAACGCTTGCAGGTGCCTGCAATAGACTTCTACCAGCTGAAGGTCAGCTACGAAACCCTCATCATCGACGATACCAACGATCCTGCTGAGCGTTTAAGAAATAAAGATATCCTGGCTCTTGCCGACATTTCTCTGATTCACCAGCAGGATATGGAGGGTAAACTGATAGCTTCTATCGAACATGAAAACAAAGATGAGGTTCGCACATCATTCCGCTGGTGGCTCAGCCAGATAGCCAAAGAGAGTTTCGGAATGCTGAAGGTGACCGATCTGAAACAATGCGAGCCAGAACTCCAATCCATCTTTGCACAGATTACCATAGAGAAGAATGGCATATTGATTGAGAACCAGAAGTACGACCATCAGCGCATCCGTTCGCTTATCCGTCAGGCTTTTGCTCCGCAGCGAGACTTTACGACGAAAGAGGAAATCCTGCCTGAGCAAGCCAGCCTGTTGCAGATTGAGCGGCTGACATCACCTACTCAGGACTGCGAAGACTTCTTCCCAGACCAGCAGGCAGTGCACGAAATCATAGAGTGGGACGAGAAGCCTCCACAGCCAGAATTGACGGCTGAGCAGAAGGCTAAGATAGCCGAACTGGAGGCTTTGGGCATAGATGTGTCGGCACTGCGTAATCCCACTACAGACCCACACTCAGAGCGCAGCCAGACCTATCACTATCTGCCTTACCGTTTTGACAGCGGTCTGGAGAAGCAGTTCCTGTCTCAGGAAGTGTTGCCGCTGATTAGAGATAAGGCGTTTGAAGTCTATTTCAACGGCGACGACACGCTGACCGAGTTTAAGATTGATTGCTTCAAGCGTGTTGGCAACAATTGGCGATATATCGGCAGATATGTGCCTGACTTCCTCCTGATAAGCCGTAACGAACGAAATGAGATAGATAAGGTTATTATCATCGAGACCAAGGGCAAGGGCTTTGCCGCAAACTTTAAGGATAAGCTCAAGTTTATGTCAGAGTTTGTCAAGAAGAACAACGACAAGTTTGGCTACCAGCGTTTCGACTTCCTCTACTTGGAGGACACCATTACTCAAGAACAGCGCCGTCAGAAGACACTTGCTGCCATCAAGAATTTCTTTAACGTGTAATTTATGGACGAAAAAGGAAGTATCATATTATATACCACGCCCGATGGAGAATCAAAGATAGAAGTAACGCTTCAAGACGAGACCGTATGGCTAACCTTAGACCAGATGGCAGAGTTGTTTCAACGTAACAAATCTACCATTTCACGACATATCAAGAATATCTTTGAGTCGGGGGAATTGAATGCGGATTCAACAGTTGCATTTTTTGCAACAGTTCAAACAGAAGGTAAAAGAAAAGTCGAAAGAAACCTTGCTTTCTACAATCTTGACATGATTATCAGCGTGGGCTATCGTGTCAATTCTTACCGAGGTGTGCAATTCCGCCAGTGGGCTACGATGGTGCTGAAGGAGTATATCAAGAAAGGCTTTGTGATGAACGATGAGTTGCTGAAGAATGCTGGTCGCGGCAACTATTTCGACGAACTGCTTGCTCGTATTCGCGATATTCGCTCATCTGAGAAAATCTTCTATCGCAAGGTGCTGGAGATTTATGCCCTCAGCATCGACTACGACCCGCGTGTGGAAATGACCAGACAGTTTTTTGCTACAGTCCAAAACAAGATGCACTATGCTGTGCATGGACATACCGCAGCAGAGATTATCTATGACCGCGCTAATGCCGCAAAGGACTTTATGGGACTTACCACCTGGACTGGTATGATGCCTAAACGAACTGATGCCGAGTTTGCCAAGAACTATCTCAATGAAGAAGAGATAGACACACTGAACCGCATCGTGAACCTCTATATAGACTATGCAGAGCTCCGAGCCAAAGACCACAAGCCCATGTATATGCGTGACTGGATAATGAAACTTGACGATTTTCTGCGTTTGTCAGACAAAGAAATTCTCACCCATGCAGGCTCCATATCTGCTAAACTGGCAAAGGAGAAAGCAGATGCAGAATACGACAAATTCAAGGAGCGCACAGCTAATGAACTGACGCCCGTAGAAATACATTTTATAGAGAACTTTGAGAGAGAGCAAAAACGAATTACTGACAGTAAGAAAAAATAAAGCTATGGCTATAAAATATGTTCCCTATTTTCCAAATACGCTTGAAGGACAAGCTGTATTAGACAATTTTGTACGCACCAAGCGAGTGTTGCGCTATCGTGACAACGATCAGGTCATAGAGCGAGTGCAACGTGGTATGCCTCTCTATGAAATGGAGCAGAAAGAGCAGATAGGCAGGAATCCTAATCACAATATGGTGATAAGAGGTGAATGCCTTTCATCATGCGCTTATCTGAAAGACCAGGGAGTTCAGGTTGACCTTGTGTATATTGACCCTCCGTTTGCCAGCGGAGCGGATTACGCCAAGAAGGTATATATCCGTCGCAATCCCAAGGTGGCGGAAGCCATAGCTCAGGCTGAAAGAGAACTAGACATTGAGGAACTGAAAGCCTTCGAAGAAAAGATGTATGGTGATGTATGGGACAAAGAGCGTTACCTCAATTGGATGTACGAGAACCTCATGGCTATAAAAAGCGTCATGAGTGAAACTGCGTCAATATACTTACATCTTGATTGGCATATTGGTCATTATGTGAAAATTCTTATGGATGAAATATTTGGCGAAGATAATTTCAAGAATGAGATTATATGGGGGTATAGAATACAAGGTGTAGGTAAAGAATTTTGGGGTAGAAAGCATGATGTGTTATTTTATTATACAAAAAATAATGAATATATATTTCATGCAGAAAAAGAGAATGTGGTTTATGAAAAACCCTTTATTGACACATTAAAAGAATATCCAGCTATGAACACCCTATCAGAAAAAGATAAGGCAAACATCATAGAATGTATAAAGAATAACACACCCCTTAATGACAAGTATAAATCAAAATTGTTTTTTAAATATTATGCCAATGTTTATGTAAGAGACGTTTGGGACTGTGACCGTACAAAACCATTGATTAGTGGCTCTAGTGAATACCTCGATTATAAAACTCAAAAGCCAGAAGGTCTTCTTGATAGAATCATTAAAGCTAGCAGTAACGAAGGAATGGTTGTAGCTGATTTCTTTGGAGGTAGTGGCGTAACAGCAGCGGTAGCCAATAAGTTAGGCCGTAACTTTATCCATTGCGACATAGGCATCAACAGCATTCAGACAACAAGAGACAGACTATTGGCAGACAAAGCAGAGTTTGATGTTCTGGAAGTAAAAGACGGAGTATCTCTTTATCGCAATCCTGTTCAGACGATGGACAAGTTGAAAAGCCTGATAAATGGCTTACGAAATGAAGATGCATTGGATAAGTTTTGGGAAGGCAGCATCGTAGATACGAAATACGGAATGATGCCTGTATATCTGCCTAATCTGATGGACAGCAGTACCCGTCTGCTTGATAAAGTTCTGATGAATCGCATTATCCGTGAGGCTTTGCCCGATCTTCCTGCCGACACCAAGCGCGTCATCGTCTATTACATCGACATTACAGACCGCAATGAGATAGAGCAGTTTATTAAGGAACAGAACAACCAGACCACCATAGAGATAGAACTGCGCGACCTGAAGCAGGTGTTGGACGAAGTGGTGGTGGAAGACGAAGCCGACTGGGAATTAACGGAAACCCAAGACAACCTGTTCAAAGGCTGGAAGGTGGAGATAAAGAGTTTTCATAGCGACCGTGTTATGCGCAAAATAAATGAAACAAACCTGAAAGGTCAGCAGCAATCCATAGCCAAAGGCAAGGTTTTCAAGCCTATTGAGATAAGCGACGAAGGACTTGAAACCATAGAGTGGATAAGCCTCGATTGTACTAATGCGGAGAAGCAAAATGCATGGCAAAGTGACGCAGAAGTGAAAATAGACAATAAAGGCTACGTTATCCTCAATGGCAAGAAGACCCAAGATTTTTGGGATGCTACCATAAAGTGCGACCGGAAACCCCTGCGCATGAAAATACGCAATATATGTGGTGATGAAACTGTCTATGTTTTCAGTTGAAGATTCTCATGACATTTTCTACACGCTAATGTTAAACTGAAAAGATATTCCTGCCAAAGTCGTAAATTGGCAGGATTTTTTTGTACCTTTGCGCCTTATATAAACAGACAACAAATATGGAAGAACCAAACAGAGAAGAAATTAAGGCAATGATTGAAATAACAGATGCAAATCGTTTGCCATACGATTTAAATGAATTGCGAACAAAGGTAATTAACTGGAGAGAAGTAACCAATGATTTTGACTTCTACACTATTCGGGATATAATCAACAGATGGAGTGATGATAACGAGCAAAGAATTGTGGCGAGAATAATAGGTAGCAATATGGGCGTGGACAAAACGAGGGGCATACATGTTGACTATCTTGAAGCTGCTCTTAATTTGATGTATATGTACCAATATAAGCCTGGAACTGATAAACGCAAGAATATGGAGAAATTGGTGAGCTATTTGGAAAAGCGATACCGAAAAAGGCTGATAAGTGATTTTAAGAGTTACAAGAAAGGATTGACAGCACAGGTTGAAAAACTGAAGTCTGACCTTGAAAAGGCAAATAACTTGTTGAAAAAAAGGGAAGAGGAATTCGAAAGAGAACAAAAAATATGGAAGCATGATTGTGACGAAGCATACTATTATAAAAAATGTTATGATGAAAACCAATTAGAGATAAAGTTACTAAAAGACCTGTTGGATAATAAGAATTCAGGTTTGAAGTTTAATGTCAGACAAACTGCTATTATAGGATATGCTCTTTGCAGTAAGGCAAAGGTGTTACCTAAAAACAAAAAGAATATAGCACCATTATTTAACATGCTAACTGGACGCTCAGTTAATACTATTGGACAAAATATGTGTTCTGTTTATAAAGAAGATGAGATAGAGCAGATAGCCAAAGAAGTAGAAGATAAAATGCCAGAGTTTGCAGAATACTTGAGAGAAAAGAGTTTTTTCCTGCCTGAAATGCAAAAGTAACCCCCTTACCAGAAAGAAAGTAACCCCTTCCTTATAGGAATCTCAATTTTTTTTGTATATTTTTGCAACCGCATTCGGAAGTAATTCCGTTTGCGGTTTTTGCGTAATTGTTAAAGAACTCAAAAGTTACTGTTAATCAATTATAAAAAAAGCCCGAAATTAACTGATTTTAAGTCATAGGTAAAATCTTCATGCAGAACATAGATATTTACTAATGCTGAGATAAAACAAACGTACAGAATTTTGCCCAAAATATTGTTTTTGCCCCAAAATATGTCCGTTGTCTGCTGTTACTAGATAATACCTTTGCAGATAAGCAGGGAGGAATTACCCCCCCATACATAACATCATCCGAGTGATGTGAGCCGAGAAGTCTCATGAGTTTCAAAGTGTACACACTTCAGTGCTTTCTCACTCACAGGTTGACTAAACTAAAAACTCGGATAGACATGAAACTCAAACTTTCAAACTTTAAGCGAGTGCAGCCGAAGAAGTATGACGCTGCGCTGATGGAGAGAATGTGTAAAGAAGGCAGGCTGTATATTTACATAGAGCCAGAGGAAAATGTATATATGTACAGGCGCGAGGTGCTTGACTATGTACAGAGGATTAACAACTACGTTACGGAGGCGTGGAGAGAAAGGATAGCCCCATTATGGCAAGCTATTGTGAACGAACCTCTGCTGGAGCAATGTCTTGTTATGAAGAATGGTATGCAAAGGGGACATATGAATAAATATGTTGTGACTAACATAGTGTGTCGGTTGCAAAATGCTGGAGTGTATTCAAAGGATGCTTCAATGCTGGAACTGCATCTTAAACTGGAGGGAGTCAAGAAGAAAAACAACTACTATAAGTCGTGTAGTAACTATGAGTTGAAAAGGGAAGAAAGAGTATTGTTGCATGATATTCTTCAAAGAGTCTAAAAATGAAAAATTTAGCCCCGAAGATATCATTGTACTTTTGCAAACGGAAATACTAAACAAGTAACGATATGACAACAATTAAAAACAACTACGGCATCAGTGTGAAGATGATGTGCGCTTCATGCGAATATAAGGTGAACGACCGTCTGATGACTACGCGATATTGCAAGAAGAAACGAAGGCAGGTGAAGCCTCGCGATTATTGCCCAAAGTGGGAGATGTCGAAGGGCTTACAGAATGCAGGAAGGCAACCAGAGGTTGATGATGACAACAAGAACGACTTGGACAACCAAGACAAATAAAGTTTAATTTTTAAAAAAACCAACAAGAAAATGGAAGTAAAATTTTTACGTGTGGTACGACAGGGCGAGGCCTTTAGCGTACCGAGTCAGAAAGCAGAGTCGGGGGTAATCAAGAAGTGCTATATAGTGCTTCGCGAGATGGGCGGCTCGAAGTTTGAGAACGAGTATGCTTGCACTATGCTGGGCAATATGGCTGACTGCAGGTATCGGGAGGATGATGTGGTGGTGGCTACGCTGCGTTTCTCAACGCACGAGCATCAGGGACAAGCGTACCAGGAGGTACTGGTGACGGACATCATGAAGATGAAATAAGGTGACAAGGTGTTATTAATTCTGGGTTGAAGCGAGAGAATCATGAGCATCAGTGATGATGTCGGGGCCCTTTCTCAAACTTCTCTCACTTAACGACTTAGAACTATGGCTAACAGAAAGCAAAACAAAAAGAACGAGAAAGAGATAACGCTGGATGGACTGATGACCATCGGCAGAGTGGAGAACATGATGCATGCAGAGTTTATGTGCTGCGAGGATGTGCGCATGGATGCCGCGGTGACTAACTGCAAGGTGCAGCTGATGAGAGACGGCAATGTGTATATCACGGAACTGCCGAAGAGGGTGAAGAACAAACCGATGTTCAGGGACGACAACTGTTCGCTGTCGCTGGGCAGGGACGGCAGATACTACTTCGTGTTCTCTCTGCCTGAGCAGCTGGTGGACGAACTGCCTAAGCAGCTGGTGCGCCAGGCGAGCGCCATAGCGCAGAAGGTGATGAAGAATTTGATAATTGATAATTGATAATTGACAATTGATAATTTCTAATTGCAAATTATAATAGTTATGATATACAAGATTTATTACGAGGGCAAGCGCAAGTTTGCCCTCCCCATAAAGAACCGCGAGGAGCTGATGGCTCTGCGTAATGCGGCTGAGAACGTGGCTCATCTGGCTGAGGCTAAGAGGGGTAATCAGGAGGAGAAGAGGAAACTGCTGCAACTGGCGTATAACATTGGTCACGTGAATGGTCCGCTGGCTGGTTGCAAGAGTATAGGCAGCTATTTCTTTCACGATGTGGACTGCTATGACGAGGCGCACTCGGAGCGTATCAAGAAGCTCGTTATGGAGAAGAAGGACGAGATAGGACTGAGGATGCTGGAACGCTCGGCAAGTGGTGGCTGGCACCTGGTGTGTGAGCGACTGAGGGGCACCACGATACTGGAGAACCAGGTGAGGGTGGCAACCATACTGAAGGTGGAGATGGACACTTCGGCCAAGGACCTGCAGAGGGTGGTGTTCTCTACGAGCGGAAGCGAGGACGACCTGCCCTTTATGGACGACTGCCTGTTCACCGAACCTATGACGGCTGAGGAGTGTGAGGCTGAGTATGAGCTGTTGCAGGAGCGCCAGCGTCGCGGCGAAGAGGATGTGCCTGCTGGTGCCAAGAAGGCGAATAAGCACTATAGGCCGTGGGAGGAGGAAAGTGTTACAGTGTTACAGTGTTACAGTTCAAAAAAGAACACCTCTGATTCCTACAACGGAATACCGTTTAAGGAGATTATAGCTAAGTACTGGGAGATGTATAATGACGGTAAGACGCCTGCCGATGGCGACCGCAACGTGCTGACCTTTGAACTGGCGGTGACCCTGAGGAGCATCTGCGACTACTCGCTGGAGAGAATGCTCAGCGTGATTCCTAACTACTGGATGAGGGCCGATGGCACGTGCTCGGCAGAGGATGAGGCTGAATGGCGCAGAACGCTGGAGAGCGCGCTGAAGGAACCACGTAAGGGTATGCCCTTCAGGGTGAAGCAAGTGTTGAAGGCGCTGAAAATGACTGCTGGTGTGAAGGCATGTGGCGGCACGCTGACTACTCCTCCGCCTATGCCTAAGAAATTGCCTCCGCTGCTGAGACTGCTGACAAAGAATGTTCCATGGTTCTATAAGCCTGCAGTGGCTAATGCGGTGTTCCCTGCACTGGGTGCTCATCTGCACGGAGTGAAGTTCAGATACTGGGACAACGTGGATCACGAGGCTACCTTTATGAATGTGCTGATAGGCAGGCAGTCGATAGGTAAGGGTACTATCAAGAAGCCTATAGAGTACATCATGGAGGACATAAAGCAGCGCGACCAGCCTAACCGAAAGCGTGAGGCAGAATGGAAGCAGAGAAACCCTTCAGGCAAAGCGAAGAAAGATCCCAGACCAGCGGATATATGCGTACAGATGCTGATAGATAACCTGACGGATGCCATATTCAACCAACGCGTGATAGACGCCCACATCAACGGCGAGAAATATCTCTTCACCATAGTGGACGAGATAGAGGCTCTGAAGAAGGTGACATCGAGAGGCACAGTAGCCGAAGTGGGACTGCTGATACGTAAGGCTTACGACAATTCTGACGTAGGACAGGAGCGCTTCGGTTCGGAAAGCGTTTCGGGCATAGCTCCGCTGAGATGGAACTTCAACGCATCAACCACACCGCCTAATGCCAGAAAATTCTTTGCCCAGATGGTGAACGACGGCACGATGAGCCGACTGGATATAGCTACCATCATAAAGGATGATGATGATGATTCTGCTCCTATACTGGGCATCTACGACAATACTTTTGCCGAGGAACTGAAACCCTACATAGAGCGGCTGGACAGAGCAAGCGGACTGATAGAGTGTACGCAGGCTACCAAGCTGTCGCTGAAGATGAAACAGGAGAATAGCGACACGGCTAACCTGTATGAATCGGAGGCATACAGAGTGCTCTCATATCGTGCTAACGTGATAGCATGGCTCAAGGGAATGGTACTCTACGTGGCTCACGGCTACAAGTGGTCGAAGGAAATAGCCGACTTCGTAAACTGGACAGAGAAGTACAACCTGTGGTGCAAGATGCTATATTTCGGGGAGCAACTGGAAAGGGAATTACGCGAAGAAGTGGAGATACAACGACAGTCGGGACCGCGAAACCTGCTCGACCTGCTACCCGAGGAATTCAGTAAAGACCAGTACCTGCAGATGAGACAGAGTCAGGGTAAGAGCGGCAACGGCGACGGAACACTGCGAGTGTGGCAGACCAGAGGCTACATCATACACGACGACGTAAGCAACCTCTACTGCAAAACAAGTGAGTATAAGAAAAAGTTTAACAATTAATTAATCAGTAAATATGGATAAGACATTTGACCAGACGCTTGCATACGTCAACATGAACCCACTGAACATCCGATTTGACAGGAAGACAAATTGGTTTGGTAGCAGGCTAAAAGACAGAAAAGGTTTCGTGCAGTTCGCTGCATTCAGTTACGGCTACAGAGCAGCGGTGATGATACTACGCTCATACGCTAAGCGCAACGTGAGAACCATTGGCGAGATAATCGAGACTTGGGCACCACGCTCCGAGAACGACACTGAGGCATATATCAATTCTGTGCTATCTTTTATGTCACCTCGTCAGTCAGAGCCTTTCACGGTGGATAGAGAGACGATGATTGACCTCAAGAACCGCGACCTCGTGGTACAACTGCTATTGGCTATGACGAGGGTAGAGATGGGAGCAAACCACGCTCAGGTGGCGAAGATGCGACCATACGCTGAGTTAGGCTACGACCTTGCAGCAACAACTAAGAACTTCTTTGCATAGATATAATAGTTAATAAATAATTTTTTTGTTTTTTTGTCTGATATTTGAGTGAGTGCACCAGTCCGTGAGGATAGGCGCACTTTTTGTCTTATCCTCAAATTGCAGAGTTATTCTTTTTTATTCTTCTTTATTCTCTTTTATTCTTCTTTATTCTCTTTTATTCTTCTGGGTGCAAAATTAAGAAAAACTTTCGAGAGTGCAAAAAATAGGGTAAAAAATAACACCGCAGGCTGATGAACAGCTTGCGGTGCATTTGTGTTTGTGAGGTCGCCTCTCTTACCTGATGAACAGGAGTTCACGATATTTAGGGAGTGGCCAGAGGGCATCATCAACGATGAGTTCGAGCTTGTCTATCTGGTAGCGTATGGCATCGAGCTTAGGCTCTATGATGTCATGATAGGCTATTGCCTTCTCGTGCTCGCTCTCTATCTTGTTTGCCTTCTTGCGTGCCTCAACGAGTTCCTCTACGCCTTTCTCTATTACTGAGGTGCGCTCGGCTATCTCCTCGATGAGTTTGAGGTTGCGCTGTGAGAGTTTCTCTGCCTTGTCGCGAGGGAAGACGCGTGTCATGTCCTCCACGTTGTTGAGCAGCGAGGTCTGATACTGTGTGGCAACAGGTATGATATGGTTCATGGAGAGGTCGCCCAGCACTCGTGCCTCTATCTGTATCTTCTTGGTGTAGGTCTCCCACTTCACCTCGTTGCGCGCTGCGAGCTCCTTGCGTGTCATGACGCCGAGGCTCTCAAACATCTGGACGCTTGCCTCGTCGAGGTAACGCTCGAAAATCTTAGGACAAGACTTCTCGACGTCGAGTCCGCGCTTCTCAGCCTCAGCCACCCACTCGTCGCTGTAGCCGTTGCCGTCGAAACGAATTGGTTTGCAGGTCTTGATATCCTCACGCAGTATGTCGATGATGGCATGATACTTGGCGGTGTGGCCTGTGCCCTCGGCAAAGCGTGGGTCAGTGGAGTATTCAGCTATCTTTTGGTCAACACGCTTCTTGAAGTCGGCGAGAGCCTCAGCCACGGCACTGTTGAGTGCTATCATGGCGCTGGCACAGTTAGCCTCAGAGCCTACGGCACGGAACTCGAAGCGGTTGCCCGTGAAGGCGAATGGCGAGGTGCGGTTGCGGTCGGTATTGTCGATGAGCAGTTCTGGAATCTCAGGTATATCCATCTTCATGCCCTGCTTGCCCTGCATAGAGAGAATGTCTTTCTGGTCAGCCTTCTCAATGTGGTCGAGCAGTTCGGTGAGCTGCTTGCCGAGGAAGCTGGAGATGATGGCAGGAGGTGCCTCGTTGGCTCCCAGACGGTGGGCGTTGGTGGCCGACATGATGCTTGCCTTGAGGAGTCCGTTGTGGCGATAAACGCCCATGAGGGTCTCGACGATGAAGGTGGCGAAGCGCAGGTTCTGCTCAGGTGTCTTGCCTGGGGCATGGAGCAGTATGCCGTTGTCAGTGTTGAGTGACCAGTTGTTGTGCTTACCAGAGCCGTTGATGCCTGCGAAAGGTTTCTCGTGGAGCAGAACGCGGAAACCGTGTTTGCGTGCCACACGCTTCATGACAGACATGAGCAGCATGTTGTGGTCAACGGCGAGGTTGGTCTCCTCATAGATAGGAGCCAGCTCAAACTGGTTAGGTGCCACCTCGTTATGGCGAGTCTTGCAAGGTATGCCCAGCTGGAGAGCCTGTATCTCGAGGTCGCGCATGAAGGCTGCCACACGCTCAGGGATAGAGCCGAAATAGTGGTCGTCCATCTGCTGGTTCTTGGCTGAGTCATGTCCCATGAGCGTTCTGCCCGTGAGCAGGAGGTCAGGACGAGCGGCATAGAGTCCCTCATCGACAAGGAAATACTCCTGTTCCCAACCCAGGTTGCTGGTGACCTTCTTCACCTCAGGGTCGAAATAATGGCACACCTCAGTGGCTGCGACATTCACGGCATGGAGGGCGCGCAAGAGCGGTGCCTTATAGTCGAGTGCCTCGCCAGTGTAAGAGATGAAGACGGTAGGTATGCACAGGGTGTCGTCGATGATGAAGACTGGACTGGTAGGGTCCCACGCGCTGTAGCCGCGAGCCTCGAAGGTGGCACGGATGCCTCCGCTTGGGAAACTGGAAGCGTCTGGCTCCTGCTGCACGAGCAGTTTGCCCGAGAACTCCTCTATCATGCCTCCCTTACCGTCATGCTCCAGGAATGAGTCATGTTTCTCGGCAGTGCCCTCGGTGAGTGGCTGAAACCAGTGGGTGTAGTGGGTTACGCCCTGCTCCTTAGCCCACTGCATCATGCCAGCAGCCACGTGGTCGGCAACGTGGCGCTCAAGGCGTGCGCCATTGTCTATCACGTCGATCATCTGCTCATAAACGTCCTTAGGCAGATACTTATACATCTTTTCGCGGTTGAACACCTTGCAACCGAAATACTCGTAAGGTCTCTCACTTGGTACCTTAACATCTAAAGGCTTCTTCTTGAAAGCCTCTCCTACTACTTGTAATCTTAGTGTTTGCATAACTTTATTTATTTAAAATAAAACGAAACGTCACTTCGTGACTACGAAACGCTGCGCTACGATACGGCGCTGAAGCGCCTACGAAAACTATGAACTATGAATTATGAACTATGAACTGACTCAGCAGTACTTCGTCCATTTCTCTATTCGACGGAGAGCCTCGTCGGTTGCCTCATGGGAGCCGAAGGCGGTGAAGCGCACATAGCCCTCGCCACTGGGACCGAAGCCTACGCCTGGCGTGCATACCACCCCTGGACCATAGAGCATCTGCTCGAAGAATTTCCATGACGTGGTGCCTTTAGGAGTCTTCATCCACACATAAGGGGCATTCTCGCCACCATACACCTCGTAGCCCAAGGAGCGCAGCATAGAGAGCATACGACGGGCGTTGTCCATATAATAGTCTATGGTCTGCTGTATCTGCTCCTTGCCCTCAGGAGAGTAGATAGCCTCAGCAGCACGCTGTGATACGTAGCTCGTGCCATTAAACTTAGTGCACTGACGGCGCAACCAGAGCTTATTGGCTGATATGCGGTTGTCCTCAAGATCAGAGAGTGTGAGGTCCTTAGGCACTATGGTATAGCCACAACGGATGCCAGTGAAACCAGCCGTCTTGGAGAACGAGCGGAACTCCACGGCGCACTTGCGAGCTCCACGAATCTCGTATATGCTATGAGGGATGTCGGGGTCTTGTATGTAAGCCTGATAGGCAGCATCGAAGAGTATGAGCGAGTCATTCTTCAGGGCATAGTTCACCCACTTGCGCATCTCGTCCTTAGTAATCACCGTGCCTGTAGGGTTGTTGGGATAGCACAGGTAGATGACCTCAACAGGGCGACCTGTAGGTATCTGGGGCACGAAACCGTTCTCAGCCGTGATGGGCATATAAGCCACGTTAGACCACTTGCCGTCGCGATGCGAGCCAGCCCTGCCTATCATCACGTTGGAGTCGATATAGACGGGATAGATGGGGTCGGTAACGCCGATATAGTCGTCCCAGTGGAGCAGTTCCTGGAAGTTGCCCGTATCAGACTTGGCACCATCGTTGATGAACACCTCGTCGATATCCAACCTCACACCACGAGGCTGGAAGTCGTTCTTCACTATCGCCTCACGCAGGAAGTCGTAGCCCTGCTCGGGACCATATCCGCGGAAGGTCTCAGCATGTGCCATCTCATCCACCGCCTTGTGCATAGCCTCTGTAACGGCAGGACACAACGGTTGGGTAACATCGCCAATGCCAAGAGATATTACGTCAGCCTTGGGGTGGGTAACCTTGAAAGCCTTCACCCTCTTGGCTATGTCGGCAAAGAGATAGTTCTCTTGCAAGTTAAGGAAATGTGTATTTACTAAAGCCATGTTTTTTTAAGGAGTTAAGGAGTTAAAGGAGTTAGAGGGAGTTAAGACATTACCAATTTCTAATTTCTAATTCTTGCGCTCCAGTAGGTGCTCAGGCGCAGAGCGGAGCCTAATTCCTAATTCCTAATTTCTAATTACTAATTACTCATTATCACTGATTTCCCCATCAAAGACGAAGGTTGCAGGACCAGTCATATAGACGTGGTTGTCAGCCTCGCTCCATTCTATGGAGAGGGTGCCACCGTCCATGATGATGGTGGATGTGCGCCCTGCCCTGCCCGTCTTGGCTGCTGCTACGGCTGTGGCGCAGGCACCAGTGCCGCAAGCCTGGGTGATGCCACTGCCTCGCTCCCACACCCTGACGCGGAAACCATCGGCGGTGGGGGTAGCAAACTCTATGTTGCAACGCTGAGGAAACATGGGGTGATGCTCCATCACGGGACCTGTCTCGCCCACCTGGTCAATATCGTCAGTGAAGATAACATAATGGGGGTTGCCCATGGAGACGAAGACCGAAGGGGAGTTGAGAGTTGAGAGTTGAGAGTTGAGAGTTGAGTTAACGTTAACGTTAGCGTTAGCGTTCTTGAAAAGTTTATCATCATCAAAGATGGGGGTGCCCATATCGACCGTGACGCTCTCCACCAGATTGTCGGCAGTGATGTGCAACTTGAGCACCTTGATGCCAGAGAGGGTGTGAAGTCGTATCTCGGTCTTGGTGGTCAGTCCGCGCTCATACAGATATTTGCCTATGCAACGGCTGGCATTGCCACACATCATAGCCTCGCTGCCGTCGGCATTGAAAATGCGCATGGAAAAGTCAGCAGACTCACCAGCTGGAGCCTTGTCTATCAAGACCAGTCCGTCAGAGCCTATGCCCTTGTGGCGGTCGCTCCACCTGATGGCAAACCCAGAAGGGTCAGCCACCTCGTGTTGCATAGCATTGACGTAGATATAGTCATTGCCACAGCCGTGCATTTTGGTAAAGTTTATTTTATTCATTTTGGGGAGTTAAGGAGATAAGGAGTTAAGGAGATAAGACATTACCTTTTATTATTGTTTGGAAAGGAAGAGGTCCACCTTATCAGCGGTCTGCAGTCCACTCGCCATAGCCCTGACCACGAGGCTGGCACCATTGGCAGCATCGCCACAGACGAACACATTGTCAGCATACTGTGGGTGCTCAGGTTTGAGGAAACCCATAGCCAGCAGCACCATCTCAGCCTTGATAATCTCAGGCTCGCCCTTCTCCACCATTATGGGTCGTCCACCCTCAGGGTTAGGCTGCCAATCTATCTCCTGCACCTTCACGCCAATAAGTTTGCCATCCTCGCCAAGGAATTCGAGGGTGTTGATGTTCCAACGTCTGATGCATCCCTCCTCATGTGACGAGGTGGTCTTCAGCGTGCGAGGCCAGTTAGGCCAAGGGTTCTGAGGGTCGTCTGGTCCCTCGACAGGACGAGGCATAATCTCTATCTGCGTAACGCTCTTGCAACCCTGACGGTGAGCAGTGCCGATGCAGTCGGAACCAGTATCGCCACCACCTATCACGAGCACATCCTTACCCTTGGCACTGATGAGCTCAGCAGACTCACCCCCCGTCCTCTCTATGAGAGAGGGAAGTGTTCCTGCCAGCACCCTGTTCTGCTGTGAGAGCATCTCAAGGGCAAGGTGCACACCCTTCAGTTCGCGACCCTTGATATTAAGGTCTCGCGCCGTAGGAGTGCCAGTGGCGATGACGATGGCATCGTATGAGTTGAGAGTTGAGTTAACGTTAACGTTAACGTTCCCGTTATATATGAACTCTATGCCCTCCTGCTCCATCAGACGGATGCGACGGTCGATGACGCTCTTGTTGAGTTTGAAGTTTGGTATGCCATAGCGCAGCAGACCGCCAGCCTGCTCATTCTTCTCAAACACCGTAACGCTATAGCCCTTGCGGTTAAGGGCATAGGCAGCAGCCAGACCAGCAGGACCAGAACCCACAACAGCCACTCGCTTGCCGTTTCTCTTTATATTGGTGAGCGGTTTGATATACCCCTCGCGAAAGGCACCCTCGATGATGGCACACTCGTTTTCGCGGTTGGTGGTAGGTTCGTGGTTGAAACGGTTGAGCACACATGCCTTCTCACACAGAGCAGGACAGATGCGACCAGTAAACTCAGGAAAGGGGTTGGTGGTGCTCAGCAGTCGGAATGCTGTTTCCCACTCGCCCTTATACAAGGCATCGTTCCACTCAGGAGCCTTGTTGCCCAACGGACAAGCCCAGTGGCAGAAGGGCACTCCGCAGTCCATGCAGCGCGAAGCCTGCAGACGGCGCTCACGCGAACTGAGCGTCTGAGCCACCTCACTAAAATCGTGTATTCTGTCCTGTACAGGACGGTAGCCCGCCTCCTGGCGGTGAATATCTATGAAAGCTGTTTGATTTCCCATCTTCTTTTATTATTAAACGATACGCTGCGCTACGATACGCAATCGGAGATTGCTACGATACGGCGCAAGCGCCTACGATAACTCTAAACTTTAAACTGACTCTAAACTCTAAACTGTAAACTCTAAACTGTTAATAGTCATGCTGTATGTCAGCGATTTTCTCATGCAATTTTGCCATCTGCTCCTCCTGCATCACGCGCTTATATTCAATAGGTACCACCTGAATGAAGTCCTCAGCATAGTGGTGCCAGTCGTCGAGCATGCGACCAGCCAACGCACTGCCAGTGTGCAGATAATGCTGACGGATGAGTTCGAGTAGTTCCTTGCGTGATACGGAATCCTCCACCAGGTTCAGCTCCACCATCTCCATGTTGCAGAAATAGTCGAAGGAGTGGTCAGGATCATAGACGTAAGCCACACCACCAGACATGCCTGCGGCGAAGTTTCTGCCCGTCTTGCCGAGCACTACCACTCTACCTCCAGTCATATACTCACAGCAGTGGTCGCCAGCCCCCTCTACTACGGCTATGGCACCGCTGTTGCGCACAGCGAAACGCTCGCCTACCCTACCGTTGACGTAGAGTTCGCCACTGGTGGCTCCGTAGAGTCCTGTGTTGCCAGCAATGATGTTATCCTCAGCCTTGAAATCGGCATCGATATTGGCTGGGGGCAGTATGCTTATCTTGCCACCACTGAGTCCCTTGCCGAAATAGTCGTTGCACTCGCCCTCGAGTTTCAGACTGAGTCCGTTGACAGCGAAAGCTCCGAAACTCTGTCCTGCAGCACCCTTAAACCTTATATTTATAGTGTCGGCAGGCAGTCCGTGCTCACCATATTTCTTAGCTATCACACCAGAGAGCATGGTGGTAACGGCACGGTCGGTATTCTTGATGGAGTAGTTGAGTGTAACCTCCTCCTGACTGTCAACAGCCTGCTGGGCATCACGTATTATCTGCTCGTCCTTTATGCCGCTGACCTTAGTGAACTCCTCACGGCTCCAGCATAGCGGATTGTCGCTCTCAGGCTTGTGGAGCAGACGGGAGAAATCGAGGGAGACCCTCTCTATCTCCCCCTTAAAGGGGGAGGACTCCCGCCCTTTAAGGGAGGGTGAGGGGAGGGTCGTTATCAGCTCCGTATGTCCTATGATATCCTTCAGTCGGCGCACACCGATGGCGCTGAGATATTCGCGCACCTGCTGGGCAAGGAAGGTGAAGAAGTTCACCACATATTCAGCCTTACCCTCGAAATGCTTGCGCAGTTCAGGATTCTGTGTTGCCACACCCATAGGACAGGTGTTGGTGTTACACTTTCTCATCATCACACAACCCAAGACTATCAGCGGCAATGTGCCGAAAGAGAACTCGTCAGCACCCAGCATAGCCATGATTATCACGTCCTTGGCGGTCTTCAGCTGTCCGTCGGTCTGCAGGCGCACATTATGGCGCAAGCCGTTCATAACGAGCGTCTGCTGGGTTTCGGCAAGTCCTATCTCAGGAGAGATACCAGCAAAACGCATACTGCTGGCAGGACTGGCACCTGTGCCACCCTCTGCACCGCTTATCACGATGAGGTCAGCCTTAGCCTTTGCCACACCAGCGGCGATGGTGCCCACACCACTCTCAGCAACCAGTTTCACACTGACAGCAGCAGTAGGATTGACGTTCTTCAGGTCGAAGATTAGCTGTGCCAAATCCTCGATGCTGTAGATATCGTGGTGTGGTGGTGGCGAGATGAGCGATATGCCTGGTATGGCATTACGTGTCTTGGCTATTATCTCGTTCACCTTGAATCCAGGCAACTGTCCGCCCTCACCAGGCTTGGCACCCTGAGCCACCTTTATCTGCAGTTCCTCAGCATTCACCAGGTATTCTGTTGTCACGCCAAAGCGTCCGCTGGCTATCTGTTTGGTCTTACTGCTCAGACTCACTCCGTCCACCTCAGTGTGGTAGCGGGCGTTATCCTCACCACCCTCACCAGTGTTGCTGCGAGTGCCTAATTTGTTCATAGCAAGAGCCAATGTCTCGTGAGCCTCCTTGCTCAGCGCACCGAATGACATAGCGCCAGTAACGAAATGCTTCACGATGCTCTCCACTGGCTCCACCTCGTCGAGAGGCACAGGCTGTGCTGCCCTCTTGAAGTCAAAGAAATCGCGAATGAAGATAGGCTTCTCCTTGCAGTCAACAAGCGTAGCCCACTCCTTGAACTTCTTGTAACTGCCCAGACGAGTGGCAAGTTGCAGCGTGGCAATGGTATCAGGATTCCACGCGTGCTCTATGCCGTCTTTGCGCCAAGAGAAGAGGCCGTTGTCTTTTAACGGGAACGGGGACTGGCTCATTGCAGCATTATGCAGGCGAACTGCATCCCTGGCTATCTCCTTGAGTCCTATGCCACCGATGGTGCTCACCTCAGTGCCGAAATACTGGCGCAGAAGGTCTTCGCTCAGTCCGATGCTCTCGAAAATCTTGGCACCACGATAAGAACGGATGGTAGAGATGCCCATCTTAGACATTATCTTCTTCAGTCCCTTATCTACCGCCTTAATATAGTGGCTCTCGGCAGTGGCATAATCCTCTTGTATGCGATGGGTCTTAACGAGGTTGTCGAGCACAGCAAAAGTCATGTAAGGGCACAGGGCACTGGCTCCGTAACCCAACAGCAGGGCTGCATGCATCACCTCACGTATCTCGCCACTCTCAACTATGAGGGCAGTCTGCACACGCTTCTGCACACTGATAAGATGATGGTGTACAGCACTCACGGCAAGCAGTGAAGGGATGACGGCATGGGTGGGGTCGGCGTCACGGTCGCTGAGTATGATGTAGTTAACACCCTCGTCCACTGATTTCTCTGCCTCGGCACAAAGGTCGGCAAGTGCCTGACGCAATGCCTCCTCGCCTCCGTCGGCACTGAAGGTGGTGTGCAACTTACGGGTCTTGAAGCCCTTATAGCGTATGTTGCAGAGTATGTCGAGCTGTGTGTTGGTGAGCACTGGCTGTGGCAGTCGCACCATCTTGCAGTTGCTGGCATCAGGCGTCAGTATGCCGTAGCCCACAGCACCGATGTATTCCGTCAAACTCATCACCAATTCCTCACGTATAGGGTCGATGGCAGGGTTGGTGACCTGAGCAAACTGCTGACGGAAATAGTTGAAGAAGACCTGAGGCTTGTCCGACAGGACGGCAAGTGGCGTGTCATTACCCATCG
>DEJW01000023.1 GCA_002353585.1 Prevotellaceae bacterium UBA2738 | reverse complement strand
GGGTGGGCAGCTACTTACATCGCACCGCTACAACCAAGTACCTTTGCTACGTTCCCGTCCTGGAGGATTCCGAGGGAGCTGGTCGTATAAGACTGCCCATGTTTTCAATTAAGCGGGTGCAAAGGTACAAAAAAAGTTCAAGAGTTCAAAGGTAAAACAGCCCAAAAATCGCGTTTCACCAGCCAAAAAAGCGTTTTTTATGATTTATTAAGAAAAATCACTTTGTATAGCACCTATATCTGAAATAAAATGCTTATCTTTGCAATATGATTTCACCAACAGAATATATTCAGCTCAAAGCGTTCGCAAGACAAGACGGACTAATACTCGGTTTAGTGTGGGTTGCAGCCTTCGCCTGCTTCATTGGCAGCATGAGTGATGCCTCCCTTCAGTTAGGCTTCGTGGTAGGTCTGCTGTCCACCCCTTTTGTAGTGTTCTATATGCTGCGCCATTACAGGGATAAGGTGCTCACGGGCACCATTTCCTACAAGCGTGCCTTCGCCTTTATAGCACTCACCATGGTCTATGCCTCACTCATACTGGCAGCAGCCACCTTCGCCTATTTCTACTTTGTAGATAAGGGCGACTTCTTCGGCACCCTGATGGAAAACATCAAGATGCCCGAGGTGCAGCAGACATTCTCTGATGCAGGTCTGAACCCTTCCGAGATAGAGCAGCAGCTCAGCATGGCGTCGCAGTCACGCCCCATCGACTTTGCCTTCAGCGTCTTCTTTGAGGGCATCGTCTTTGCCATGATCCATGCAGCCATCATAGCGCTGCTGGGGGCTAAGAGAGTTAAAACAGAAAACAAACAATAGATATAATGGACATATCAGTTGTAATTCCTCTGTATAACGAGGAAGAATCAATACCCGAGCTTTACAAGTGGATAAAGCGAGTGATGAACGATAACAATTTCACCTACGAGGTGATATTCGTTAACGACGGCTCTACTGACCGCTCGTGGGAGATTATCGAAGGACTTGCCAAGGACGACCACCACGTTCACGGCATCAAATTCCGTCGCAACTACGGCAAGTCGCCTGCCCTCTACTGCGGCTTTGAGAAGGCTCAGGGCGATGTGGTTATCACTATGGATGCCGACCTGCAAGACTCGCCCGACGAGATACCTGAGCTCTACCGCATGATAGTGGAGGACGGCAACGACCTGGTGAGTGGCTATAAGCAGAACCGCAGTCAGGGCGACCCACTGTCTAAGACCATCCCTACCAAGCTCTTCAACGCCACGGCACGTAAGGTGAGCGGCATCAAGAACCTGCACGACTTCAACTGCGGACTGAAGGCTTATCGCTCTGATGTGGTGAAGAATATCGAGGTCTATGGCGAGATGCACCGCTATATGCCTTACCTTGCCAAGAATGCTGGCTTCGACAAGATTGCCGAGAAGCCCGTTCATCACCAGGCACGCAAGTTCGGTAAGTCTAAGTTCATGGGCTGGAACAGGTTTGTCAACGGCTACCTCGACCTCATCACCCTGTGGTTCCTCAGTTCCTTTGGCAGAAAGCCTATGCACGTATTCGGTTTCCTCGGCTCGCTCATGTTCTTCATCGGTTTCATAGCCGCTGCCGTCATCGGTGCCCAGAAGCTGTGGGCTGTGAGCCACGGCATCCCTGCCCGTCTGGTAACCGACATGCCTTACTTCTATATCTCGCTCACCATGATGATTATCGGCACCCAGCTGTTCCTTGCAGGCTTCGTAGCCGACCTGGTGAGCCGTTCTTCTCAGGGCAGAAACGAGTATCAGATAGAAAAAACCATCTAACCCCCCACCCTTTTATAATTATTCTCCAGTGTCAAAAATCAAAAGCATACTTGCCATCCTTGCTGCCACGCTTCTTGTGGCATGCTCATCCGTTGACTGTGGCACCAGCGGCAGGGTGACGTGCAACTTTGCCATTCAGGACGAGGACGGCAAGTCATACGACATACCCTACTACCTCTCAGTTACCATAACGAGGAGTATCGACGGCAGCGACACCACTCTTATCAACCAGGAGTACGCCATCTCTTCGCTCAATCTGCCTATGAGTTACGTAGGCGAGAGCGACACCTACACCTTCACTATTGAGGACGACTTAGATAACCCCACCGTCACCGTCACCGACAAGCTGACCATCAGCAAGACCAACAAGCCTCACTTTGAGGATGTGGAGTGCGTGGCACGCTATTACCACACCATAACCGATATAGAGAGCACCACAAACTATATCGAGGATTTCGAACTAAAAAACAATTCAGTAACCAATAATGCGTCAGTCACCAATATCATACTTCGCGTACGCCCTACTCTTAAGTAGTGTGCTGCTGTTTATGCCTGCCACTGCTCAGGCTCAGCGCAAGAATATCGTGGAGCAGCCTAAGGACAGCATACGCCTCTTCCAGGGCGTACAGGTGTCGTATGACCTCGTGGGTACGATAATGCGCATGGCGAGCGACTACGGGCAGTATGAGGGAGCCGTGAAGTTCAATCTCAAGAACAGGTTCTTCCCTACCTTTGAGATGGGTTACGGCACTGGCGAGCACGACACCGACGAACTCTCCACCATTCACGCCAAGACCAAAGCCCCTTACTTCAAGGTGGGTATGGACTATAACCTTGCCAAGAACAAGAACGACGGCTACCGTATTCTTGCTGGCTTCAGATATGCCTTCACCAAGTTCGACTTCGAGTGGGATGCCAACCCTAAAGACCCAGCATGGGGAGGCACTCAGGGCATCACCATCAAGGAAGAGGGATGCAACTGCCACTGGGCTGAATTTCTCGTGGGTGTGGATGCAAAGATATGGGGACCTCTGCATCTGGGCTGGAGCGTGCGCTATCACCTCAAGCTCTCAACCAAGGAGGGCGAGCACGGCAACGTGTGGTACATTCCTGGTTACGGCAAGCGCAGCAACACCATGGGCGGCACGTTTAACGTAGGATTTGAATTTTAACGTATGAAGAAGAAAACCATTATACTCCTCCCCCTTATCGTCGTGGCTATTGTGTGTGCCGTGGTGTTCCGCAAGAGCGACATCGGCATGACTTATCACAAGTCGTCAGGACTGGTGTTCGGCACATCCTATAACATCACCTACCAGAGCTACGAAGACTACTCCGACGAGATCAAGGCTGTGCTCGACTCGGTTGACAACTCACTCTCGCCCTTCAACGAGAAGAGCATCATAACCGCAGTAAACGAGAACAGAGACGTGCAGGTTGACGACGACTTCATCCGCGTCTTCACCCTTGCCCGTCAGGTGCATGACGCCACCGACGGAGCGTTCGACATCACCGTGGCACCGCTGGTCAACGCCTGGGGATTCGGGTTCCGCAAGGGCGACTTTCCCACCCCTGCCGAGATTGACAGTATGCGCACCATCGTGGGCATGGACAAGGTGAAACTCGTGGGCAGGAAGATAGTCAAGGCTGACCCCCGCATCATGCTCGACTGCTCTGCCATAGCCAAGGGATATGCCGTTGACAAGATAGCCCTCATGCTCAAGCGCAAGGGCGTGGAGAATTTCCTTGTCGAGGTGGGCGGCGAGATAGTAGCCGCTGGCACCAACCCTAAGGGCAAGGAGTGGAGCATCGGCGTCACCAAACCCGTTGACGATTCCCTCTCTGTCAACAGCGACCTGCAGATGATTCTCACCATGACCGACTGCGCCCTTGCCACCTCAGGCAACTACCGCAACTACTACGTGAAGGACGGTCACAAATACGCCCACACCATAAACCCCAAGACTGGCAACCCTGCCGAGAGCAACAGCCTCTCTGCCACCATCGTAGCCCCTTCATGTGCCGAGGCTGATGCCTATGCCACAGCTTGCATGGTGGTGGGTAAGGATAAGGCGTTGCAGATTCTCAACAGGCAGGCTGACAAGAAATATATCATCATCTACGACAACAACGGCAAAACCGAGTGGGTGGTAAGTCCTGAACTGAAGCTCACCGACAAATAACTCTATCGTCCCACCTAATAAATCATAGCTTATGGCTTTACAGAAAGACAAAATAGCACGACTGCCCCTCTTCATGGGTCTCTCTGAGATAGACCTCGACCGCATATCCAGCGAGCTGTCTTTTTCCATTCACCACCACAAGAAGGGTGCCGTGATTGCCGAGGCTGGCAAAGTGTGCAGCGGACTGATAACCGTCACCATCGGACAGGTGGCGTGCGAAACCGTCTCTGACGACCACTCTTACCGCGTGGTTGAGGAGATACACAACATACACACCATAGAGCCCAACAAGCTCTTCGGACTGCAGTTGCGCTACGCCTCTACCTACCACGCCCTCACCTCGTGCGAGACTATCGAGATATCCAAGGAGGGGCTGCTTGAGCTCCTGAGCACCAACTTCATCGTAAGGCTCAACTACCTCAACATGCTCTGCCGCAGTTCGCAGACCACTGAGCACAACCCCTGGAAGGCGTGTCCGCCTAACCTTGAGGGCCGCATAGTGCAGTTTGTCAAGAACAGGGTGAAGCACCCTGCTGGCAGCAAGACTATCTACATCACCATGAAGCGACTTGCCAACGAACTGTGCACCAGCCGCCTCGAGGTGTCAATAGCCCTCAACAACCTTGCCAACCAAGAACGCATAATCCTAAAGCGCGGAATAATAGAGATTCCTGCGTTGCAACTACTATAATTATAATGAGCACCAATACAGCTAACAATCCTTTCTTTCAGAAATATGGCACGCCGCATGACTGTGCGCCGTTTGACAAGATTAAGCTCGAGCACTTTGAGCCTGCCTTCCTTGAGGGCATAAGGCGCGACAACGAGGAACTCGACAACATTATCAACAACCCCGAGGAGCCTACCTTCAGCAACACCATCGCCATAGACTACGACGACGAGAAGGAGCAATATTTCTCGCTGCTTGATAATGTGTCAACCGTGTTCTTCAACCTCCTCTCAGCCGAGACCAACGACGACATGGACGAGCTGGCAGAGAAGATACAGCCCATACTCACCAAGCACGATAACGACATCTCGCTCAACCCCAAGCTCTTTGAGCGCATCAAGTATGTGTATGAGCACCACGGCGAGCTGACCGACGAGGAACAGACGCTCCTGCAGAAGACCTACGACGGCTTCGTGCGCTCAGGTGCACTGCTCGACGAGAAGGGCAAGGAACGCCTGCGCGCCCTCACCGAGGAGGCGAGTATGCTCTCGCTGCAGTTCTCGCAGAATGTGCTGAAAGAGAATAAGGCGTTCACCTTGCACATAACCGACGAGAAAGACCTTGACGGACTGCCCGACACCCAGATACAGGCGGCGCGCGAGGCGGCTAAGGAGCGTGGCAAAGAGGGATGGGTTATCACCCTCGACAGCCCTTCCTACGGTCCCTTCATGCAGTATGCCAAGAACCGCTCACTGCGCGAGAAGCTGTATATGGCGCGCAACACCGAGTGCACACACAAGAACAAGGCTAACAACCTCGAGATATGCAAGCGACTGGTCAACCTGCGCCGCGAGGTGGCACAGCTCCTGGGCTTCGAGACCTATGCCGACTATGTGCTGCAGAAGCGCATGGCGAGCAACACCAAGAATGTCTATGACTTGCTCTATAAGCTTATAGATGCCTACAAGCCTACGGCAATAAAGGAGCGTGACGAGCTGCGCGCCAAGGCAAGGCAGATGGAGGGCGACGACTTCCACATGATGCCTTGGGACACCGCCTACTACTCTCACAAACTGCAGCTGGAGAAATACAACATCGACTCTGAGATGCTGCGCCCTTACCTGGAGCTCTCTAAGGTCATAGAGGGCGTCTTCGGACTCGCCACCCGTCTCTATGGCATCACCTTCAAGGAGAACCCGTCCATACCCGTGTATCACCCTGACGTGAAGGCTTACGAGGTGTTCGACAGGGACGGCTCATTCCTTGCCGTGTTCTATGCCGACTTCCACCCCCGCAAGGGTAAGCAGGGCGGCGCATGGATGACCGAATACAAGGGTCAGAGCATCAACGGCAGGGGGCAGAACATTCGTCCGCACGTCAGCGTGGTGATGAACCTCACCAAGCCTACCGCCGACAAGCCTGCACTGCTCACCCTGGGCGAGGTGGAGACCTTCCTGCATGAGTTCGGCCACTCGCTCCACGGCATGTTTGCCAACACCCGCTTCGAGTCGCTCTCAGGCACCAGCGTGTGGTGGGACTTCGTTGAGCTGCCCTCGCAGTTTATGGAGAATTTCTCGCTCGAGAAGGAATTTCTGCACACCTTCGCCTTCCATTACCAGACGGGCGAGCCTATGCCCGACGAGCTCATCGACCGCGTCATTGCCAGCCGCAACTTCAACGTGGCAGGTGCCTGCCTGCGTCAGGTCAGCTTCGGACTGCTCGACATGGCTTACTACACCCAGAAGCAGGAGTTCACAGCCGACATCATCCCCTTTGAGAAGGAGGCGTGGAAGGATGCCATCATCGGCAAACAGCTGCCTGACACATGCATGACCGTGCAGTTCTCACACATCATGGCTGGCGGCTACTCGGCAGGCTACTACAGCTACAAGTGGGCTGAGGTGCTCGATGCCGACGCCTTCGCCGTATTCAAGAAAGAGGGCATCTTCAACCAAGCCACCGCACAGCGTTTCCGCGACTGCATCCTCTCTAAGGGCGGCACCCAGCACCCCATGACCCTCTACAAGAACTTCAAAGGCTCTGAACCCACCATCGACGCCCTGCTGGAGCGCAATGGGATAACGCCCCCCTAAATCCCCCTTAAAGGGGGACTTAAGAGTTAGCTATGGTATTGTCCTCTAACTCCCTTTATCTCCCTTTAACTCCCTCTAACTCCTAAAAAAAACAAATGACCAAGCAACATCTATTAGACCAACGCTACCTCCGCATGGCACGCATCTGGGCTGAAAACAGCTACTGCAAGCGTCGCCAGGTAGGCGCACTCGTGGTGAAAGACCAGCGCATCATCAGCGACGGATATAACGGCACACCGAGCGGATTCGACAACATCTGCGAGGAGAACAACGTGTCGTTCCCCTATGTGCTCCATGCCGAGGCTAACGCCATAACCAAACTGGCGCGCAGCCACAACAACAGCGAGGGCTCCACCCTCTACGTCACCGCATCGCCATGCCTGGAGTGCTCCAAACTCATCATTCAGGCTGGCATCAAGCGCGTCATCTACGGCGAGAAATACCGCCTCGACGACGGACTGAAACTCCTGGAGCGCGCTGGCATCGAAACCAAATTGGTGGAGGTTTAAAGATCCCTACCTCCAGCCGTAGGCGCTTGCGCCGTATCGTAGTCACGAAGTGACGTATCGTAGCGCAGCGTATCGTAGCACCTTTGGTGCGTATCGTAGCGAGCCAAGCTCGCGTATCGTTCCCGTTAACGTTCCCGTAAAAAACTATGAACAAAAACCGATATATGCCGCTGATTCTGGCGATGTGCGTCATCGTCGGAATACTCATTGGCACCTTCTATGCCAACCACTTCTCTGGCAACCGTCTCAACGTCATCAACTCAGGCAGCAACAAGCTCAGCAACCTGCTGCACATCATCGACGACCAGTATGTTGACACCATCAACATCAACGACGTGGTAGAGAAAGCCATACCACAGATACTGGCTGAGCTCGACCCCCACTCCGTCTATATCACCGCCAAGGATGCCGAGTTGGCGAGCGACGACCTCAAGGGCTCGTTCTACGGCATAGGCATAGAGTTCATCATCAACAACGACACCATATCCGTGCAGAACGTCATAGCAGGCGGTCCTGCGCAGAAGGCGGGACTGCTGGCTGGCGACAAGATAGTGACCATCGACGGCAAACCCTTCGTGGGCAAAGAGTGCACCAACGAGGAGGCTATGCACCGCCTCAAGGGACCAGACAAATCAACCGTCACCGTGGGCATCAAGCGCTACGGCTCAAAGGAGGTGAAGAACTACACCATCACGCGCGGCGAGGTGAAGACCAAGAGCATCAGCGCCACCTATATGCTCAACGAGAAGACGGGCTACATACGCATCAAGAACTTCGGCGAGAACACCTATGCCGAGATGCTCGTGTCGCTGGCTCAGCTGGCTAACGAAGGCTTCGAAAACCTCGTAATAGACCTGCGCGACAACACAGGCGGATACCTCGAGGCTGCCGTGCAGATGGCTAACGAATTCCTGCCCAAAGACCGCCTCATAGTATATACCCAGGGACGCAAGTCGGCACGACAGAACTACAACAGCGACGGGCGCGGCACCTACCAGCATCTGCCACTCGTAGTGCTCATCAACGAAAACTCTGCCTCTGCCAGCGAGATATTCGCAGGTGCCATGCAGGATAACGACCGCGCCACCATCGTGGGCAGACGCTCATTCGGCAAGGGACTGGTGCAGCAGCAGATAGCCTTCCCCGACGGCTCCATGGTGCGCCTCACCATAGCACGCTACTACACACCGTCAGGGCGCTGCATACAGAAACCCTACTCAGCTGGCGAGACCCAAGACTACGAAAAAGACATCGTGGAGCGCTACCAGCACGGCGAATTCTTCTCCAAGGACAGCATCAAGCACGAGGGACCAGCCTACCACACCATAAGCGGCAGAACCGTGTATGGCGGCGGAGGCATCACGCCCGACATCTTCATACCCGAAGACACCACCGACGTAACCTCCTACTACCGTGCTGCCAGCATGACAGGACTCATCATGCAGTTTGCACTCACCTACACCGACGAAAACCGCCTCAAGCTCAACTCCTTCCGCGAGATGCAAGAGCTTGCCGACTACCTCGTAAAGCAGAACCTCGTCGATAAGTTTGCCACCTATGCCGACAAGCACGACCTGCAGCGTCGCAACCTCATGATACAGCGTTCATACAACCTGCTCGAAACCCACATCAACTCACGCATCATCTACAACGTGCTCGACGAGCAGGCATGGACCGAATACCTCAACCAGAAGGACAAAGCCATCAAGGCAGCACTGAAGGTATTTCTAACTCACGCCGCCCTTTAAGGGAAGTGCGGGGGAGTGAATGGGGAGTGAGGGGACATTACCTTTAACTCTTAACTTTTAACCCCACCACCGAGGTCTCAAGTATCGTCCCCCTCACTCCCCATTCACTCCCCCATTCACTCCCCATTCACTCCCAGAATAATCATGAACTCTGAACCCAAGCGCTCCCTCCGCGCCCACATAAAGACCATCATCGGCAGCTACTCGCCCCAGCAGTTGCAGGCATACTCCCATGACCTGCAGCAGCGCCTGCTCACCCACCCCAAGGTATGTGAGGCTGACACCCTGCTGCTCTATCACTCCCTGCCCGACGAGCCCAGCACCCACCAGCTCATCGACACCCTCCACCGTCAGGGCAAAACCATCCTCCTGCCCAAAGTCATCTCACCCACCCAGATGACCATCCACCCCTACCACGGAGCATCATCCCTCACCCCAGGAGCCTACGGCATACTCGAGCCCAACACCCCCGCCATCCACCTCACCCACATACCCCTCACCCTCATTCCAGGCATCGCCTTCGATGCCACAGGCAACCGCCTCGGCAGAGGCAAAGGCTACTACGACCGCCTGCTCAAAACCCTCACCACCTACAAGCTCGGCATCTGCTTCCCCTTCCAGCTCCTCTCCACCATCCCCACAGGACAGTATGACGTGCTGATGGATGAGGTGATTTATTAAGAAGTTAAAGGAGTTAAAGGAGTTAAGAAGCTTAGGAGTTAAGGAGTTAAGAAGTTAAGAAGTTAAGACATTACCATCACTTGTCGAGAAACTCTTTTTGCTGAGGTCTCATGTATTGTCTTAACTCCTTAACTCCTTAACTCCTTAACTCCTAAAAAGAGCAGAGCGCCGGGCCTCACAGCCTAGCGCTCCTTCTTTTAAGGCTTCGGCTTCACCTTCTCAGCCAGGTCGATAATCTTGTAATCAAACCCGGTGCCAGAGATGGCGCGTGAGCTCAGACCAGAGCTCTTGCCCGTAGCAGCATTATCCACTGAGCGGGTGTACTCAGGCGTGAAGCGCACCCTGCCGCTCTTGATGTGCTCGGCAATGCTCCAATCATCCTTGGTCAGAGCCCCTGAAGTGCTCACCGCAGGGTAGAAATAACCCAGACGCTCCAGATGAATCTTGCTTGAGTTGGCTATCTCGTAAGCCATCACCTCAGCCATCTCGATGAGCACCGCATACACATCACTCTCCTTCACACTGACGTTAGACTCAATGCGCTTCGCCAGCTCGTGAGTGTCGATGATGTTAGGGCAGTAGGTTCTGCCATACCACAGGTTGTTAGCCGTCTTACGCTTGTCCTGACGGACTGCTACAAATACTGACATAATTAAAATCTCCTATCTTTAATAATTAAACATAACTTTAAGGGGAGGGCTGCCTGCAGTTGCTTTGTCACCTTGCGTGGGAGCTAAGCCCCCAGCCCTGGATGCTAAGTCGCCACCTTCGGAAACATCGCTCCTGCATCCCCTTATTATCTACATACAAAGTTACTAAAAATCAGCGAATTATGCAACTATTTGTTGCACTTTTTTCATCGTTTTTAGTAACTTTTTTCGGTTGCTATGCGAGGAGCATGACAGTGAGTATTTTTGAGTTTTTCAGCCACAGAAAGAAACGTGTAAGACGTTGCATAACATACTCTTAGATAGAGTGTCTTGAGTTTTTTAATGTAAAACTCTATAAACTTTGTTTCTTTTTTATATAATATAAAAAGTTTTATGGAAAATAGTATAAAAAACTCAAAGCATATAGCGAAATCAGCCGTCATTACTGGCTTTGCGACCAATAAGACGGCTGACGAAAAACTCAAAAGAAAATCAAAACTCAGAGTGGCAGAGGATGCTGCGCCTGCAGGTAGTCGGCAATGTCATACTTGGGCTGGTCCTCTGGAGCTTGTTTTTCACAGAAGTCGCTGACCATAAAGTTTGCCAAATCCTTCATTCCGTCTATTGCCTCCGTCCACAGCGGGATGGCATCACGGTCAGGAATGACTATCACCTCCCTACCCCGCAGCGGAGCAAGAACACTGCGTTTGAGCATGTTCTTACTGCCCGTGGCAAGCCACGTAATGTGCGGATAGGCTATAGCTCCGAACAAGGCATTCTTGGGACTTTCAACCAATGCCAAAAGACTGTTGGGATATTGCCTGAGCAGGTGTTCGCCAAACAAGCATTCGGAGCGGAATTCAGCATCCCCCGGCAGTCTTCCCTCCTTTGCCCATATCTTGCCAAGCCAGTAGGTGGTATTCTGCAGGCAGTGGCAGAAACGAGGCGACTGAGGGTTAGTGTCGTAGCCCTGCACCTTGAGGTTGCACACCCGTCCCTCGATGTCAATGTTGGGAAAGACGGTGAGATTGTCCATGTCGTTCATGGAATAGCTGCCTATACGGTATTCCTCTGCCGCCCACCTCACCAACTCGGTGTTGAACATACGCATGAGACACTGGCAGAGCGAGTTCTCCACCGTCACCAGCTCATCCGCCATCCCCTGAGGGATGTACGTATATACTGGCTCCTTCGGTTTGGGCTTGGACTGAGGTTTTGACATTGGCATGTGAGGGGCACTCACACTTATTATGCCAAACCTGCTGGAGAGCCAACTGCATGCCTCCTTGAAGTCGCACTGCTTGCTCTGCATCACGAAATCTATGACCGACCCGCCCTTGCCACATGCAAAGCAGTGACAGCGGTTCTCGCCGCTACGCTCATAGAGCGTCAGCGAGGGGTGACGGTCCTCATGCCATGGGCAGAGAGTCTTGCGTAATGAGCCCGCCCTGCGCAACTCACAGCCCAAAGCCTGTGCCACCTCCGTAATAGAGATGGCGTTCAGGCGCTGTATGTCGAAGTGTTCATACGTACTGTTCATGACTCAATGAGTTTAAGTTTGAAATAGACCATATTACCATACTCCACACGGCTGTGAGTGAGCGTTTCAAGGCGTTGGTAGAACTTAGACCTGCCAACAGGGTGAAGCAGCGAGTCGGTGCAGTAGTTCTTGTAAGCCCTGAAAAGAGAATCACCCGTGACTGTGTACTCCTGCGACTCACACATCTCGCTGAGAAACAATCTGACACTGTCTGACTGCATGAGGTACATGTTGAGCGCCTTCCTACAGATGTCACTGCTAGTAAACGCCCTGCGCTCCAAGAAGTCAGGCAAGGCACTTAACACCCAGTTGAGTATGCCAGGCAGTTCCTCCTTGAGCTTTAAAGCCAGTTGGTCGTCCTTCTCCTCTTCGGTGATAGTCACGTCGTATGGAAGGATGAAGATGCGGCGGAAATAACCACCCGTAACCTCGGCACGTGGCATCTGGTTGAACGCGGCAAAGAACTTGCCGTAGTTGTTGATTTCACGCGGATCACGATACTTACGCTCTATGGTTACACGTTCGCCCGATGCCAACTGCTTGAGCAC
The DNA here is from genome assembly GCA_002353585.1 of Prevotellaceae bacterium UBA2738. Lineage (GTDB taxonomy): Bacteria > Bacteroidota > Bacteroidia > Bacteroidales > Bacteroidaceae > Prevotella. The sequence goes on along the minus strand of DEJW01000023.1, from coordinate 62,418 downwards.
GTTAGGGTTCACGTCCTTACCGCTCTCGTGGCTTATGTTCAGCATCTTGCCCTCAATGCCTGCACGCTTTATGGCATCGTTGGTAAGGTCTGACAGACTCAGGTAACTCACGTTACCCGAGCCAAGCAACGCCTCGATAACCTCCAGCGTCACCGACTTACCGTTCTGTCCCTCACCCTTCAGCCACAGCATCTTCTCCATGCGGTGGTCTGGCATCAGGCAGTAGCCTATAAACTCAGCCAACACCCGCTGTGCCTCCTCTTCAGGCAGCACACGGTCAAGGAACTTGTGCCACCGCTGACACTCAGCCGAAGGCTCATAAGCATAGTTCAGCGTATAGAGGAACATATCCTCCTTACGATGTTCACGCAACACTGCAGTTCCGTTACTCCTCAGTTCCAGAGTACCGTTAAGGGCATTGAGCCACACCTCGCCTGCAGGCATCCTGCGCTCATAATATCCCTTCACGTTAAAGGCGACATTCTCATACAGCTGATTCATGAACGCATGATCCTTACAGTTCGATACAGGCAGACCACACTTCGCGGCACAGCGGTCAACGAACATCTTCCACTTAGCAGGCACTATCACCTCCCAGTGACTGCCCGTAAAGCACATCACCTGCTGTTCGGATTTTGCACGCTGAGAATAGTCCGTACAGAGTAGCAACCCGTCAGCCGACTGCACCACGGCATCCGTCACCAGCTGCCTCAGCTGTTTGTCGCAATGCCCCTTGGTGGATGCCACCAACTGCACTATCTCACTTTGGTGTGACACCACGCCCTCAACAATCCTGTCAAGCGTCAGTTGCACCATTTCCTGCTCACGCACTGAGCGCTGAGCTACTAACTTGCCAGCCTTTTCAGCCAGCTCCTGCTCCAAAGAGCAGGTCTTGTTTTTGTCTTCCATTGTTAATCTAATTTTTATGGAAGTTATGTCTCGCACTTCACTCCCCATAGACGATTTCAGAAAGTGACGGACTCCGTGCTCAGAATATGTCCCTATTACACGTGTAATAATAATGTTGGAGGTTTACTCTCATCGTCACAAATACAAATTGCGCTCGAGTGAGAGTTTCTCGAACGCAAAATTATGAAATATCAAAAAGTTATCAAAGAAAATGGCGCGAACTAACTTATAGTATCACCTTATAGTATCCGTTGCGCCACCTTATAGTATTTTATTTACTTTCCTATAGTGTTCTACTGCTTTATCTTTAAGCGTATCAAAAGTTTCGGCTATACTTTCCTTTTTATAGGCTGCCTGTACCATTGAGTCCCATGTTGACTTGAGTCCAAAATCTGCACATAGTTTTCTACCTACCTCAGCCTCACTAACATTAGAACCATCTGAATTTTTGAAATAGCCAGCCATATACATAGCTTTAACGACTCGCACCATTTCGCTCTGATTAGTCAGAACAATCTTTTTTCTGTCTTCAACAGTTGAGCCATTGTCTGTATGTGAGTTCTTTTCACGTAGTTCCCTTACCTCTCGTTCCAAGTCAATGATTTTATTAAGAGGAGCATCTATCATACCACTAAAATTATAGTTGTTACAGTTTTCACATCTGCAGACATACTCACGTAAAGGTGGAAAAACAGACATTTCGTATATTTTATCAGCGCGATGATGATAATATAACAGCATGTATATACGAAGTAAAATCGTTTTTATTCTTTTGTCTATATTCTGTGTATCTTTATCACTTATACCATAGGTTGAAACTGTAGTATTTAAACATCTATATATATCAAGAGGTTCACGCTCTATTTCAATGCATATTTTTATTGCATTCTCCCAATGTGTGTATTCCATGCCAGATATATTCTTGCACACCTCTTCCTCTATCCTGTCGAGAGTATATCTTGGTATATAACAATCCTCGTCTTTTGTAACTACTACGCTTTGTCTATGTTTAGTTGCCATAATATCATATTTCGTCATGTAATGAATCACTTGCACACCAAGCAAGACGCTCTTCGAGTTCCTTGTTATCGTAGCTTATTTCAAGGAAGCGATGCTGATGTGGACTTGCGATATATTTTGTTATTGCTGTAGCGACAAACTTTGCCAAATTTACTGGTACAGCATTGCCTATCATCTGCTCAACATCCGTTTTGTTACCTTCAAATTTAAAGCTACGCGGAAAGGTCTGAATGTAACTTCTCTCAACTGTTGTGAGTGGACGTATTCCCTCTTTTGTCTGCACTGGGTCATTGGCGTGTATTTTATAACCACTTGGCATAGGACGATTAACTCCACGCACTGTAGGACTTGGTTCATCTATACTAAAGATTCCACGACGAAGGTAACTGCGAGGATGACGGTAATAGTATTCTATACCAAGCGAATCTCCAAAATAATCTCGCATTGTCATGGGTTTAGTAGCCATACCACTATTTATGAATGGTTCCATAAAACCATCCATCTCACGAAGCTTACCAATAAGAAAGAAACGCTTGCGTTTTTGTGGCACTCCACAGAAACTTGCATCAAGTACCTGCTGAGAAAGTCCGTATCCTGCCTCCTTAAAAATTTCCTTTGCTTCTATTAATTTTTGCGTCTTTGTTATACGCGCTACATTTTCCATTACGAACCATTTGGGGCGCACCTGACTAATGATTTCTGCGTAATTAATAGTTAGGTCACCACGTCCACCATCTTCGTTACGCTTTCCTGCCGACGAGAAGTCCTGACACGGTGGACCTCCTATAATCATATCGGGTTCATGCGAAGCAATCGTATTTGCACTATCAGATACATTACTTAAATCCATATTCTCTGCATGGTGCTTAAAATTCATGCGATAAACATTAAGTGCCGCATCCCATTTATCATAGGCTGCAATTATGTCAAAACCTGCTTTCTGGAAGCCGAGACTCAAACCTCCACAACCACAGAATAAATCTACTACTCTCATATATTAATCAAAAATATCAGGACTATTAACCAACACAGCATCAAAACGTCGTTCAGGACTAAGTAAGTCTTGGCCTCCACCCAAAATTATGTTTTTAATCTCAAATTTAGAAACACGAGGCTTAACTATTTCTGGACCATTAAGGAATACATGTGATTTGCTTCCGGGCAGAGCAAATGCTTTGTCATTGGCAAGATTATAAGACTGTAAGCGAATTATACGCTTGTAGTCAAAAGTATCATATGTCACAAAGTCAAGAAGCATTTTATATAGCCAAATGATTGTGCGATGAAAACGATTTATACGTCGTATATTATTAGAATCCTCAGCACAACACATTTGTATTATACTAAGGTTTGACCATACAAAAACATCAAGGCAGTCTTCCTTTAAGCGCATTTTATTACCTTCAGTCTTCCAGATAGGTTGGATTATGAGAGGTTTTTGTTTGTTACACATATCTGTTGATATGGCGAGAATAGAATCCAAAATTTTAGAATAATGAGGAAGAACCTCGTCTATTTCCTCCCAATGATTTATTTGGGGTACATTGCGTAACATATTTCTAAGACGTTCCCTGTCCTTCGCTTTGTCATAATTGCTACAGATACTGCATGCAAGAAAACAAATTGTCGGCGGACGCATTACTATTTCTGTTCCCCATTCTGTTTCGGGTTGTTTTTTGGTTGTATTATCAGGAAGAGCTGTCAGTTTAACTTCAAGACCAGAAAGAAGCTCACTACTTGTGTTATTCATCATAACTAAGTCTATCTTTTCACGCTCTCCTTGATAATATTTCTCATATGGAGCATAGCCTGCTTCATAATTGTAGTAAGCATCATCGCTCAACGGGTCAATGCCTAACAATTCGTTGCTTTCAATTGTCGTGTGATAGGTCTCGTTAGCCTTATTTGTTTTTATATATACAGGCTTCATACCTTTGGAGTACATATATGCCACCAAAGATGCAGGAAAAGAACTGTTAAATTGATTTTTGCCCCAACATTCTTCTTTGGTATAATCTCTACTCGAATGCTTTTGACCAAAGAGTCCTGGTTGTACTATTTTATTTTTCATTATAACACGATTTGGAATTTGTTTACAAAAGTACAAAAAATCCCTGACAGTGCAATATGCCCGTCAGGGAATTAAGTTTCTTTAGCAGATGATATTCTGTAAAGCACTACATAAGCGTAATCATCAACCCTTCTTTATTTATTTCCCTATCCCCCCTCACATATCAGCCTCGCCATGATAAAAAATTCCCTGATAGTGCAACACACCATCAGGGAATTACGTTTCTTTAGCAACGGAACTTACAGCAGGCTGAAAGACTGAAGCTCCTTGGTTAAGGAGAATACACCATTCTGAATCTTCTCTAACTGGCGCTGGCGTGGCTTGTGCACACCTGCTGCATAGTGCCACAGCTGACGCTCGTTAATACCCGTTATGCGACTGAGAGCCGCCTTGGTGAAGATATTGCTGTAGTAATTGATAAATGTTGCAGCATCGATATGAAACTTCAGAGTTATTTCACCTTTTAATGACTCAGAGGGCTCTATGCCGAGTTCCTTGCATGACTCAAGGTAAACCTTTACAGCCTCCTGCATGTTCTGCTCTATCTCGTGAAGATTCTTACCCGTAGCTATGACTGGAGCTCCATCTACGTATGCGCTGAGATTGTCTCCTGCATACTCTACTGTCACCATTACTTCTTTCATATTCCCTATTTTGCCGCAAATGTAGTAAAAATATGAATAATACGCAAGAAAATTCTCTGTTTTTTTGCACATACAGAATAAGTTTGTACTACTTCAAAGCTCTGCATCCCATACGATGCGGACTTTCTTGCCCTCAAAGAGTTGTATGGCGAAATTATTGAAAGAACAAAAGAAGAAAATAGGTTTTTGGCTTCAGTTATATAAAAAAGGAACGAGAAATTTGGCGATATAATTTTTTTTAGGTATTTTTGCAAAATCATTCGTTAATTAAAAACATCACGTTGCTTATGAAGCTGCACGAAATTACAGAAGAAGAGATACTGCGCAGAGCTAATGAGGTGTTCTCTGCCATGGAGAATCGCTCCACTGAGGAGGAGATGAAGCTGGTGAAGAAGGCTTTCATGTGTGCCAAGGAGGCTCACCACGAGCAACGACGCAAGACGGGCGAACCATACATAATACACCCGATAGCAGTGGCGCTGATAGTGGCGAAGGAGCTGCAACTGGGTGCTGCGCCCGTGTGTGCGGCTTTCCTGCACGACGTGGTGGAGGACACACCGACGACGATAGAGGACATAGAGAATATGTTCGGTCAGGACGTGGCGTTCCTGGTGCGCGTGGTGACGAAGCAGAAGAAGCAGAGCTACGCCATGTCGAAGCAGCTGGACAACTTTAAGCAGATGCTGGACTCCATGCACTACGACATCAGGGCTATACTGATAAAGCTGGCTGACCGCCTGCATAACATGCGCACGCTGGACTCTATGCGCCCCGACAAGCAGATGAAGATAGCTGGCGAGACGGACTATTTCTATGCTCCGCTGGCTAACCGACTGGGGCTGTACACCATCAAGATAGAGCTGGAGAACCTGTCGTTCCGCTATCGCTGTCCGCAGTGGTACTGCAAGATTCTGGATCTGATAGAGAAGGACCGCAAGATGGACGAGAAGCGCATGGCGGCGTTTAACAAGACGGTGGACGACATACTGACCAAGAACGGCATAGAATACAAGCGCGAGGTGGCTTACAAACAGCCCTATAACCTGTGGCGCAAGATGAAGACGCAGGATGAGGACTACGAGCACCTGGAGTGCCGACACTTCACACGAATAGTGTTCCCAAGCAACAATAAGCTGTCAGACAAGAATATGATACTGAAAATCTATTCCTTGCTGACGGACAAATTCAAGGAGCGCCCTAACTCGATAATCAACTATATAGACCTGCCTAAGCAGAACGGCTATCAGGCTTTCCACACCCAACTGCTCTCTGACTACGGTATATGGGAAGAGGTGCATATACAGTCGGAGAAGATGAGGAAGAAGACCATGCTGGGCTACCTCTTCAACAGCGGCGAGAGGGAGATAGACATCAACATGTGGCTGAAGGATTTCCGTTCGCTGCTGAACGATGTGGCTGAGAATGCGGAGCACAAGAACGACGAACATGACTACTTCATGCAGTCGGTGCGCGCCTCATTCTACAACGACGACATACAGGTTTACACCCCTGACGGCAAGGCGGTGCTGCTGCCTAAGCACTCCACGGCTATAGACTTTGCATTCAACATACACACCAGCGTGGGCATGCATGCAAAATACGCCAAGATAAACGGTCACCTGGCATCGGTGCGCACAAGGCTGAAGCGAGGCGACTGCGTGGAGATAGGCACCGACCCTAACGTGTGGCCACAGACGAGCTGGAGCACCAGCGCTAAGTCATACAAGGCACTGAAGAACATACACCAGTATCTGGACAATCTGCCTAAGCCTGAATACGTGAGATGCCCCGTTTGCCACCCTATCCCTGGCGAAGAGGTGATAGGATTCCACATGCCCGACAACCAGATAATGGTGCACAGGCGCGACTGCCAGGAGGCTATCAGCCAGGCATCGCAGCAGGGCGACAACATAGTGGCTGTGGACTATAAGGAGGACAAACTGAGCGTGTTCCCCGCTACCATTACGCTGAAGGCTGTGGACAGACAGCACCTGCTATCAGACATCATCGACGGCATATCAAACCGACTGCACCTGTCAATAGACATGCTACACACCGTGACTGAGGACGAGATAGTGACCTGCAAGATGAGATTCTTTGTGCACAGCAGTCAGGAACTGACCGACATAGTGAAGAATATTCTCGACATTACCGATGTGGACGAAGTGAGCTACCACAACGAGTAAAACACTCTTTTATTACACCAAATAGTACGAAAAATGTTAAAAAATTTGCACGTTTCGCAAGTTTTGTGTAATTTTGCGCTCGATTGTGTATAACACTTACACTTAAACAATAAAATTAATAACACTAACTAAACATTATTGCCTATAGAAGAAACTTCTACTTTTCAAACCAATTAAAAAGAAAATATGAAGAAACTGTCTCAAATGACCGACGAAGAGTTGGCTGTTGAGTATGTAGAAGGCAATAACCGCGCGTTCGATGAATTACTTAATCGAACAAAGACTGGCATCTTCTCTTACATTATCTTTATTGTGCACAACCAGGAAGTGGCTAACGACATCTTCCAGGAGACTTTCCTGAAGGCTATCACTAACCTGCAGATGAGAAAGTACACCCCTACGGGCAAGTTTAACGCATGGATGATACGCATAGCCCATAACGCTATCATGGACTGGTATCGCCGACAGAAGACTAAGCAGATAATAGACATGGATGACGACTTCGACATCTCATCAATGAGCGACAAGACGCTGATGGAAACAAGCAGCGAAGACCTCATGGCTAACGCACAGGTGCTGGCTGACGTGAAGGCGATGATAGGTTTTCTGCCTGAGGCACAAAGAGAGGTAGTGCAGATGCGCTATTACCAGAACCTGTCATTCAAGGAGATTGCCGCCCTCACTGGCGTGAGCATCAACACCAGCCTGGGCAGAATGCGCTATGCCCTGATAAACCTGCGCCGACTGGCAAAGGAACACAACATGCAACTGCAACTGGCATAAGATACATACATTATATATAATAAATATAGGGCTTCCACCACATGGTGAAAGCCCTAATTTATTAAGGGTTCAAAAGGTTCAAGATGCGCTAAAGCGCTGGTTCAAGAAGTTCAATGAGTTAGAACTTATAGTCGATGCCCACGCCGATAACGTGGTTAGTGCGGCTGTAGGTCTCCTTAGCCTTGAACGGAGTGCCGTAAGCGTTGGTGAGATTCTTCTCGTAATCGCTATAGAGCGAGCAGAAGTAGCTCACGTTGAGACGAATCTTATCGTTCACGTTCCATGCACCACCACAGCCAAGCGAATAGCTGTCGCAAGCGAAAGAGGTGTTCTGCTGGTAATCGTCGGTAAGTCCGTAGTCGGTACGCTGACCACCACAGCTGACGGTGAACTTCTTGTTGATGTCGTACTCTACACCAGCCAGCACCTCGTGAGTGCCGTGAGAGAGAGTCTTCTGACGGTCGTCAGCCATCTTAGCATTCTTATCGTCGTAGTGGTGATACTCCACAGAGGCACGCAGACGTGGGGTGAACTCATAAGCCACAGCAGCAACAAACAGGGAAGGCATATCATAACGGGTCTCGGCATTAGGCAGATAGCCAGCCACCTTGCCAGCCATGCTACCGAGCGAAGTGTGTGAGAGAGCCTCGATAGTTGCTTCATTACCAATCTGCTCAGCCATAGCCTTTACGTCAATCTGAGAATAGGCACCACTGTCATCGCGTGAACCTACGCTGAGTAACTCTGTATTGTTCTTAGTCCTTATCTTGGTACGGAACTCATAGCGCAAAGCCACTGTCCACTTATCCTTATGGAAATCAAGACCAATGATTGGAGCAAAGCCCCATGCACGCTGTGTGCAGTCGAGCTGGAGATTAACAAGAGGGTCGCTGCCCACCACCTGTGACAACTGCTGACCAGGCACAGCCGTTACATGACCTCTGTAGAAACCATCATAATAGCTCACACGAGCACCAACGGAAGCTGACAGACAGTCAAGAAACTTGTAAGCAAAACTTACCTGACCGCCATAGATATACTGCTTGCCCTTCATATAAGAGTCGAGGGAATAACTGCCTGGCGTTATCTGCTTGGCTGCAAGGAGAGCGGTTATTGGCACATTAAACATAGGTACACCATCGTCATACTCAACGAAACCGCCGCTGCCCACGATACCAAACATGGCAGAAACAGCCCACTTATCCTTGTGATAAGAGGCAAAAAACGCTGGCACGATAGGTGCTGACGCCTTGCCCACATACTCCTTGTCGTAAGGCTGACCGAGGAAATTGTCCATCTGGGTCTCTATATTACGACGCTGCCAGGGCTTCTGTAAATTAAGCGACAATTCAAGACCCTCATGACCCCATACAAGACCAGCAGGGTTGCTGTAAGCTGCATCAATCTCTGTGGTGGCGCCACGCGCAAACATACGGTCGAAAGCAATGTGGTAGTTGGTATTGGTCATCAAACCTCCTGCGTTAGCACACAGCGATGACGATAAAACAAAAACGGAGAGTAAAAATTTCTTCATGCGTTTGTTAGTAAATAATTATTGTTCCTTTTTCAATCTTTCGGTTACAAAGGTACAGAAATTTAGATATAGTTCCATGTTTGTGTTCTATTTTTCTATAGAGCCTTTACGTTTTTTAACCAAAACTACTGAAAAAGGTGATATTATTTACTGACGAAGAAACTCTTTGATTTTAGGCATCATGGCACGGGTAACGTCGTAGCCCTGCTTGTGAACACGGCGCATCTTCTTCTCGTTGAGTTCGGTGCGACCTATCTTCAGGGGTTCTTCAGGAAATATCAATAAGGTGTTACCAGCCTTTGCCTGACTTGCGATATACTCCAGCTCGCTGTTGTACATCTCGTGGCGGTTAGCCATGATTTCGCCCACGAGGGGGTATTTCTTAGTCAGTCGCCTGATGAGCCACGCGAGCTTGGTCTTCTTCTTATAATAACCTGCAGGCTGGGTGAGCACCACGATATTGCGCTCGTAGCCTTTGTTCTGAAACTCTTTCAGGGGTATGGCATCGACCATACCGCCATCGAGCAGCAGCTGACCGTTAATCTCAACGGGACGCGACACGGCAGGCATGGAGGCTGAGGCGCGCATCCACTCCAGTTCGTCGTGGGTAAACTCCTTCACCTGATGATACACAGGCTTGCCCGTAACTATATCGGTAGCCACAAGCCAGAAGTCCATGGGGTTATTACGGAAGGTTTCGCCATCGAAGATGTCAATCTCGAATGGCACTACATGGTATGAGAACTCTGCCCCTACTATATCGCCCGTCTTGAAAAGTGAACGCAAGCCCATGTAGCGAGGGTCTTTCTTCAACTGGATATTATAACGCAGGGCACGTCCCTTCTGTCTCGACTTCAGGTTGCAGCCGAACAATGCTCCAGCCGATACGCCTATCATGCCGTCGAAGCGGATATCCTCCTCGAGTAGCGCGTCAATCACGCCGCTGGTGAACATGCCACGCAATCCACCACCCTCAAGCACAAGTCCTGTCTTCATAAGAAAAAAAGAAGGGGGGTTACAGATTACAGAGTTCGGTAATGGTGACCTCAGGGTTAGGCGACTTGAAGATATAGTTGCCTGAGACGAGGATGTCGGCACCTGCATCGGCAAGCGCCTTGGCGTTGCTGTCATTAACACCACCATCAACCTCAATAAGAACCGAGGCACCATGAGATTTTATCAACTCTCTTGTTTCCTTTACCCTATCTATTGTCGCAGGGATGAACTTCTGTCCGCCGAAACCTGGGAATACACCCATGATGAGCACCATATCCACCTCATTGATAATGAATGACAATACCGAAACGGGAGTGTCGGGATTGATGGTTACGCCAGCTTTCATGCCCTCAGCATGTATGTCCTGAATACACTGCTTCAGGGAATATATATTACGGAAAACCTCGTAATGCACATTCATTATCGTGGCTCCCACAGCAGCCGTCTGCTTAATGTAGTTCTCAGGATTAGAAATCATGAAATGAACATCAAGCTTCTTGGTCAGCACCTTAGAAACAGCCTGCATGATGGGGAAGCCGTACGAGATATTAGGAACGAAGTGTCCATCCATGACATCAAAATGAAGCCACTGGGCATCACTCCTGTTAATCATTTCTATTTCACGGTCAAGATGAAGAAAGTCCGCAGACAAAAGGGATGGAGAAACTATCATATTTTTAATTTTAATTTAAACAGAATTCCTCATATCTGCCATCAACCTCGACAGGACGGAACGTATAGGCGAACTGACGGATGACGGCGAGGGTTTCCTCTGAAGGATTAAAATTAAAAGAAGGGATTAAGTAGCTTTGTTTCATAGGCGGGCGTATTTAATAAATATGTATTGATGTTATAAAATAATATCCTTGCTTTTATTAAGTAAACGCTCGAGGTATGAATATATTGCACCAATCCTTACTTTTAATTAAAAAAAGCCGCAAACACAACTGTTGCATGTTGTGTTTGCGACGGCAGGTATTGTAATGAAATTAGTTGTTTCTTACTTTACCTTGTCAACGATAGCCTTGAATGCTTCAGGGTTGTTGACAGCAAGGTCAGCGAGGACCTTACGATTGATTTCGATGCCTGCCTTGTGAAGGAGACCCATGAGCTGTGAGTAAGAGAGACCCTCCATACGTGCAGCAGCGTTGATACGCTGAATCCACAGAGCACGGAAGTTACGCTTCTTGTTCTTACGGTCACGGTAAGCATAGGTGAGACCCTTCTCCCAAGTGTTCTTAGCTACTGTCCAAACATTCTTACGAGCGCCAAAGTAACCCTTGGTAAGCTTCAGGATGCGAGTTCTCTTTGCCTTAGAGGCAACATGATTTACTGATCTTGGCATAGTTTTGTTTCTTTAAAAAAGTTCGACAATAGGGTGAATTAACGCAAGTTAAGAAGGTCACGAACCTGTTTCATATTGCTGTTGTCAACAATAGTGGAACCGAGAAGATTTCTCTTCTGCTTCTTTGTCTTCTTAGTCAGAATGTGACTGTGATAAGCATGGTGTCTTTTCACCTTACCTGAACCAGTGAAAGCGAAACGCTTCTTTGCACCGGAATTTGTCTTTACTTTTGGCATTTTTTTATTTGTTTAATTAATTATTAAATATGGTGGCAACGCATATACCGGGCGTTACGCACTCTTTTTTTCTTAATCTTCGTTGTCTGGCATGTCAGCCTTTAGCTTAGCCAAGGAATCTATGCCCTTTGCATTAGCAGCGAGACCATCGCCTTCTATCTCTTGTGCAATAGACTGGCTAACCTCAGCAGCCTCTGCCTCACGACGCTCACGGTCGAGCTTTTGCTGTGACTTCTTAGCCTGTCCAGCCTTTTTAGGAGCAAGGAAGAGGAACATCTTCTTACCCTCAAGACGTGGCATCTGCTCTACCTTACCAAACTCTTCAAGGTCGTTAGCAAAACGCAGCAAGAGGACTTCACCCTGCTCTTTGAAGAGAATGGAACGACCACGGAAGAACACGTAGGCTCTGACCTTATTGCCCTCTTCGAGGAACTCCTTGGCATGCTTGAGCTTGAAGTTATAGTCGTGCTCATCGGTCTGAGGTCCGAAGCGAATCTCTTTCACTTCCACCTTCACCTGCTTCTGCTTCATTTCCTTCGCCTTCTTCTTCTGCTGATAGAGGAATTTAGAATAGTCAATGATACGACAAACAGGGGGCTGAGCATTTGGGCTTATCTCTACAAGGTCCTCACCACGTTGGTGGGCTAATTCGATAGCCTGTTTTGTTGGCATTACAGATGAGCCATCATCGCTCACTACACGTACCTCACGAACACGAATCTGATCGTTTATACGATATTGGTTTTTAGGGTTTTGTTTTCTGTTGTCTTGTTTCATTAAATGGTTTGATATTGGTACATATTGTACTAAAATTCCTCACGCATAGGCGCAAATCGTGTGCAAAGGTACTAATAAAAGTTGAAAGTTGAAAGTTGAAAGTTGAAAGTTTGATGCGCAGAAACTGTATTTTTCAGTTTTTTTAACCTAAATCAAGATTTTAACGCCTCAACATCACGTTTTACGTTATTCCTAATCTTGGTAAGATAGGCTTTCATACCCTTTGCATCCTTATTGTCTATGATTTCAAGCAGTTCTTTCAATTCCTTGCGTATCTGGTCAACCTGATCATGGGTGTAGGGGTTGAACAGCACCTCTTGCAGCAGGTAGTCGTCCTCGTTCAACACGCCCTTGGCTATACGCAGATGACGCTTGAACGTGGTGCCAGGCGCGTCCTGATGCTTCATGACAGCCGAGAACACGAAGGTGCTCACGAAAGGTATAGACAGGGAGTAAGCCACCGTCTTGTCGTGCTCCTCGAAGGTGTATTCATATATATTCAGGTCGAGCTTGCTATACAAATCCTTGAAGAAGCAACGTCCCATGTAGTCACCCTCGCTGATGATGATGGCATTCTCCTCAGACAACTGGTTGAGGTTGGCAAAGGTAGGACCGAACATAGGGTGAGTGCTGACGTATCGACGGCCCGTAGATTCATAAAACTCCTTGAGTCCTGTCTTAACTGAGGCGATGTCACTCAGTATGCAGTTCTTGGGAAGATAGTCCATCACCTCATTAAAAGCGGGGATGGTATATTTCACCGTTGCAGCATTAATACACAGTTCAGGAGAAAATTCACGTATCTCGTCCAAAGCAGTGAACCTCTGACAGTTATAGGTGAAGCGCATTCGCTTGGGGTCTTTCTCGTAAACCCCCACTTCATGGTCAAAGCTAAGCAGGTCGATAAAGAACGAACCCATCTTTCCTGCACCAAGAATAAGTATCTTCATTTCTTATATTCTATTACTTGTTTACTATTTCAAGCTGCTGACGAACAGACTCCTCGTGGATATGCTCGAATATCTGCTTGGCAAACTGGTCGCTCATGCCGAGGAGCGAACCCTGTGCACCACGCTTGTCGAGAATCTCGTTGTAACGACCTGTCTGCAGCACCTGTATGTTATGCTCCTTCTTATACTGACCTATCTCGCGGCACACACGCATACGCTTGGCAAGCAGTTCCATAAGTTCGTTGTCAATAGCATCAATCTGCTGACGGAGCAGCTTAATGCCCTCAGTGGTGAATGTAGCCTGACGAGCCACGAGCAGGCTGACAACATAGTCGCAAACCTCAGGTGTAAGCTGCTGCTTGGCATCACTCCACGCATTATCAGGGTCGCAGTGAGACTCTATCATCAAGCCGTCGAAGCCCAGGTCGAGTGCCTGCTGAGAGAGCGGAGCGATAAGTTCGCGCTTGCCACCCATGTGTGAAGGGTCGCAACAGATAGGAAGATTAGGTATGCGACGACGTAACTCAATAGGAATCTGCCACATAGGAGCATTGCGATACATAGACTTCTCGAAAGAAGAGAAACCACGATGGATGGCAGCCAGCTTCTTGACACCAGCCTTATTGATACGCTGCAGAGCACCTATCCACAGTTCCAAATCAGGATTTACGGGATTCTTAACCATGACAGGAACATCGACACCAACCATGGCATCAGACAGTTGCTGCATAGCGAACGGGTTAGCCGATGTGCGTGCACCAATCCACAGTATATCCACGCCATACTTCATGGCAAGCTCCACATGCTCAGGTGTTGCCACCTCAGTGCCTATCAGCATTCCTGTTTCCTGCTTCACCTCTACCATCCACTTCAGGGCTGGTTCGCCATGACCCTCAAAGCCACCTGGCTTGGTACGTGGTTTCCACACGCCTGCACGGAACATGTGGCATCCCTTTTCGGCAAGTTGTCTTGCTGTTGTCATTACTTGCTCTTCTGTCTCAGCCGAACATGGTCCTGCGATGACGAAGGGGCGTGTCTGGTCACTTGGTAAGTTTAATGGTTCAAGTTCAAGTTCTAATTCCATTGTCTTTATGTTGTTATTTATTTGTTTATTATTATTGCATTACGGCTTTTATTCTCTCTAAAGCCTCTTTTATCTTATTATCCTTAGCACAAAGGGAAATACGTATGTATCTCTCGCCGTTGCTGCCGAAGATAAAGCCCGGAGTGATGAACACACGTGCCTCATGCAGAATCTTCTCTGTCAGTTCCTCACATGTGGCGTACTTCTCAGGTATCTTGCCCCAGAGGAACATACCCACGGAGTTCTTGTCATATTTGCACTCCAGAACGTCCATTATCTGTTCGGCAATAACCCTTCTGCGCTTGTAGTTGGTATAGTTATTTTCTCTATGCCAGTCATCATCATTGTGATAAGCCTCAGCGGCAGCGAGCTGTATGCCACGGAACGTGCCGGAATCAATATTCGACTTTATCTTCAGTATCCATGATATAAACTCTGAATTTGTTGCCACCATACCGACGCGCCATCCAGGCATATTGTGCGACTTAGACATGGAGTTGAACTCTATGCAACAGTCCTTGGCACCTGGCACCTGGAGTATTGACTGCGGATTGTCATTGATGATAAATGAATAGGGATTGTCGTTCACCACTACGAGGTTGTGTTCCTGGGCAAACTTCACCAGCCTCTCGTAAGTCTCGCGGCGGGCATTGCCACCTGTAGGCATGTTAGGATAGTTGGTCCACATTATCTTCACCCGGCTCAGATCCATCTTCTCCAAAGAATCGAAGTCGGGCTGCCAGCCGTCATTCTCCAAGAGGTCGTAGTTTACTATCTTTTGTCCGAGAATCTTGCTCAAGGCTGTATATGTGGGGTAACCCGGATTAGGCACGAGCACTTCGTCGCCAGGATTACACAAGGCAAGGGTAACGTGGAGTATCGCCTCCTTGGAACCTATCATAGGCTGAATCTCAGTCTTGGGGTCAAGGTCAACGTTATACCACCTTTTATAGAAATAAGCCATCGCCTCCCTCAGTTCTGGTGTACCCACCGTAGGCTGGTAACCATGCGCATTAGGGTCATAAGCCACCCTACAAAGTGTCTCAATAGTCTTTTCTGACGGTGGCATATCAGGCGAACCAATAGCAAGGCTTATGATATCCTTGCCTTCAGCGTTCATTTTTGCCACTTCTTTAAGTTTGCGGCTGAAGTAGTACTCTTGTACGCTTGACAGCCTGTCTGCTGGTTTAATGTTGCTCATTTGCGATGTATTGTATTGATTGTAATTCTATTTCGTTTATCATTTTGCTGCTGTATATTCGCCCAGTATGGTCAAGTCTCTGGTCAGCGGCGTTATTGCGTCAATACTCTGACGGTATCGTGTCAGGTCGTCGTAAGTGACATCAACGTAGAACATATATTCCCACTCTCTGCCTATGATTGGGAGCGACTGTATCTTGGTTAGGTTTATCTTGTAGAAAGACAGTATGCTAAGCACTTGAGAAAGAGAGCCTTCCTCGTGAGGCAGAGAGAACACTATGCTTGACTTGTCAGCCTCGTTAAGAGCCCTGAGGAAATCAGCCTTCCTGACATCGCTCATGACAAGAAAGCGTGTGTAGTTATGGGGGTTATCCTCTACATGGTCTTCCAAAACCTCAAGACCATACATTCTGGCAGCGTCGGCATGGCACAAAGCGGCTACTCCCTGCATATTGTTCTCGGCTATCCACTTGGCAGCACCAGCAGTATCGTCGCCTTCCACCATCTTCATATTGGGGTGCTTGCTGAGATACTTCTGACATTGAGCCAAAGCCACTGGATGAGAATGAACCTCTTTGAGTTCATCCAACTTACTTCCAGGCAGAGCGCATATACAGTGAGAGATGTGAGTCTTGTACTCACCTACCACCGTCATGCCTGACTGTCTCAGCAAATCGTAGTTATGCAACAGTGAACCCGCAATAGTATTTTCGATAGCCATGATGCCGATGACCGTTGGGTCTTGCTTCATGTTGTCAAACACCTCTTCGAAAGTGCTGCAACAAATTATCTGCATCTGCTCGCCCTCAAAATAATGGTGAGCCGTTATATCATGAAAACTACCCAGTTCGCCTTGTATTGCAATTCTTTTCATTTCTCTGTATAATCTTGTTCTTGTTTTGTTATCTTAAAAAAAATCCCGCTAAGTTTTTTACTAAGCGGGATGTTGCAATTTTTTATATCATTTTTCTTGCACTGAATCTTAAGTTGAACTTACACGCAACTTCCCGCTCCACAGTGACCTGCAAAGTAAAAATAGAAGTAAAAATAAGATGCGTATGACTTGTTCATCTTGTCGTGTAATTGTCAATTTGGGTACAAAAGTAGCAAATTTCTCCGAAACCACCAAATTTTTGTAAAAAAAAATATCTAACCTATCCGTATGTAATAAATAATGTGTAACTTTGCAAACGTTTTTTAGGCACACGCACGCGAAAGGAAGATGAAATATGCCATCATAGCTGCCGGAAAAGGTTCACGATTAAGAGAAGAGGGCATCAATTTGCCTAAGCCGTTAGTAGAACTTAACGGCGAAAAACTTATCGACAGACTGATACGCATATTCATCGACAATGGTGCTACCGAGATAATTGTCATTTGCAACGACATCTACCCCGAAGTCAATAATCATTTGACATCACTCGAGCAACAGGGATTACCTCTGAGGCATATAGTAAAAACAACTGAGAGTTCGATGCACTCGCTACATGAGATGGCTCCATTGCTGCAAGGCGACAGGTTCATTCTCACCACCGTAGATACCGTGTTTAGCGAACGTATGTTCAGTCGGTTTGTCGAGGCATTCAGCAAATCTGATGCTGACGGCATGATGGCAGTAACAGACTACTGCGACGATGAGAAACCCCTCTATGTGCTCACCGACAGTGCTGACAAGACTCTATTACCCGTAATAAAAGGTTTTCATGACGAAAAACCGATTTGCGGTGATAATGAAACGGCCTATGTGTCGGCTGGCATTTACGGACTCTCCCACCCCGCCCTCACTATTCTGGAGGATTGCATCAGCAAGGGCGTTAGTCGTATGCGTAATTTCCAGCGAGCCCTGACATCCAACGGTCAGCAGTTATATGCTTATCCGCTCGGCACGGTTATGGACATAGACCATCGTAATGACCTTGAGGTGGCACAACGGTTTATAAAGCCCCAGCATCTGCTCGGCATATATCGTGCAAAGCGGTTTTCACCAAACAGCGTAGAGAAAGACCGAGGCATAATGGATGCTGTGCTTAATAAAGCGAAGAGACAAGGGTATATCGTTGATGCCGTAAGCGAAGAATACCTCATAAGCTCAGGCATCCTTCCCGAGGCAGACCGATACATCTCTATGGCGCGCAGTAAAGAAGCGCTCAGAATGCTCAAGGGTGCTCCATGCGTCAACAGCGTAAAAGGCATTCAGGCATGCAATAATCGCAGTTATGTAGCAGAGACTGCCAATCCGCCACTATGGATAAAGCGTGCCGATGATAAAGCTCACTCTGAGGGAGACGTGCTCTACTGCCCCACTCTTCCTGACCTGAAAAAGGCTCTCGCCCAGTTCCAGGCGCAAGGAATTGACAACTACATCATGCAACCTCATTACGAGGGTCATCACATAAAGTTCTATGGCGTCTTGGGCACAAGTTTCTTCTGGGCTTCAAATCATGCCCCTCTGCTTAAGCAAGAGGCTCTGCACCTTGCCACCTCGCTGAATGTTCCCGTCTTTGGCGGCGATGCTATACTAAGTGCCGACGGCACACTTCACATAGTAGATTTCAACGATTGGCCATCATTCGCACCTTGTCTCTCTGAGGCTGCCAGCGCCATCGTTTCTGTTATAAAACAATGAGTTCGTTCAAAGCATTATTACGCTCTACATACAAATCAGCAGACACCGAAGAAGGCATAGATATATACTTCACTCGCCCTATCGGACTGATCTTTGCCTTGTTCTTTAAGAAGATAGGCTGGAGTCCTAATGCTGTAACGATTCTGTCTTACTTCATCGGATTATTTTCCGCATGGATGTTTCACTATGCCGACCTGTATCACAACATACTCGGCGTGCTGCTGTTAATGACAGCAAACTTCCTTGACTCTGCCGACGGACAGTTGGCACGCCTGACTGGCAAGACAAGTATAACAGGGCGATTACTCGACGGGGGCGCAACCGAATTTTGGTTTATCTGCATATACCTCGCCCTTACGTGGAGATTGTGGGATGTCAATATCCCCTTTACTGGCACCCCCTGGAGACTTTGGTTTCTGTTACTCTGCTGCATAGCAGGTTTCGGTGCTCACAATTACCAGTGTCGCCTTGCAGATTATTACCGCAACATACACCTGTTTTTCCTGAATGGTAAAGAGGGGGCTGAACTTGACTCCTACGAAAGTCAACATGCCATATACGAACAACACCTGAAGGAGCGCAACCTCGCAGGCATATTCTTCTTTGGCAACTATTCCAAGTATTGCCGCAAACAAGAGGAGAGCACACCGCAGTTTCAGCGTCTAAAGCAAATGCTTACCCAACGATATGGCAATATGGGCAATGCTCCTCAGCAGTTTCGTGATGACCTATGCCGTCAAAGCAGACCGCTGATGAAATATGCCAACATAATATCCTACAACTGGCGCGCCATAGTGCTTTACATAGGTTGCCTGTGCTCCGTGCCTTGGATAAGTCCGGTATTTGAACTTACGGTTCTTATGGCTATCGCGCTTTATCTGCGCCACCGTCACGAAAAGATGTGCGAGAGACTCATGAACTCATTAAACTCCTGATTCTCATGAGAGCATTTCTGTTTGATTATGGTGCGACAATAGACACAAGGGGCGAACACTGGAGCAAGGTTATATTCCGTGCATACCAGCGCAACGAAATCCCCGTGACATGGGATTCTTTCTGGCAGGCATACGTAGCCACAGAGCGCACACTGGGCGAAGGCAAGACAATACTGCCCTCTGATACTTTCCGCATAACGCTCGAAAAGAAAGTACAACTGCAGTTAAGCCACTTACGCAACGCTCTTTCAGAAGACTATCCGCACACAGACATAAGCGGCAAGATTGCGAACGATATATATGCAGAGACCCTTGAGGTAGTAGGAGAATCACGCGAGGTGTTGCAGCATCTTACTGAGACACACCACCCGACGATGGTGCTCGTAAGCAACTTCTACGGCAACATACGTACCGTGCTGAGTGAATTTCAACTTGACGGTTTCTTTGCTGACATCATAGAATCAGCAGAAGTGGGAATCAGAAAACCTGACATCAGGATATGGCAACTGGCTGTCGAAGCACTACGTAAAGCCTCTCCCACTCCATTGCTCCCTACAGATATTACCGTCGTAGGCGACTCCATGGAGAAAGACATCCTCCCTGCTCAGTCATTAGGATGCAACACCATACATATAACTCACGGATTAAAAAGAGATATCAAAATATAAAATGAATACAACCAACATAAAACCTGCTGAGGGCAAACTTGGTATTATGATAGTAGGCAATGGCGCTGTTGCTACTACATTTATTACTGGCGTACTCATGGCACGTCGTGGACTTACCAAGCCTATTGGTTCGATGACTCAGTATGATAAGATTCGTGTAGGCAGCGGTGAGGATGCACGCTACCTGCATTATTCTGACATCGTACCCCTTGCCTCTCTAAACGATATAGTCTTTGCCACATGGGACGTTTATCCTCAAAATGCCTTTCAGGCTGCTGTGTATTGCGAGGTGTTGAAGGAAAAAGACATACTTCCAGTAAAGGAAGAATTGGAACAGATAGTACCTATGCCTGCAGCATTCGACAAGAACTATGCTAAGCGTCTGGATGGTGACAACGTTAAGCAATGTGCCGACCGTTGGGATATGGTAGAGCAGATACGCGCTGATATACGTAGGTTCAAGGCTGAAAACAACTGCTTTCGTATCGTGGTTTTATGGGCTGCATCCACTGAGATATATGTGCCTGTCAATATGCAGGTGCACGACACACTTGCCCACCTGGAGCAGGCTATGAAGGCTGACGACCGCAAGAATGTGGCGCCATCTATGTGCTATGCCTACGCTGCACTTGTTGAGGGTGCACCATTTATTATGGGTGCTCCAAACACTACGGTTGACATACCAGCTATGTGGCAACTTGCCGAGCAGACTCACATGCCTATAGTAGGTAAGGACTTCAAGACTGGTCAGACTCTCATAAAGTCTGGCTTCTCACCTATCATCAGCACACGATGCCTCGGACTCTCAGGCTGGTTCTCTACCAACATTCTTGGCAACAGGGACGGACTGGTGCTTGACGAACCTGATAATTTCCGTACCAAGGAGGTCAGCAAGCTCTCCACTCTCAACACCATTCTCAGAGAAGAAGACCAGCCAGACCTCTATGGTGACTATTACCACAAGGTGCGTATCAACTATTACCCACCACGTAATGACAACAAAGAAGGATGGGACAACATTGACATCTTTGGTTGGATGGGTTACCCCATGCAGATAAAAATCAACTTCCTTTGTCGCGACTCCATACTCGCTGCCCCTCTGTGTCTCGACCTTTGTCTGCTGTCCGACCTGGCAGCAAGGGCTGGACGCTACGGCATACAGCGTTTCCTGTCGTTCTATCTCAAAACGCCGATGCATGATTACACTTGCGGCGAACAACCCGTTAACAACCTCTATCAGCAATACACCATGCTCAAGAATGCCATTCGCGAGATGGGCGGTTATCCTGCTGACGAAGCAATTGATTAAAGTAAAGTTATGTTTCTATAGGGAGAAAAATTTATTATATGCGAAAGATACTTTTTACATTACAACTATTACTTGTCACTCTTTGTGCTACAGCACAAAACATCAGTGGTATAATCCTTGATGCCGAGACTGGCGCAGGTGTACCACGTGTAAGTGTTACATACCGCGGACATCACCTTAATGTTCTTACCGACCAAAATGGTGCGTTTACCATCCCCCGTCGCAACGGATGGAAACTTACTTTCTCTGCTGTGGGCTACAAGGCGCAGATGATTCACGTAACCGAGAATAGCAAGGACAACATCATTATACGTCTGCGAACCGACATACGTTCGCTTAACGAGGTGGTTGTTAGGTCTAAGAAGCGTAAGTACAACCGTAAGGACAACCCTGCCGTTGCCTTCATGAAGCGCGTGATAGCTGCCAAGAAACAGAACAAACTCGAGGTAAACGACTACTACCAGTATCGCAACTACGAGAAGTTGACCATAGCGCTCAACGAACTTAGCGAGCACTCTCTCGACTCTGGCGTATATGCCAAGAAAGCATACCTGAAGAACCAGATAGAGAAGAACCCCATCACAGACAAATACGTACTCCCCGTTATAACTACGGAGAAAGTATCACGCTATTACTACCGTCAAAACCCTAAAGACGAGAAGACCTTCATAGAGGCGGAGAAGGAGTCTGGTATCAACGACCTCATAGAGACTGGCGACCTATTCACGGCTCTTGCCAAGGATATCTTCAGCGAGGTGGATATATACGACAATCAGGTGCGCCTCTTGCGCCAGCATTTCACATCGCCTATCGCTGACGGTGCCACGAACTTCTATCGTTTCTACCTCACTGATACGGTAAAGATAGACCGCGACTCATGTATCTGCGTCACCTTTACTCCTAACAACCAGCAGGACTTCGGTTTCAACGGAAACCTGTATATCGTAAAGGATTCCACGCTTCACGTCAAGAAGGTACACCTTCGCATTCCAAGCCGTTCAGACATCAACTTCGTCAGGAGCATGGCTATAGATCAGGAATACATACAGTTGCCTGACGGTCAGTGGGTGCTCTCCACCAACGACATGCTTGTTGAGATGTCGCTCACAGGCAGGTTTGACAACTTCCTTATTACGCGCACCTCACGCCGCACCGAATACTCCTTTGACCCTATCGACAAGAAGATATTCCGTGGTAAGGCGAAAGAGACTGTTGACCCTTATGCTCAGATGCGCACCTCTGAATACTGGGCAGACAATCGTGATATAGCCCTCACCCACGGCGAGGCTGGAATGGACAATTTCATCAAGGGCATCAAGAACACCAAGCACTTCGGCTGGGCTATCATCCTTATGAAGGCGGTGCTCGAAAACTATATCGAGACTACTAAGAGTGATAACCCGAGCAAGATAGACCTGGGACCTGTCAACTCTTACATCTCAAGTAACAGCATCGACGGCTTCCGTTTCAAGCCAGCCTTCCAGACAACCGCCAACCTCAACCCACACCTTTTCTTCAAGGGATACTATGCGCGAGGTTTCCGTTCGGCTAAGAACTACTACAGCGGTACCGTCACCTACTCATTCAACAAAAAGGCGTATCTGCCACAGGAGTTCCCACGCAAGAACCTGTCGTTCACAAGCACCTACGATATCAGTTCTGCATCTGATAAGTTCAGCCAGCTCGACAAGGATAACCTCTTTGCCTCTATGCGCTGGAGCAAAGTAAGACGTATGTCTTTGCACAACACACAGGAGATAAAGTATGAGCACGAGAACTCATGGGGACTGAACCTCCTCGGCGGCTTTAAGTTTGATAAGAGCACAGCCATCGGCGACCTCTTCTATCACACTACCGACATGCCTGCGCCACGTCCTGAGGATGCAGACCATAACTATTGGAATCACGGTTCTATACGCACCTCTGAGGTATTCTTCCAGATTACCTTCTCTCCTGGTCAGCAGTATATGAACACCAAGAACCTGCGTTACCCGCTTAACCACGAGGCACCAATCTTCAAACTCAAGCACACCATAGGTTTGCAGGGATTCATGGGTGGCGAATACCACTACCACGTTACTGAGGCAAGCATCTATAAGCGTCTGTGGGTTAAGAACTGTGGTATGATTGACGTATGGCTCAAGGGCGGCATACAGTGGAGTCGCGTGCCATTCCCACTCCTTATGGCACCAGCTGCCAACCTCTCACTCATCCGTCAGCAAGAGACCTTCAGCCTCGTAACTGATATGGAGTTCATGAACGACCGTTATGTCAGCCTCATGACCGAGTGGGATTTACAGGGCAAGATTCTTAACCGTATTCCTCTGCTCAAGCGTCTGAAGTGGCGTGAGCACATCGGTGTCAACGTTCTTTGGGGAGGACTGTCAGATAAGAACAACCCTACCCTGCCTCAGAATAATCATAACGACTATCTGATGTACATGCCTGAGAACTCTACCATTATGAATGGTAGCGAACCATACGCCGAACTGCGTGTAGGACTACATAACATCTTCAAGTTCTTCCGCATTGACTATGTTCGCCGTCTCAACTATAACGATCAAACCACGGCACCAAAGAATGCCGTACGTCTCGGTTTCGGACTGAGCTTCTGATTGTTTCCTAACTTAACTACCGCATGCGGTTGCTTAGCTTCCTTACGTCCTTGCTAAGTATCCACATGCGGTAGCTTTGTTTCTATAGTGATTCGGCGGGGATTCGAACCCCGGACCCACAGCTTAGAAGGCTGTTGCTCTATCCAGCTGAGCTACCGAACCATCCATGAAAAGCGGGTGCAAAGGTACAAAAATTATTTTAACTACACAAGTAACCCGCTAATTTTCTGTTACTCTTTCAGCAGTTTCTCTATAAAATCGTCAAGGTCTTCAGACAGATTCTGCATGAACGGCGTACCCAGTATTGTAGTCTCGCTATCGTCCACTATATAGAGCTCTGAGATATAGTCGCCGTTTTCACTCTCCAGCACATAGTTATATGGCTTTGCTATATTCAGGAATGTTCCATGATCCTCTATTATTGGTGCGAAAGCCTTATGCACCATATCATAGAACTGCTCCGTGTCAAGCGGCGAGTTAATCCACTCCTCCACAACGACGCGAGTTATCTCGTTGTCGTCGTCATCGAATGCCATCACGTCACCTGTGTCCTGTGACACACGCACATGAATGTCTGTGAATGCCGTAGTACCATCCTCCTTGGGAGGGAACTTTTCAGCAACTTTGTTGATAAACCTTGTTAATTCGTGATTTGTAGCCATATTGTTACCTTCTTCCGTGACAATGTTTGTACTTCTTGCCTGAGCCACAAGGACAAGGGTCATTCGGACGCGGTTCCTTTCCCTTTACTATAGGAATACGTGGTGGCATCTGTGGTGCCGTCGGGTCTATGTAGCCTGGTCTGTCCATGCCGTCCTGCATCTGATTAGGCATTTGTGGCATGGCTGGCGAACCGTCAGCATTCAGTTCTGGCTTATTGGTCTGGTATTGTGGCTGGGGCTTTGGCTTTGGCATTTCTGTCGGAGCCTGCTCAGGAGCCTGTTCTTTATGAATATGTATGCGCGAGAGCGTAGAGCATACAGAGTCATTCATCTGGTTTATCATTGCATCCCATAGCTTCACTGATTCGAGTTTGAAAATAAGCAATGGGTCTTTCTGTTCGTATGACGCATTCTGTGATGAGTGACGCAGGTCATCGAGCTGACGCAGGTTTTCTTTCCAGTTGTCGTCGATGGTGTGGAGCAGAATCATCTTCTCAAACTCCTTCATCACGTTCTTGCACTCGGCATCGTAGCACTCCTTGAGGTCGAAGTTCATACGATATATGAGGTGCATATCGGTGAGCGGAATAAGTATGCGCTCAAAGTTCACATTAGGGTCTTCGTATATCTGCTTCACCACTGGCTGAACCTCGGTTGTCACCTTGTCCACATGCTCCTTGAAGTTTGCCATAACCTTCTGGAATGTGCTCTCCTCCAGTTGCTGACGTGGCGTAGAGGTAAACTCCTCCTCAGTGAATGGCACATCCATATAGAACACCTTGAGGAAACGTTCCTTGCAACCCTCATAGTCGTTATTTGAAAGTATTGAGAGTGTGCGGTCCCAGATGATGTTGGTGATATCCATGCCTATGCGCTCACCCATCAGGGCGTGGCGACGCTTGTCGTAGATTACGGTACGCTGCTTGTTCATCACGTCGTCGTATTCCAACAGGCGCTTACGTATGCCGAAGTTGTTTTCCTCAACCTTCTTCTGCGCACGCTCTATAGATCTTGAAATCATTGGTGCCTCGATACGCTCGCCTTCCTCGAAGCCTAAGCGGTCCATAACCTTGGCGATACGTTCTGAAGCAAAGAGTCGCATCAGCTTATCCTCAAGTGATACGTAGAACACAGATGAACCTGGGTCACCCTGACGTCCTGCACGACCACGCAACTGACGGTCCACACGACGGCTCTCGTGACGCTCTGTGCCTATGATAGCAAGACCGCCTGCAGCCTTCACCTCTGGGGTCAGTTTGATATCGGTACCACGTCCAGCCATGTTGGTGGCTATGGTTACGGCACCCAGTCCGTTCACGCTCTTACCTGCCTCAGCCACGATGAGTGACTCGCGGGCGTGCTCTTTAGCATTGAGCACGTTGTGAGGTATCTTGCGCATAGAGAGCATACGTGATATGAGCTCTGATATTTCTACCGATGTGGTGCCCACCAATACTGGTCTGCCAGCATTGCGCATAGCCTCCACCTCTTCTATCACTGCCTTATACTTCTCGCGTGCCGTCTTATACACGCGGTCGTCCATATCCTTACGTATAACTGGTTTGTTGGTAGGTATCTCCACCACATCCAGTTTGTAGATATCCCAGAACTCGCCTGCCTCGGTTGAAGCCGTACCCGTCATACCTGAAAGCTTGTGGTACATACGGAAATAGTTCTGCAAGGTGATGGTAGCATAGGTCTGTGTGGCAGCCTCCACCTTTACGTGCTCCTTAGCCTCCACAGCCTGATGCAGACCGTCAGACCAGCGACGGCCTTCCATTATACGGCCCGTCTGCTCATCTACTATCTTTACCTCATTATTTATTACAACATAATCGTCGTCGCGGTTGTAGAGTGAGTATGCCTTGAGCAACTGCTGAAGGGTGTGCACACGCTCTGACTGCTCAGAGAAGTGGTTGATGAGTGCATCTTTCTTTTCCAGACGCTCCTCGTCGGTCAGTCCTGTCTCTGCCTCGAGTGCTGAGAGTTCTGATGTGATGTCAGGTATTACGAAGAGTTCCTTATCGTTCACCTGCTTTGAGAGCCATTCCACACCTTTATCGGTAAGGTCGGCGCCGTGCATCTTCTCGTCTATCACGAAATAGAGCGGCTCTATAGCCTCAGGCATACGGCGGTTGTTGTTCTCCATGTAGTATTCCTCAGTGTTGAGCATACCTGATTTTATGCCGTCCTCTGAAAGGAACTTTACCAATGGAGTATTCTTTGGCAATGCCTTGTATGAACGGAACAGGGCAAGGAAGCCCTCGTTGGTCAATTCCTTATTGCCTTCCTCGTTACCTTTTGCTATTTTCTGCTTTGCCTCAGCCAGCAGCGAGGTAGCGAGTTTGCGCTGTTCTGCCACAATCTTCTCTACCAGTGGCTGATACTCCTCAAACATCTGCACGTCGCCCTTTGGCACAGGACCAGAGATAATGAGCGGGGTACGGGCATCGTCGATGAGCACTGAGTCCACCTCGTCCACAATGGCAAAGTTATGCTTACGCTGCACCAGGTCTTCTGGCTGCATAGCCATATTGTCACGCAGGTAGTCGAAACCGAATTCGTTGTTGGTACCGAAGGTAATGTCTGCCTGATAAGCCTTACGGCGCTCCTCCGAGTTAGGACGGTGCTTGTCTATGCAGTCAACCGAGAGTCCGTGGAACATATACAGAGGTCCCATCCACTCTGAGTCACGCTTAGCAAGGTAATCATTCACGGTTACCACGTGTACACCGTTGCCTGTCAGCGCGTTGAGGAACACAGGGCATGTAGCCACCAGCGTCTTACCCTCACCTGTTGCCATCTCGGCTATCTTACCTTGATGAAGCACCGTACCGCCGAACAGCTGCACGTCATAGTGTATCATCTCCCACTTCAGGTCGTTGCCTCCTGCTGTCCAGTGGTTGTGGTATATCGCCTTGTCGCCGTCTATGGTTATGAAGTCCTTGGCAGGGTCTGATGCCAGTTCCTTATCAAAGTCGGTTGCTGTTACCACAGTCTCCTCGTTCTCTGCAAAACGGCGTGCTGTATCTTTTACTATTGAGAATGCCACAGGATACACCTCTTCCAGCGCCACCTCCAGTTTGTCGAGCACCTCCTGCTCCAGTTTGTCTATCTGGTTGAATATCGGCTCACGCTCGTCTATCGGAGTCTGTTCTATCTTTTCCTTCAGGTCAGCAATCTGCTTCTTCAGGTCACTCACTGAGTTCTGCACGTACTGCTGTATCTCCTTGCTCTTGGCGCGCAGTTCGTCATTTGACAGTTCCTTAATAGCAGGATAAGCAGCCTTCACCTTATCTACCAGTGGCTGTATCTTCTTTATGTCTCGGCTTGACTTATTGCCAAAAATAGCCGAAAGAATAGAATTGAAATTCATATACTCGTTTAATGATTTTTCGTTAATTTGTCTGTTTAATATTTATGCTTTACGCAAAACTAAGTCGCAAATTTACTACTTTTTTTTCACTCCACAAAATAAATGTGGTAAAAAAGTGGTAAGCAGGGCAAAAGCCATCACGTTTGTTCCCTCGGCATAGGTTTGGAAAATGTTGCCCACGAGGAATATCATGAGGCTCACTAATATGGCATATCTGCCCCATTTCTTCATCACCTTCGGGAGGGCAAAAATGAAGAAAAGCGGATTAAATATAAATATCTGAAAATTAACTCTTACCGTAGGATGTTGCGAGAAAAGCATTAAGAACAAAAGTACCCCCACCCAGGCATACATACAATAGATAACATAATGCACATAAGGAAGGGATTTTCTCAGCACAAAACACTCCACCAACACCCATACTGCCACCACAAAGAAAAATATCAGGGCACACATCATTGGCGACAACGGAAAGGTGGGCATATCGGGGTTTTGCCACTTCTTGCCTTTTTCCAAAGCCCAGAATGCCGAACTTACTAAGGGCTTCTGCATTCCATCGGCATATACTACATTTGTGGAGTCGAAGTCTGCTGCCAACACTCTTGGCAGGAATTCCCTCTCCTCGTAACTGGTGTTGGCATCTGCCCCTACGCCCAGTAGCAGGTCGTTGCCTGCCATAGTCCAGGGATAGTCTTCGTTGCCCTGATGCACCAGTTGGCGAAACGAGCGTTCGCCCTGCTGCAGACTGCTCTTAGCCACTGGCTCTGTCACTCCGTCGAAGGCGTCCAGCAGTATATCTCTCGCCTTGGTGGTACAGTTATTATAGAAATAGTTGTACCTATACACTTTATTCTCATCTTTAGCGTTCTCCTGCAAGGCGAGCATAAATTGCAGTTTCTCCTTTGGCGACATATTCATGCGCTGTTCGTATATCCCACAACCGAACCGCTTGTATTCTGCCAGGAAGTCCTTATAGGGAAACATCTCCATCGTGTAGTCTGTCAGTCCGAAGATGAAACGTAACACAAACATACTCTCTCTTGTGTCAAAGACGCCGTAGTTCACCACGAAATCTTGTCCTGTTCCTGCGTCTTTCACCCTTATTGCCGTATGTCCGTAGAGGGAATACACCTCATCGTGTGGGTCGCATGTCAAAAGACTGATATCAACATTATTCAGCCTTTCTAACAGCTCATCCGCTGACAAAGCCTGCTGCGTGCCACAGAAAAAAAACATTAAAATGTATAGTGGCTCCCTTAAAAAAAAGCAAATATTTCGTTTCACGGTGCAAAAATACAAAAAATATTCGTAACTTTGCACTTCAAGTAACAAAAAATAACATATAACTATACACAATGACAATTACGAGAAGACTAATTTCGTTAATATCATTTCTCTTTTTATTATCCGCAAACACTTTTGCTCAGAGTGGTACACTTTCACCATACTCCATGTATGGTCTTGGTTCATTGATAGACCAGTCTAACGGTGCCAGTCGTGGCATGAATGGCGTCGGCATTGCTTTCCGCGAGAGCAATCAGATTAACTATCTCAACCCAGCGTCTTATTCCAGTGTCGATTCGCTGACGTTCATCTTCGACATCGGCATGTCTCTCCAGCGCACCATGTTTAAGGAGGGTAACACCTCTAAGAATGCTAACGTTGCCGACTTCGAGTATTTCATAGCAGGCTTCCGTGCCCGCAAGCATTTGGGTGTGGGCTTTGGTATAGTGCCTTACACCGATATGGGCTTTGGTTTTGAATATAAAAAGGAGGTGCAGGGCTATGCCCAGTATCCTTATGACCCTCTTTACACCAAGACCTACCAGACTACGAGCTACAGCTCTGACGGCGGACTCCACGAGGCTTTCGTTGGTGTGGGTTGGGAACCTGTCAAGAACCTCTCCATAGGTCTTAACGCTTCATTCCTTTGGGGACAGATATGGCGTCAGCTTAACGTCTCTTTCTCTGACAGCTACGTCAACAACACCTATAAGATTTACAACCAGAAGATTCACACCTACAAACTGGCTTTTGCCGCTCAATACACCCACCAGTTTGGCAAGGCGAAAGACCTTACCGTTGGCGTGACCGTTACCCCTGGTCATCAGTTGGGGGGTGATGCCGACCTCGACTACATCTCTTATAACATACAGACTTCGCGCGAGGACACCATCCGCTGCAAGGCTAAGGACGGTTACTCTATGCCTACTGAGGTGGCTGTAGGTTTTGCTTATCGCAACGGCCACAATTGGAGAATAGGTCTTGACTATAGTTTCCAGAACTGGGCTTCTCTGCCTGTCAACGACTACAAAAAACCTGACGGCACCTTAGTTGGCAACACGGGCTATTACAACAACCGTCACAAAATTAACATCGGTGGCGAGTGGTGTCGCAACCCTCTGGGACGCTCTTTTGGCGATAAGATAAGGTATCGTGCAGGTATCAGCTACAGTTCTAAATACCTCAAACTCAACACCGCAGACGGAATCAAGGATGGTCCGCGCGAGATTTCTGCCAGTGTGGGTGTGGGTCTGCCTATCATCAACAACTACAACAATCGCTCCATCCTCAACATAGGTTTCCAGTGGGTCAACGAGTCTGGTTCCGTAATCAGAGAGAATACTATCCGTCTCAACATTGGCTTGACCTTCAACGAGCGTTGGTTTGCTAAGTGGAAATTCGAGTAAATATGCGGTTGCTCACATTCTTCATTCTATATTCTTCATTATTCATTATTGCATCCTGCGATAATGCCAGGGAGCATACGGCTGAAGCCATAAGGGATGAGGATTCCGTTGCCATGATGACCTCTTATGGAGTCAATACCCTCATAAGCGATTCGGGCATCATGCGCTATCGTATCATTGCCGAGCAATGGGAGGTTAATGACAATCGCAACCCGCCTCGATGGATATTTCCGCGAGGCTTGTTCCTGCAACAGCTCGACGAGAAGTTCCATGTTGAAACATATATTCAAGCTGATACCGCCAACTACTTCACTACCAACAAACTATGGCACTTGTGGGGCAACGTGCGTATCAAGACTGTCGATGGCATGATATTCACCAGCGAAGAACTCTACTGGGACCAGAATCGCCACGAACTCTACTCCAATCTCTACTCTCATCTCATAACCCCTGAGCGCGAACTCGAGGGAGCTTTTTTCCGTAGCGACGAGCACATGCGCCACTATAACATCAGCAACACCAAGGGCGCCTTCACTCGCGAAGACTTTGAAAACGGAAACGACAACGGGAACGGGAATGGGAACGGGAACGTTAACAGCAACGATACCACCCCAAAGCGCCAGGCAGCTACTCCACGACCCCGTTGACCACTTTGAACTTTGAACTATGAACTATGAACTGTGAACTGATAGCATACATCCTCATCACCATGATGCTCTCTGCCTTCTTCTCTGGCATGGAGATAGCCTTCGTGTCCAGCAACCGTATGCTGGCAGAGGTCAACAATGATGAGGAGAGTCTCACCCACCGCATCATAACATTCTTTTACCGTCACCCCAACACCTATGTCAACACCATGCTCGTGGGCAACAATATCGCCCTCGTCATATACGGCATACTGTTGGCGCAACTGCTCGACACCACCATCTTCAGCAACCAGTCTGAAGCGTTCCGCGTGAGTGCCGACACCATCATCTCCACCATCATAGTGCTCTTCACAGGCGAATACCTGCCTAAGACCATATTTAAGAATAACGCCAACAAGGCTCTCTCTCTCTTTGCCCTGCCTGCCTGTCTCTTTTATGTGGTGCTCTACCCCATCTCGCGCTCATGCACCCTCATCTCGCGTGCCATGCTCAAGCTCGTGGGTGTAAACGTAAAGAAAGGTGACGACCACGAAGAATTCTCCAAGGTCGACCTCGACTACCTCGTCACCCAGAGTCTTAACGGCAACGACAGCGAGGGCGACCAGCCCTCAGACAGCGAACCGTCTAAGGACGACTCATCGCCTGAGGTGCGACTGTTTCAGAACACTCTCGATCTCAGCGACACTAAGGTGCGCGACTGCATGATACCTCGTACCGAGATTACCAGCATCGAGAAGGTTGCCTCACTCGACGAACTGCGACAGAAGTTCATCGAGAGCGGACGTTCTAAGATTATCGTCTATAAAGAGGATATCGACCACATCATAGGTTACATTCACTCCTCTGAACTCTTCCGCATCAGACGCGAGTGGAACTCACACATCCACCCCATACCCTTTGTGCCTGAGACTATGGCAGTCAACAAACTCATGAAGGATATGCTGGCACAGAAAACCTCCCTCGCCGTGGTGGTCGATGAGTTTGGCGGCACCAGCGGACTCGTGGCACTCGAGGATATAGTGGAGGAAATAATAGGCGAGATAGAGGATGAGCACGACGTAAACAACTTTGAGTGTCGCGCCACCAAAGACGGAGGCTACATCATCTCGGCACGCCTTGAGATAGAGCGCGTCAACGAGCTGCTCGGCATCAATCTGCCTGAGAGCGACGACTACAAGACCGTAGGCGGACTAATCCTCGCCAAGCACCAGTCATTCCCTAAGCTCAATCAGGTGATAAACATCGACGGCTGGAAATGCAAAATACTCAAAAACACCAAGACAAAAATCGAACTCGTGAAAATAATGCCACTATAATTTGCTTATTTGCGGAAAAATTATTAACTTTGCGCCGTTTTAGACCATCTTGGTCAAATATGTAAAAAGATAACGAAAACAAAAAAACTAAACATAAAACTCAAATGGCAGTATTAGGAAAAATCAGAAACAGAGGAGCCTTGCTCGTTACCATTATCGGTCTAGGCCTCTTCGCCTTCATTGCCGAAGAAGCAGTACGCTCTTGCGAATCAACTAAGAACAACGAGCGTCAGCAGATTGCAGAAATCCTCGGCGAGAAAATCAGTTATCAGGATTTTCAGAACATGGTTGACGAATACCAGGATGTCATAAAAATGACACAGGGTCGTGACAACCTCTCTGAAGACGAACTCAATCAGGTGCGCGACATGGTGTGGAACCAGTATGTGCAGAACGCCCTCATCGCTAAGGAGGCAGCAAAACTCGGACTCAAGGTTACTGACGACGAGGTACGCGACATCCTCAATCAGGGCACCAACCAGATGCTCATGCAGACACCATTCGTCAATCAGCAGACAGGTCGCTTCGACGCTAACTCACTCAAGCAGTTCATTGCTGAGTATAAGAAGGCTGAGCAGAGCAACCCACAGCAGGCTGAGCAGATGCGCCCTATCTATAACTACTGGAACTTCATCGAGAAGAACCTGCGCCAGCAGCTCCTCTCACAGAAATATCAGTCACTCCTCGCTGCAACCTTCGTTTCTAACAGCGTAGAGGCTAAGCAGGCATTCAACGAGGAAAACGAAGAGGCTAACATACAGCTTGCCGCTCTTCCCTACTCTTCTGTAGCCGACAAGGACATTCAGGTGTCTGATGACGACCTGCAGGCTAAGTATAAGGAGCTCAAGCCACGCTTCAAGCAGTATGAAGAGACCCGCGACATCAAGTACGTATCAGTTAAGGTACAGGCATCAGCTACCGACCGTGCTGCTATCACCAAGCAGACCAACGAGTTCGTTGCACAACTCGCTACAGCAGCTGACCCTTCTGAGATTATCCGTAAGTCAGGCTCTCAGGTGGCTTACCTCGGCGTGCCAGTCACTAAGGCTGCCTTCCCTAACGACATCGCTGCTGTGCTCGACTCTATTCCAGCAGGCACTACAACAGCCGTTAAGGAGAATGCTCAGGACAACACTCTCAACTCTATCCGCCTTATAGCTCGTGAGGAGCTCCCTGACTCTGTTGAGTTCCAGGTTATTCAGGTTGCAGGCGAGACTCTCGACCAGTCACGACAGCGTGCCGACTCTATCATGAACGCCCTCAACGCTGACCCAGCTCAGTGGGATGCACTCGCTAAGAAGTACGGACAGACAGGCGCTAAGCAGTGGCTCACCACTAAGGACTACCAGTATGCACCATCACTCGACGTTGACACTAAGGCATACATCAATTCGCTGAACACCATGGCAGCAGGTTCACTCAAGAACCTCGCCACCACCTCAGGCAATATAATAATAAAGGTGACAGACCGTCGCGCTATGCAGACCAAGTATCTGGCAGCTGTCATCAAGACACCTATCACCTTCTCTAAGGACACCTACTCTAAGGCTTACAACAAGTTCTCACAGTTCGTTTCAGAAAACCAGACCATCGAGGGACTTGAGAAGAACGCCAAGAAGTATGGCTATCAGGTGCTCGAGAATCAGGATGTTCGTCCATCACAGCACAACATCGCTGGCATCCACGGCACTCACGATGCACTCAAGTGGGTGTATGAGGCAAGTGAGAACACCATCTCACCACTCTATGAGTGTGGCGACAACGACAACCTCCTCGTAGTGGCACTCACCAACATACACGAGAAGGGTTATCGCGACCTCTCTGACAATCAGGTAAAGGAAATGGTAAAGGCAGAAGTCATCAACGACAAGAAGGCAGAGAAGCTCATCGCTAAGCTCGCTGGCGTTAACAGCATTGCAGCAGCTAAGGCAAAGGGCGCACAGATTTCACCAGTCAATCAGATCACCTTCGCTTCACCAGTCTTCGTAGTTACTACTGGAGCATCAGAGCCAGCCCTCTCAGGCGCAGTAGCAGCCACCAAGCAGGGACAGTTCTCTAAGCATGCCGTAAAGGGCAACGCAGGCGTTTACCTCTTCCAGGTAACCAAGAAGCAGTCACGCGGTCAGAAGTTTGATGCCAAGGCAATGATGCAGCGCCTCGCTCAGCGCAATATGCAGGCAGCAGGCAACTTCATGCAGGAGCTCTTCATCAATGCCGACATCAAGGACCATCGTGTCAATTTCTTCTAATCCCGACCTCTCCTTAAATTAAATAATAACCCAAGAGTGCGCTCAGCCAAACGGCTAAGCGCACTCTTATTTTATCTATCTAGTCTTTCTAGTAATTTTATCCTTTCTAACAATTCTAGTCTATCTGGGAAATATAGTCTATCTAGCCTCTTTCAGTTTTGCCTCCAGTTCATCAATTCGTTTGTTGGCAGCATCTCCATATAAAAAATTTGGTCTTGGAAATTTACATTTTTTTTCCTTTTCTCCAAATCTTTAGGGGAAATCTTATTGTCTCAACGCTATGACACACCAGCGCCCCACTCTATTATTGAGCAGGGCGCTGGGTTGATATTATCTTAACATCACTATTTAAGCAAAGAGGTTTCCAGTCATAGCTGATAAAGAGACTTTACATCTGTCGCAAATATCGGTAAGTGTGGCACCATTAGCTGACAAACTATAGAAATTATCCTCGCTAATCAGAACATATTCCCACTTTCTATTCATTCTTTCAGTAGGATTCAGTTCATTTGTTTTGCGAACCCATTCTATCGCAGCAGTCTGCTTCTGGCGTACATTCTTATCAAATACTTTATCATTACCCTTTGTTTCAATCAGATAAATCTTGTCTGAAGTCGCTGCAATAAAGTCTGGGTGGTATGTTGCCATTAGTCCATCATTACGCATGTAGTATATAACGGCAAAACTGTGCATACTCTCATTTATTTTCAAGAATCTCTCCACTTCACCATCTTTATCCAAGAACTCTATGAAAGCTTTTTCCAATCCCCCACCATGCGACGGATAGCCTTGACGTTCATAAATAGTCTTATGAGTTTCCGTTGAGAATGATTCTCGCATCTTTATCTCAGGCACAGAAGAGAATAATGTATGCATCACTTGCGCATCTGTTGTCATAATATTGTTTTGCAGGTTGAATATCGCACGAGCCATTTCCTCTATTATATGCTTCGTCACTATTGCATCCTTGGATAGTAGTATCTTCCAGTCATTACCATTGAATGGATTAAATGGCTGACCAAACAAACGAGTGCGGATATAGATGTCAACAGCAGCTATCACACTTGCCTCGTTTATCTGCATATTTGGTACTGCAATATTCTTATGCGCTGATATTCTGTCGAATCTTAGAGTAATTGTACGGAGTAACTTTTGCAGATATTCGTTATAACTTGTAGCATTAAACAGATTCGCTGTTACCTTATAACGTCCGAACTGGGTCTTTGATATAGCTTCTTGTGAGATAAACGTTTCTCCCTCTTGTGCGAGGAACTGACGCAAGCGTTCTAATGAGAAAGCAGTGAAAGGCTGTAAAGTGTTTATATCTATCTCCACATCCTCAAGTTCATCCTCTGCCTCTCTCACAATTATTGGCCATGCAAAGTCAAATCTTTCAAATCCTTCCACCAGTCCTACCTTTATAATATCACCAGTAGAGCCACCATCGCCTGGTTCGCCTGTATCTTCCACAGCCAGTCCTTCTGCAAACAGTTCTTCGTAAAACTTTATAAAGGCTGGATGCTCTATGATGCTAAGCATGTCTATATAAGTTTTTGGCTGAGTGTGAAGATGTAACACCCTCTTTCTATCATCATCCTTCAGACTCTGATATTCAGGTTCACGCCACATCAGTCTCAATCCTCGTCCTATCACCTGCTCAAGCAATATAGGTGCCTCTGTCGAGCGTAACGGTACTATGACGCAGATATTATTCACATCAAATCCTTCACGCAACATCAAAACAGAGATTATAACCTTCGGCTTTTTATATCTATCAATGTCAAAGAGTTTTTTCTTTGTTTCTTTCCATTCTGCTTCCGACACTTCGCCTTTAGTGTTACTGTCTATCGTAACCACATCTTCTGGCGTCAAGCCTTCTTCTTCCATCAGCCTTGCAACGTATGGAGCTACTGTTGTGTCTTCACATATAACCAGCATCTTAGGATTCTTCTCTGCATCTACTTCTATAAAATCATGTTCAAGCATCTGCAACTTCTTCAATCCCGCTCTCAGCATCAGTCTCTGTCCGTCACTCAGGTCGCACACCTTGCCTCTATCATCACGAATTGCCCTATAGTCCAAGTTTTCCAATTCTGTCAGTTCCTGACGCTTATCCAGCAATAGTGTCTTTACCAAACCTTTGCGCATAGCCGTTGCGAGGTCAAAATCTACAACGATATGTGGGAAGTATAGTTTCTTCAGGTTCTTTCCTACACCCCTTGTGTCATAAGGTGTTGCAGAGAAATCTATCTGGAAGAATCGCTCTCCTTTCTTCTCCGCTATGGCGTTAAGTCCTTTCTGCCATTCCACCTCTTCTATCTCTCCATTGCGCTTCAATTCATGTATATGGTGAGCCTCATCGTTTATCACCATAATATCCTCTAACTCTGCCAGATACTCCAGTTCTGAGCCTCTCAGGTATCTGCGGTCGAGCATTCCGAGGTCGTTGCCAGTAGCCTTGCCTGGGCGTATTGGCAACAGTTCGTCTATTATTGCCGAAACGTCACCAGTGTCTGTAGTTCCCGTTTCATCGTTTATCTGGTTCTCAAACAGATGCCAGTTTGTTAAGGCTATCATTCCGTCGCCTGTGGTCTTCCTTCCTATGCCATCTTCTTTTGTCACCACATTATTCTGAATGAATGAGAACACCTCCTGCCTGTAGTGTATTGGCAGAAACACCTCTTGATTCAGATAGAAATCATTCGTTTCTATATTGCGCTCTTCCTTGCCTCGCTCTATTCTTCCACAGAAGGCATCAAGCAGTCTGTCATATACTATCAGACCAGGAGCGACAATCAAGAAGTTCTTTGTAAACCTGCCACTCTTTACATCCTCATGTCTGGCATTCAGCATCTGCCATATCAGCAAGGCATGCATCACCCACGTCTTGCCTGTGCCAGTAGCCATCTTCACAGCATACTTAGGCATTTGGTATTTTGCTTGCGCCAATGTACCTAAATCTAACATTGGCATAAGGTCAGAACATACTTTCTCATAATTCTCCAGCACATTCTTTACACCCATTACCTCATGCAGGTAAACTATGTTCAGTATCGCCTGCCTCTGTCCTGCATGGAAATTTCTGTTTCTTAATGAGCAGTGTTCTTCTGAGAACCAATATTTCAGCAAGTCCTGAGTAACTGGAGTTACACTATCCAGCATCTCGCCACTCTCCCATGCCTCGTTTACTATATAGCTAAGTCGCTTCGCCAACTCCAGCGGAGCAACCACCTCATTTTTCATTACTCTCATAACTATGAACTATGAATTATGAACCAAACTAAGTACCACCTGACTTTCAAAACCAAACACATCTACTGCCTTGATGCACACTTTACGTTGCTCCTTGTGAGCCACCTTAAGTCTTGTCTTATACACACAGTGCAGAGGGTCCTCATCATTTTCTACATTCTCTCTGTAGTCCTGCCATGTAGAACGGAATGTGATGCCGTCATAGTCAGGGTCTATGCTCCAATATTCTATCAGCGACAGGGGGTCGTCATTCATCACCTGTTGTAGCTTCACCTTATCCTTATCGTCAAGAGGAATATTGTCTGGTGACAGCAGAACATAATTATCCAGTTCTATGTCTATCTCGTCCATCTCTCCATTTCTCTTTACCTGCAAAGGTTTCGCTACAAGATATTGCAGAGAAGAGAAACGCACAGAACGGTCGTCTATCAGTTTCTTGTATCCCTTTTTTGCCAGTTTATCAAGCAGGTCTGGTGGAATAACAAGCACCTCCACGTTTGACGATTCATATTTCTGAATAGCCTGCGAAATGTCAAAGGCGAAGTTCCAACCTAATACTATCACCTTTTCCCAGTCGCCACCCAGCAGACTTGCTTTAGCCTCTACAGCCCTGCGGATGGTATTAGCTGTTGTCAGTCTGTTTGGCGAATCCACCATAACCAATGTTCGCGTACCTTTTACGTAACCAAAGTTTCTGTCGTTTGTCTGCTCAGGTGTAAATGGCAAGGCACCATAAAGTCCCAATATCACTTGGCTCAGGTCACCAACATGCTTATATCTCTTATTGTTCTTAAATGCCTCCTTCTGATAGTCGCCTATACTCTGGTATAGGAATGGTTTTACCTCTTGGTCAATGAATCGCTTGCGCATAACAAGTGAAGCAGGCTTGCCTATATCGCAAGTTATCCAACGTCTTCCTAATCGCTCTGCTACAGCTGCCGTTGTACCACTGCCTCCAAAGAAATCACATACCAAATCACCTTCATTGGATGATGCTTTGATTATGCGTTCAAGAAGTTTTTCGGGTTTTTGAG
The DNA here is from genome assembly GCA_002353585.1 of Prevotellaceae bacterium UBA2738. Classification (GTDB taxonomy): domain Bacteria; phylum Bacteroidota; class Bacteroidia; order Bacteroidales; family Bacteroidaceae; genus Prevotella. Next base: position 23,304 of record DEJW01000023.1, on the reverse strand, counting down.
TGGCATAACCAACTAATTCACTTCTATATCTGTCCCCTGTATAGATGTCTATCCACCAATCCTCACATTTCTTTCCTAAATCCAACAACTCTTCTACACGCCCAGCATCACCATCTATACTTCCAAAAACCTGACCAGTATTATGAATACCACTTTTATGTTTAAGGTATTGCATATTAAACAGACGATTACTACCCTTTCCATATAGTAATATAACATCATGTTTCCTACTAAAACAATTTGTGCTAGACGATGGACCTGAATAACACCATATTATTTCATTTACGAAATTATATTTCTCCAAGATTTCATCCAATAGCAGTTTTACATAGTGCCCAACATGCCAATCAATATGGACATATATACTACCTCTCTCTGATAATAATTCCTTCATAAGAAAAAGTCTAGGGCATATCATTTTCAGATATGATATCGTTCCTTGCTCCCAAGTATCCGCATAAGCGAACTGCTCTATCACAGTTGGCTTTTGCTGAATATCAGTTCCTGGCAAAGAAATCTTTGTTCTATAATCCGCCTTTGAGTCAAAAGGCGGGTCGATATATATCAAATCCACTTTACCACGTAGTGAGGGCAACCCCGTCTGCGCATCACCAGCAAGAAGAGCCTGCATAGCCAAGAGATTGTCACCATAGATAAGACGATTCATCCATTCGCCATTACCCCCTGCCATATTGAAGGCATTAGGTATCTGGGGAGAATTGCCCTTAAACAATCCACTAATATCCTTACTTGGCAACACCAGTTCGTTTGTCTGCAAACCAATCTGTGTTCCACTACTCAGGCGATCAAGTATCTGCGCAGCCTCTCGCCTGCCCTCGCTCACGATGCGAGGCAGTTCTTCAATCAATGATTTAGCCATAGCATTAGCACTAATAAAAAAGTTTTTTAGTTTCAGTTACTTTTATATCAATGCGTCGAGCCACAAAACAAAAAATCCTGCAAGCACCTCGTGTATAAATACACAAAACGTGGACGCTTTCGCTGTCCAACGTTCAAGGTACTTGCCGGAAACCTATAGTTTGAAAACAGGAAAACGCCCACTATTACAGCAGGCGTTACCATTATCACAAACTATGTTCTTCTACCGGCAAGTTTCTGAACGTTTTTGAATAATAGCCAACGCTAAATATATATCAATAAGTCACACCAGCGACTTTCACTAAAGCCATATTGCCAGTGATTGATTGCAAAATTAAGAAAAAGTTTCGAAACAACAAAGAAAGTGGAGAAAAAAATCGATACGACAGCTTTTACACCACCTCGATGGCGGCGAGTATGCCGTCGAGGGCATCTTTGGTATAGACAAACTGTAGGGTGTGGTACTTCTGGCACAAAAGTCTAAGTCAAGAATGAATTAAAGCAATGAAGAAATAAAAAAAAGAGAAACCTCAGGGTTTCTCCTATTTATAATGTCGTCAACTTTATAAGTCGCTTTATTTCTTTATCAGAAATAGTGCTCTGCGATGATCTTACAACTCATTAAGCAATTCCTCCACGTCTCTGGTTTCTACCGTTCCTTTATTGATTCCATCAATTTTGGAAAATGCTTCCTTCATGTCTTTTCTTATTTCATTGTCCTCCATAACTGTGTCAGAGGGTGTTTCAATCAGTCTATCTGCAAGCCAACGGCGGTTGTTTGCAGTTAAGGATAGACCCTGTATATAACTCCAAAGGTTATTTAAAGAAATTGCATTCATAATTTCTACACTTTATATCTCCACCTGCAAAATTAAGAAAAAGTTTCGAAACAACAAAGAAAGTGGAGAGAAATATTTTCTTCTATAAATAAAAATAAGGTGTTTTGAAAAATAACCTCCTAAGGTCACTAAAATGCTCTCAAGGCGCATAAATACTGGGCTGAGGATAGTGACCTATGTTTGGCGACAGGTCACTTAGAGGTCACTTTTTACCTCACCTTAATTATTAATTAGAAATTATTAATTAGAAATTAGAAATTAGGAATTAATTAGTGTGCAGTAATTCTTTTATAATATAGTGACCTCTGTAGTGACCCTTAAGTGACCTTTAAGTGACCTCTCTCGAAAAGAGGTCACTATCGGGAAGCCGCATAAACACTGGGATGAGCGCCCAATTAGTGACCTTAGGAGGTATATCGCGAAAATTATAAAAAAGACAACAAGGACAACAAGGGAACAACTGAAAAAGGTCAGTTTAGCAAACCTGCTAAACTGTTTTTTATATCATTTTGGCAGGTTTGCCAAAATACCAAAACTTAATTGTCCAAAGTTGTCACGGTTGTCGTTATATATAAAAGTAATGCTTTTAGAGATAAAAGTAATGCTTTTAGCTGCAGAAGTAATGCTTCTGCATGCAGAGGCAATGCTTCTACATGCGGTTACTTTGCTTCCACGTGCGGTTACTTAGCATCCGCAGATGGTGGCTATGCTACTAAAGGCAACAAAAAAACACCGCAAGCTGTGGTAGCTTGCGGTGCTTTTTTATGTGAAACTCATCCCCCTACATAGGGGGAATGAGGGGGTCTTTTAGTCGAGCCACTTAACGTAGCAGAAGTCCTGACGGTGTGGAAGCAGGTCGTTCTTTGGGAACATACGCACGCAGGTCTTGTAGGTGCCTGCATTGTTTACTTCCACGTTGCACTCGAAGGTGTAGAGGTTGCCCTCATGCTTAACGAGCTTGAATGGTACTACCATGTTGATGAGGCGGTCGCCAGAGTACTGGTCGTTCTTGAGGCTTACGAGTTCGAGACCTACTGCATCCTTGAGTCCCTGCTCGTCGATGACATAAGTAATCTTGTAACTCTTACCTGTCTCGATGCCGTTGGCGATAGCGTCGGTATTGGCTTTTACTACCTGAATGCTGTCCCAACGCTCGGCTACATTCTCCTTCCACTGTGCTATCTCTTTTGCTAACTGATAGTCGTTGGCATTGACTTTCTTAGAGCGTGCAGCAAGCTTGTTGTAGAACTTAGAGTAGTAGTCGTCGAGCTGGCGCTTCATCGTATAGTGAGGTGCGATGGTTGCGATAGAGTTCTTGATTACCTTAATCCAGTCCTTAGAGATGCCCTGGTTGTCCTTATTGTAATAGAGAGGTATTATCTCGTTCTCGAGCATGTTGTAGATAGTGGTTGCGTCGAGCTGGTCCTGATAGCCCTGGTTCTGGTAGGTACGCTCCTGCTTGAGTGCCCAGCCAGCGCCCTCGCGATAGCCTTCTACCCACCATCCGTCGAGCACTGAGAGGTTTACTACACCATTCATCTCAGCCTTCTCGCCAGAGGTGCCTGATGCCTCGAGCGGACGTGTTGGGGTGTTCATCCAGATATCTACGCCTGAAACGAGACGGCGAGCGAGCTGGAAGTCGTAGTCTTCGAGGAAGATAATCTTGCCGAGGAACTCTGGACGCTGTGATATCTCATAGATGCGCTTGATGAGTCCCTGTCCTGCGCCGTCAGCTGGGTGTGCCTTACCTGAGAAGAAGAAGAGTACTGGCTTCTCTGGGTTGTTGACAATCTTAGAGAGACGGTCGAGGTCGGTGAAGAGAAGGTGAGCACGCTTATAGGTAGCGAAACGACGGCAGAAGCCAATCATCAGAGCATCTGGGTTGATGAGCTTGAGGAGTGACACTACACGTGCAGGGTCGCCCTGGTTCTTGAGCCATGACTCAGCAAACTTCTCGCGGATATACTTAACGAGCTTCTCCTTGAGTGCCTTACGTGTGCTCCATATCTCGGTGTCTGGGCAGTCGTAGATGCCGTGCCAGAGTTCTTCGTTAGACTGGTCGTGATAGTAGTCGCCCTTGAGGTATCTGTCGTAAACCTTACGCCACTCTGATGCTACCCATGATGGGAAGTGTACACCGTTGGTTACGTAGCCTACGTGGTTCTCTTCTGGATAGTAGCCGTTCCAGATGCCTGCGAACATCTTCTGTGATACCCAGCCGTGGAGCTTAGATACGCCGTTAACCTCCTGACAGGTGTTACAAGCGAAGGTTGACATACAGAAGCGCTCGTTGTCGTCTTCAGGGTTGATGCGACCCATGCCGATGAACTCTTTCCAAGAGATGCCGAGCATCTGAGGATAGCCGCCCATGTACTTGCCGAAGAGGTCTTTGTCGAAGTAGTCGTGACCTGCTGGCACTGGGGTGTGAACGGTGTAGAGTGAAGAAGCGCGAACTACCTCCATAGCCTGGTTGAAGGTGAGGCCTTCCTTGATGTAGTCAACGAGGCGCTGCAGGTTGCAGAGTGCTGCGTGACCCTCGTTGCAGTGGTACACCTGCTTCTTGATGCCAAGCTTCTTGAGCATGAGCACACCACCGATACCGAGGAGTATCTCCTGCTTGAGACGGTTCTCCCAGTCGCCACCATAGAGTGCGTGAGTGATAGAACGGTCGAACTCAGAGTTCATATCGTTATCGGTATCGAGCAGATAGAGCTTTACGCGACCTACGTTAGCCTGCCAAACGAGGGCATGAACTACATAGTTCATATAAGGTACGTCAACAACTACCTGGTTGCCATCCTTGTCGAGAGTCTTGGTGATAGGCAGAGAGTTGAAGTTCTGCGCATCGTAGTTAGCTATCTGCTGACCATCCATAGCCAGGCTCTGCTTGAAGTAGCCGAAGCGATAGAGGAAACCAATACCGCACATATCGACGTTAGAGTCAGATGCCTCCTTGATATAGTCGCCTGCGAGCATACCCAGACCGCCTGAGTAAATCTTGAGTGAGTTGTGAATACCAAACTCCATAGAGAAGTAAGCCACTGAAGGACGCTTAGTGTCTGGCTTCTCCTTCATATAGTTCTTAAAGTGAGTATAAACGGCCTTAACGCTAGCCATTATCTTCTTATCCTGCACTATCTCTTCCTTACGGTCATAAGAAAGACGCTCAAGGAGCTGCACTGGGTTATGACCTACCTGCTCATAAACATCGTTGTCGAGTGATGCGAAGAGCTCCTGAGCATCAGGATTCCACACCCACCACATATTGTGAGCAATCTCGTCAAGGCACTCAAGTTCCTTAGGGAGTGTTGACTTTACGTTAAACTCCTTCCAAATAGGAGTATTAGCATAATCGGATTTAATTTTCATAATGTTATTTTTTGGGTTGTTATAATAGTTTTTTATTCAAAGGGTTCAAACGCTTCGCTAGTTCAAGAAAGTTCAAGTCGCGCTAAAGCGCTGGTTCTTGCGCTCCAGTAGGTGCTCAGGCGAGCAAGCTCGGAGCAAGAGGGGTTATTTCTTCTGAACCTTACGAAGAGCTATGTCATAAGCCTCATAGTAATACTTGATGAACTTGCTCCATAGGGCTTTCTTAGAGAGCCTCTCTGCTGCAGCACGAGCCTGCTTCACCTCTTCGGCTGAGAAGTAAGAGTAGTCGATAACGGTATCCTTGATAACGTCAGCCACTTCAGAGTAGTTGTAGTCGGTGCGGTGAATGGTCTTCACGCCATCCTTAATCTCTGAGTAAGCGCCCATGACGCTGTTTGCCCAGAGGCCGAAACCAGCGAGGTCGGTGGTGATGCAAGGCACCTTGAAGGCAACCGACTCAAGCGGAGTGTAGCCCCAAGGCTCGTAGTAAGAAGGATATACGGTGAGGTCTTTGGCTATGAGTGCATCATAGTAGAGCATATTGAGCAGACCGTCGCTACCGTCAAGATAGCAAGGAGCAAAGATTACCTTCACCTTATCATCCTTGCGGTTCCACATATCGAAACGACGGAGCATACCGAGCACGTTGTCCTCAGACATATTATGAAGTACGTGGGTTATCACAGGATTGTCGAGCGGAGTGTCATACACCTTCTTGGCATCAGCCAGACGCTTGTTGAGGTCGGCACGAGCCTCGCCCACCCATGCTGGCACGTCGATGAAGGCGAGCACCTGCTTATTGAGACGTGGGTCGTGGTTAAGACGGCTGAGCGCCTCGATGAACACATCGATACCCTTATTGCGGAACTCATAGCGACCAGAGGTGCCGATGATGAGGGTGTCGTCAGAGAACTGACAGCCTGTCAGGGCATTGGCAAGACGCAGAACGAGTTTGCGTGAAGCCTTACGCTTGGCAGTAAAAGCAGCACCCTTAGGCACGAAGTCGTCTTCGAAACCGTTAGGCAGCACCACGTCAACAGGCTTGATGAGCTCCCTGCACTCTGTGGCTGTGATGTCTGAAACGGTGGTGAAGCAGTCAACATTATAAGCCGTCTGCTTCTCTATAGAGTGCTTAGACTGCATGTTGAGTTCCTCAGCCATCTGGTCGCCGTTATAAGCCCATAGATACTCATAGAGAGGCTTGTTATTGCCAGCGATAGAGCGACCTATAGAGGTGGCGTGGGTAGTGAATACGGTGCCGATGGCTGGTATCTGGTGCTTGATATAGAGAGCACCCAGACCTGTCATCCATTCGTTGGCATGATATATTACCTTCTTATCCTGCAACTTCAGGAAGTTATACATAGACTCCACAACCAGACCAGCCGCATAAGAGAACATGCTTGCCTCGTCGTAGTCGCCGTAAGAGTGGAGCGAGTCCACCTTGAAATACTCCCAAAGTTTTGTGTATATAGTGTCTTTCTCTGCGTAATAAGGCTGAAAATCAACCAGAATAGAGATAGGCTGTCCAGGAATGTCCCAACGACCCACCTTAACCTTTATGCCCTGCTTCTTAGCCACCTTCTGCCAATCGGCAAGCAAGGTGTTGTCCTGCTTGAAATAAGGCGATTTCTTTTTGCCCCAACAGTCAGGACCTATGAATATCAGGTTGTCCTGTATATCGTCATGCAGTGTTTTAGCTCGTGTTGATAGTACAGTATAGATTCCTCCTACCTTATTACAAACTTCCCAACTTGACTCAAAAATGAAGTCAGGTTTCATCATAACTTTTTTCATATATATTTGTTTCTAATGTTGCAAAGTTAGAAAAAAAAAATTAAAAATCACCCTATTACATAAATTTTATGACAAGAAAACTACGATTAATTGATTTATATTGTGTAATTTTGCCATGACGAAAATACATTTATGACATGAGAAAAGCATTTTTTTTGACGTTTTGCTTATTATTTGCTTCCATAATGAGCATGGCGCAGGAGAGTAAGTTTAAGACTCATATATATAATAAGGTGTATGACGTGGAGATAGTCATGAACCTAAATGAGGAGAGCATCACCATACCCGGACAGGAGGTTCTGGGCAAGGTATTCGGATATCTGAAGAAGAAAACCGACGCAAGGGTGTGGGCTATAATGAGCGCCGAGATAAGCAAGGACGGCAAGAAGGCTGAGGTGGAGATGGTGAACGATTACGGTTCGGAAGACCTGAATGCCGAACTGACATACAACGACGACGGCACCTACACGCTGAGGCAACTGAGCGGTAGCACCATAAAAATAGTCAATAACAAGAAGTGGGTGAAACTGCCTAAGGAACTGACGTTTGAGGCAAAGAAATAAGTTGGCACACCTTTTGCAATAGCAAGAGGGCAGAAAGCAAACTTAAACTAACATAAAAAAATGGCAAAAGGTAATATTGGGGTTACAACAGAGAACATCTTCCCCGTAATTAAAAAGTTTCTCTACAGCGACCACGAGATTTTTCTTCGTGAAATGGTAAGTAACGCCGTTGACGCTACACAGAAGTTGAAGACACTTGCCGAGAAGGGCGACTTCAAGGGCGAGATAGGCGAAACGAAGGTGAGCATAAGTCTGGACAAAGAGGCTGGCACGCTGACCATCTCTGACCACGGCATCGGTATGACCGAGGAAGAGATAGAACGCTACATCAACCAGATAGCCTTCTCAGGCGTTACTGACTTCCTCGACAAATATAAGGATAACGCCAACGCTATCATAGGTCACTTCGGACTTGGCTTCTACTCAAGCTTCATGGTCAGCGATAAGGTGGACATCATAACCAAATCATACAAGGACGACGCACAGGCTGTGAAGTGGACTTGCGACGGTTCACCTGAATACAACATAGAGCCAGCTGAGAAGGCTGAGAGAGGTACTGACATAGTGCTCCACATTTCTGACGACTGCAAGGAATTCCTTGAGGAACAGAAGATTACGGAGCTGCTGAACAAATACTGCAAGTTTATGGCTGTGCCAGTAGTGTTTGGCAAAAAGAAGGAATGGAACTCTGAGAAGAAGGAGATGGTGGAAACAGCTGAGGACAACGTGATAAACGACACTGAGCCACTGTGGACCAAGCAGCCTTCAACGCTGAAGGATGAGGACTACAAGAAGTTCTACTCCACCCTCTACCCTATGCAGGATGAGCCGCTGTTCTGGATTCACCTGAACGTGGACTTCCCATTCCACCTTACAGGTGTGCTCTACTTCCCAAGAGTGCAGTCAAACCTCGACCTGCAGCGTAACAAGATACAGCTATACTGCAACCAGGTGTTTGTGACTGACCAGGTGGAGGGCATAGTGCCTGAATTCCTCACCCTGCTGCATGGCGTGATCGACTCACCTGACATTCCGCTGAACGTGAGCCGTTCTTATCTGCAGAGCGATGCCAACGTGAAGAAGATTGCCAGCTACATAACCAAGAAGGTGGCTGACAGACTGAACAGCATATTCAAGGCTGACAGGAAGGACTACGAAGAGAAGTGGGACAACCTGAAGATTTTCATCGAGTATGGTATGCTGACTGACGAGTCTTTCTATGACCGTGCTAAGGACTTTGCTCTCTTCAAAGATACTGATGGTAAGCACTTTACATACGAAGAGTACAAGACTCTCATTAAGGACCAGCAGACTGACAAAGACGGCACTCTCGTATATCTCTACGCTAACGACAAGGACGAGCAGTACACCTATATAGAGGCTGCCAAGGCTAAGGGATATAGCGTGCTGATGTTTGACGGACAACTGGACAATGCCACCCTTGGACTCTTCGAACAGAAGTTTGAGAAGAGCCGCTTCACCCGTGTTGATGGCGACATCATCGACAGGCTTATTCAGAAGGAAGACGTGAAGAAGGTGGACCTGTCAAAGGAGGATACCGACAAACTGACAGAGGCATTTAAGACAAAATTGCCACAGATGGACAAGGTGACATTCAACGTGGAGGTACAAGCTATGGGCGAGACAGCTGCACCTGTGATGTTCACCCAGTCTGAATATATGCGAAGGATGAAGGATATGTCACGCTACCAGAGCGGTATGGCGTTCTACGGACAGATGCCTGATGCCTACAACCTGATACTGAACAGCGACAATGCTATAATTAAGAGTGTGATAGACGGCAAGGGAAAGGAAGAGACCGTATCACAACTCATAGACCTGGCGCTGTTGCAGAACGGTATGCTGAAGGGCGAGGCGCTCGACAAATTCCTAAAACGAAGCGTTGATTTACTGAAATAAATGAAAAGGATTCTTACTATAACGATTATGGTGTGGTGTTGTGTCTTAACGTGGGCACAACGCCACATTGTGTATTCTGACGATATAAGGTCGCTACAGGTGGTGGCTGGTGTGAAATGGCAAGAGCTACCTATCATAACGCTGGGTGGAGCTGACAGAATCAACATAGCCTTTGACGAACTGTCACACGAATATCATCGCTACACCTATAGCGTGGTGCATCTGGACAAAGACTGGAAAGAGTCAACAGGACTGATAACGTCAGACTACATAAGCGGTTTTGCTAACGGACTGACCATAGACAATATGGAAGAATCCATCAACACCACACAAAACTATACCCACTACACACTGCAGATTCCTAACAGGCAGTGTCGCATCACCATGTCTGGCAACTACAGGCTGGACGTGATAGACGAAAGCAATAACGACGAGGTGGTGCTCTCAGCCTTCTTCCTTGTGAATGAAGACATAATGAATATCGGTATAAGTGCGAGTGGCGATACCGATATAGACGTGAGAAGAACACACCAGCAACTGAGTCTGAAGGTGGACTACAGCCGTGTGAAAGCCACTTACCCACGCGACCAGATTACTGGCTACGTGTTGCAAAACTACCGTTGGAATGACATGAGGCAGTTGCCACTATCCACCAGCATCAATCAGCAGTTTATGGAGTGGACTCACTGTCCTAACCTGATATACGACGGAGGAAACGAATACCATAAGTTTGAGATTCTGGACATTCACCGTAACTCTCTCAACGTGGAGGATAACATTTGGGACAGAGAGAACGAAATGTGGCACACCTACCTGTGGGCTGACTATAAGCGTTCTTCGTATGTGTATGACGAGGTGCCAAAGGGTGCCTTCCTCATTCGCAACTCAGACAACAGAGAGGCTAACATCACATCTGAATACGTGATGGCCCACTTCACCCTGCAAACTCCAGAGCCTTTCCCCTACCCCCTCTACGTGGACGGAATGTGGGGCTCTGCTCGCATGACCTACAACCCCGAACAGAAGGCATATACAGGCACGGTGCCACTGAAATACGGCTACTATTCTTACCAATACATAATGCTGAAACCAGACGGCACAACGGCTATACCCCCAACAGAAGGGTCATTCTTTGAAACAAGAAACATATACACCGTCTTGTTCTACTATAGAGGAAACATAGACCGTACTGACAGACTGGTTGGTGTTGCCAACCTAAAAATGAGGTAAGAATTCGAGCCTCATTTGTATCACCTTCGGAGAATCGGGATTTATCTTATACCACCCCCTGCGCTCAGCCTTAACGATTGGTGAGCCACTCTGCTGACTGACTTCGCGTAGCCATTCAGCCACTTCCTGATAAACCGTCTCTTGAGACAATGGCTCAAAAAACGAGTTCTTCATATTGAACACGTTAAGCGCAATACGACGCAGAGGCATGCCTGATTCGCCTACCTCGTTAAGCATCAACAGTATTTCGTCTTCGTAGTTCATAAAAAAAACAGGTGAAGAGGAACAATAACCGTTACCCCTTCACCCATTTATAGTATTAAGCTTCAAACAGATAGTTCTAAGCTTTTATTATGCAAGAACAATCTTGTTATCCTCTGTTGTAGCTACCTTACCCTCTTTGAAGAGCCAGCCAAGACCGAGGTAAGCCTCTTCAACAGCTACCTTTGCCTTCTTAGCTACCTCAGCAACTGTAAGAGCCTTCTCTGCAGCTGCGAGAGCCTGATAAACGTCACCAGCCTTGAAACCAGCGTTCTCAGCGTTAACATAAACTACTGCAGCCTTAGCTGATGCCTTCTTTGCAGGAGCCTTCTTTGCAGGAGCTGCCTTTACTTCAGCTTCCTTTGCTGCCTTGTTAGCTGCCTTTGTAGCAGCTGCCTTTGTGATTTTCTTTTCTGCCATGATTTAAATCTTTTTACCTTATATAAAGTTAAATTGCTGTTATTTAGCTTTCAAAAAACATAACGTTTTCTAATTGCAGTGCAAAGTTACTAATAATCAGTAAAAAAGGATAATTCTACATAAGAAATATGATGCTTTTTGACTGAATATTTGACAAATGTCAACGTAGCAAACAGAAAAATTGTATTTTTGTCGTCTATTTTTCGGTTTTTACTATATTGATCTGTAACTCGTCAAGTTGCTTCTGGTCGATGAATGACGGAGCATCAAGCATCACATCACGTCCACTATTATTCTTTGGGAACGCTATACAGTCACGAATAGAATCGAGTCCTGCCATAATGCTTACAAAACGATCCAAACCGAACGCCAGACCAGCATGAGGTGGTGCACCATACTTGAAGGCGTTAATCAGGAAGCCAAACTGTGCCATAGCACGCTCTGGGGTGAAACCAAGCACCTCGAACATCTTAGCCTGCAGTTTGCCGTCGTGAATACGCAGAGAACCACCACCTACTTCTATACCGTTACAAACGAAGTCGTATGCCTTAGCACGCACCTTCGCTGGGTCGGTATCGAGCAGAGGAATATCGTCAGGGTTAGGCATAGTGAACGGATGGTGGGTTGACATCAGACGCTGCTCCTCATCGCTCCACTCAAAGAGAGGGAAGTCGATAATCCACAGACACTCAAACTTGTTCTTGTCCATCAGTCCCAAACGCTTACCCATCTCAAGACGAAGTGAGCACAGCTGGATGCGAGTCTTGTTCGCATTATCGCCTGAAAGGATGAGGATGAGGTCGCCCTTCTTGGCATTCATCTTCTCAGCCACTGCCTGCAACTGCTCTGGGGTATAGAACTTATCTACTGACGACTTGATGGTGCCGTCTTCATTGAGTTTGATATAAACCAGACCCTTTGCTCCCACCTGCTGCGACTTAACGAAATCAGTCAGTTGGTCGAGTTGCTTACGGGTGTAGTTAGCACATCCCTCAGCACATATACCACCGATATACTCAGCATTATCAAACACCTGGAAAGTGCCCAGCTTGAGCACATCCATCAGTTCCACAAACTCCATTCCGAAACGCAAATCGGGTTTGTCTGAACCATACTTCTGCATAGCCTCTTGCCAGGTCATCTGGCGAAGCTTTGCTGGCAGTTCCACACCACGAACCTCCTTAAAGAGATGGCGAGCCATATCCTCAAAGATATTGATTACATCATCCTGATCCACGAATGACATCTCACAGTCTATCTGGGTAAACTCTGGCTGGCGGTCGGCACGCAAATCCTCGTCACGGAAACATTTTGCAATCTGGAAATAACGGTCAAAACCTGACACCATGAGCAACTGCTTCAGGGTCTGAGGCGACTGAGGCAGAGCATAGAACTGTCCTGGGTTCATGCGTGAAGGCACCACGAAGTCGCGCGCTCCTTCTGGAGTAGAACCAATAAGTATTGGCGTCTCTACCTCGATAAACTGCTTTGAGTCGAGGAAGTTACGTATGAGTATGGTCATCTTGTGGCGCAACTCCAGATTCTTCCTTACCACAGGACGACGCAGGTCAAGGTAACGATACTTCATGCGAAGCTCATCACCACCATCGGTATTATCCTCTATGGTGAAGGGAGGAGTCTGTGACTCGCTTATGATATTGAGTTCTGAAACGATAATCTCTATATCGCCCGTATCCAGTTTTGGGTTCTTGGAATAGCGCTCAGCCACTACACCTGTAGCCTGAACCACGAATTCACGTCCCAGGTGACCAGCCTGTTCCTTCAATGCCTCTGGTGCATCCTCGTTAAAAGCCAACTGTGTGATACCGTAACGGTCGCGAAGGTCCACAAATGTCAAGGCACCAAGATTATGAACGCCCTGCACCCAACCAGCCAGCGTAACGGTCTGTCCAACATTCTCTATGCGGAGTTCGCCGCAAGTTTTTGTTCTGTACATATCTGTCTATATGATTGTTATTTGTCTATATATATAAATAAGGTGTTATTTCACTATCACCCCTTCTTTCTCAAACTGCTCCACTATAGCCTCAACATCCTTGCGTGCTGTTGCCTCGTCCACCTCATATTCGTCGAGCAACACCTTCACAAGGTCGTCAGTGGTGAATGAGCCTTCCTGCATTCTGTTCCACAGCAGCAGCGACGACTCGTTGAGAGCTATGAGTTTTGAGAAATCTATGTTTGATTCTCCCATAGGCACGAGGAATGTCTGTCCGCATACCTGATTAAGTTTGAAACCTGATTTTACTTGCATATCTTATGTATTATTGTTTTTATTGTCTCTTGGGGATAGTGGTATAATCGCCACATGATGAGCAGATAGCGTCTCACGGGACGTAGTGCCACCCAAGCGCGCCAGTACACCTTATAATATATAGTGTCAACGCTATCCAGTTTTTTGCTACCCTTGCGATAGAATCCTGTGGCTATGGCGAGCACATCGGCTCTCTTTATGTGTTCGGGCGAGAAATTGCCGTCGCCATACATCGTGATGTCTTCGCCCTCTATCTTCACTATGCGATGCAGGGCATACCGTTGTGGCTCTATCTCGGCCAGTATCACATCACCCACCTTCAGGGGCTCCTTAGGTTTTACGAGCAACCCCTTGTCACGCTGGTCTTCCAGATATGGTCGCATGCTGTATCCGCGTAATGGCAGAGTGACGCTCTTGCCCTCGTTCACGAGGCGAGCCACTTCTGGAATTATTATGCTGTTTGGCAATTGCATTTATTCCTCCAAGTATTCTCGGCACACCTCCACCGCCTCTCTGTCAGGCAGACAGTGGATAGATGCCACTTTTGTGGTTTCTACGAATCGTGAACTCGTCTGGCACACCATCTGGTATAACTGCTCATCCCACTTCATAGCCGAACAAGCCGTGAGCACCGTCGAGAATGCTATGATGGGCTGCATCTCTTTTACGAAATTCTTCTTGTCTCTCTCTATCAGCATTATGCCTCCCAGTGGTGCCTGTATGTTACGGTAGCAGGGTGTCTTACCGCTCCATGGCGAACCATAAAGAACTGGTTTGCCGTCTGTCATCCTTATTATCGGATTGTCGTCATTCATCATGTCACACCCCTCTATATACCTCATCCAGTTTGCCACATGGGTGCTCTTGCCTGTTCCGCTCTTTGCCGTGAATGCGTATGCCTTGCCGTTATGGCGAACCACCGAGGCATGTATCAGCAGAGTGTCGTAATAAGCAGCGCTGAAGGCATAGGTGAGCATGAGCGCATTATTGAGTGCAAATCGCTGTGTGCCTAATCCTCCACGCAGTGCCACCTTGCAGTCGTCAAATCGTGGCGAGGTGATGAGCAGGGCACAGGGACGGTCGTATATGTCACGAACCATAAACTGGTAGCCTCCGTCCTTCAGCTTATCTACTCGCGTTTTGCCGTTGCCAGTATCCACATCACGTATCAGGCGACAGTCCTCCTCAGCTATGCGTTTCAGTTCATTATCCACCGTAAGACGAAACAGCAACTTCCCCTCCACCCCACTCTCCGCACGAAACGGGAGGAACGAGGGCAACAGTCTCGCCAGCATCTCTGCGTCGAAATCTATCTCTACCTTATGTCCTGCTATGGTGTATAACACTTCTTAGTTGTGACTGGTTACTATATAGCGAAACTCCGTCTGGTCTATCACCTTGATGGTAAACCCTCTCTTCGTCAGGCTCTTCTTCAGTTTCTCATACTCCTTGAATGCCTTTCTGTGGTTCACGTTATACATGGTGGCACACGTGCGGTTGGGCTGATCTATCTCGGCAAGGAAGTTCTTAAACTGCGACGAATAGTCCTGACGACCTACCAGGAACTTGGTTTTCTTCGTCATCTGGGCTCCTTTCAGTATCAGCACGTCTGTCATATACACCACTGAGTCCATAGGCGATGAAGCTACTGAGTAGGCATACATCTGTGGCACCACCACCAGGGCTTTCGATCCCCTGTTGTCCGTCTTCTCTTTCTTTCCTTTTGCCTGCACTCCTAACGACATGCACAGGGCAACAGCAGTTATTATATAAAGTATTCTTTTCATATCTCTCGTCTGTATGTATAACATTATTTCTTCATTATGCGTCGCATCTTGCGCTCGGCTGTCTTTCTTATCTGTCTCACTCTTTCTCGTTTCAGGTTCATCTGCTCCCCTATCTCGGCCATCGTCATCTGCTCCGTCGTGCCTATGCCGTAATAGTGGGTCATGATTCTCCGTTCTCTCTCGTTCAGCTGGTCAAAGGCAAGCATTATGGCATAGCTCATCTCGTTGTTCTCTGCCCCGTCGTCTGTCATCGGCTTGCCAGCCTTGAGCATATCGCCCAGTGTGTTGGTCTGTCCTGGGTGCACTGGTGCATCGGTCGAGAATCTCTTCATCTGTCTCTGGTCAGTCATTCCGTTCTTAGGCATCGTCACCATTGGTCCCTGCTGTGGTATCGCTGCCATCATGGCTTTTCTCACACCATAGCTGGCATACCTCACAAAGTGGGGCTCCTTCTCTGGCTCCCATTTCCTGGCTGCCACGAGCATCGCCATGTTACCCTCGCTTATCAGGTCGCTCATGCTCACCTCGCCTTTCTCAGCCAACTGGCGCGCCATCGCCACCACATATCTCAGGTTTGCTGTCACCAGTCTCTCCACGGCACGCTCGTTGCCTGCCTTTATTCTCTCCGCCAGCTTACTCTCTTCCTGTTCCGTAAGCTGTGGTATGTTTGCTATGTCTTGCCAATAGGCTTCCAGTGTATCTATTATAGCCATGGACTCAGCATTTTTGAAAACCAACCATAAAATTTCTTCCACGGACTTCTCCACTCATCCCATTTCTGGGGGGTCAGTCTGAAGCATGATTTCTTCTGTTCATCAAAGAACCTGTCGAGTTCGCCCGTGGTGTTCTTATCCACTATCACGGCATTCTCTTCGTGGTCCCAGTTTAGCGAACGTGCGTCGAGGTTACAGCTGCCTACCGTGCACACCTTGCCGTCCACCATTATTATCTTGGTGTGGTGAAAACCACCCTGGTATATATACACCTCTGCTCCGCGTTTCATCATCCAGTGCAGGTTATAGAATGATGCATCTGGCTCCATTGGTATGTCACTCTTCTCTGACATCATCACCTGCAGTTTCACTCCTCGTTTCAAGCATCTCTTTATCGCCTTCTTCACCGAGTGCGTGAGCGACATATATGGGTTGATGAGTTTTATGCTGTCTTGTGCATTATCGAAGCATGATATGTAGAACCGTCTCATTATCTTGTTCGTCACGTGTGGCTCTCTGTTTATTATGCCCACCATCTTGCGGTAAGCCGTAGCGGTAGTGTCTTTCTTCACTCCCTCTATATAGGCATCAGCAGCAGCCACCTCCGTACCTTTTATTATAGAGCGCGTTCCACGATAGTATTTCACTCCGTGTATGTTCTGTCCCGTCGTCTTGTTCCACACTCTCAGGAATATCTTCTGCAACTCGTTCACCTCGTCGCCGTCTATCCTGCAGTGCATATCGTGCCAGGCGCCCACCACCTCTGTGCCGTGTATGTAGTAGTCGGCTACGTTCATGCCTCCTGTGAATGCCACCTTGCCGTCCACCACCACTATCTTTCTGTGGTCACGACTGAACACATGGTTTATCCAGGGAAACCTTATTGGGTCAAACTCATACAGTTCTATTCCTCTAGCACGTATGCTCTCCACATGACGGTTCTTCAGCGGACGGTTGTTCGACATATTGCCAAAGGCGTCATACAGGGCTCTCACCTCTACCCCCTCCTTGGCTTTCTCGGCTAAGATGTCAAAGAGCGCACTGGCTATGGAGTCGTTACGAAAATTGAAATACTCCAAGTGTATGCTGCTTTTCGCCTGTCTTATCGTAGCAAACATCTCGTCATATTTCTCCTGTCCTGAGGTAAACAGCACCACGCTGTTGTTATGCGAGAATCTTATACCGCTATCCCTCAGGTCCTTCACTATGAGCGAATCGGCTGACTGGGCGTAACCAGCCAGCACCATGCCGATGCCACATATTATGCCGAATACTCTTTTCACCTATGCCTTATCCTCTTTTTTTGCCTCTTCTATGGCTGATGCGAACGAGGCGTTTATGTCTCTGATATGCACATCGGTCTGTGGGAATGGTATCTCGATATTATTCTCGTTGAGGGCATCATATATCGCCTCGAGTATCACACCGTCGTCCGCATACTGCGTAAACACGTTCACCCACACTATCACCTTCAGCACCAGGGCTGAGTCGCCCAGCTCCTTGAGCACCACGTTCACACCTTTCTTCTTGTTGATATTCTTCAGTGGCATCACGGCGTTCTTTATCACCTCTTTTGCCTGTTTTATGTTGGTGCCGTAAGCCACTCCCACATCCAGTATGTGCAACTCATATCCGTGGTTGCGCGTCATGTTCTTATAGTTCTTGGTGAAGAGCTGTGAGTTCTGGAATGCTATCACCGAACCGTCCGTGGTGTTTATCATCGTCGAGATATACGATATGCTCGATACCGTTCCTCTCACTCCGTCACACACTATCAGGTCGCCAATCTTTATTCTGCCTGCCATGAGTGATATGCCGTAGTATATGTTCTCCAGTATGTCCTTAGATGCAAAACCGATACCTGTTGACAGTCCGCCTGACACTACCACCAGCCAGGTGTTCGACACGTGGAACATAGCCATCGTTATCAGCACCCACACACCCCAGATGAATATCTGCATCACGTTCTTCAGCATCATAAATCGCTGGGCGGCATTCACTGGGTCTCTGCGCTGCAGGTAGTATTGGGCTATGGCTTTTGCCGTGTGGTTGATATAGTTGAACACAAACCACAGGGTTATCACCTGGGCTATGCTGAAGATACTTGCCGAGAAGTTCTCGGTGTTTATGAATTTCCTGGTGAAGAGCGACAGCGTGAGGTCGCTGAGGTTAAACACATCAGCTGCCCAGTACAGGCTCAGCACCACTGAGAGCACTCCACACACTGGCAACAGCACCCAGTATATCGCTGCATGATACCATGTCTCGGTTATCGGCTTGTCTTTCAGCCCCTTACGCTCGGTGTATGCCCTGTACCAGTCTCTGAAACAGGTGATAGTCAGTATGCAGGTCAGCTGCATTATCCACCATATAAGTATCTGTACCGACAGCAGGGTGTAGCCTATCATTGAGCATACCAGCGACACCACAAACACAAATTGTGAGAAATAGGCATAAGCCTTGTCACTCGTGTCTATATGGTTCTTCCATCTGCTCAGCACATACCATTGCCATATACAGCACACTAACAGCAGCGGTGGGAAGATGAGGTTGACAAGCGCGTTTGGTATCAGTATGATACGGAAACTTATCACCATGAATCCGTTTACCAGCAGGGGCAGATACACAAAGAAGGTCCTCAGTGCCAACTCTGGCTTGGTTCTCAGCAATAGCGATATTATCACCACACTCAGCAGCCATGAATACTGCACCAGCAAGCCCGCTGCCATCTGTATGAAGTTCTGGTCGGCAAGTGCCTTCACCACTCCTAATATTATGGCAAAGGTAACCACCGTCGATGCCATTATTATCATGGTGCGCTTTGCCATGAACACCTCGGCTATGCCTGCTGTGCCGTAACCTTTCTTCAGCAGTTTGGTTATCAGCCATCTCACTATCAGCTGGTTCAGCGCCACGGCTATGAAGCCATAGAACAGTATCACTATGAACAGTCCGATTATCCAGCGGCTGTCCCACTGCGAGCGCACGGCTTCGTTGGTCGAATATTTCTCGTATATGCTTTCCTTGGTCTGCGTCAGGTAGTAACCAAACTTCGACAGTATGGCGAAATAATTGTCACCACCGTTTATAAAAATGCTGCTCTGTATCTCGCTGTATTTCTCGTTGGCATAATCGTTAAGGTTCTTCAGTCGTGCCTCGGTCATCTTGTAGTACATTATGTACTCCTTCAGCTGGTCGTGGTCTTCCTGCACCATGCGCTGGGTGTTCACGGCAAGCGCCAGACACACGTTTCTGTCCACCTTTGCCTGGGGCGAGAGCATCATCACGGGCATGGTCTTCAGACAGTTTATCAGGCTGTCAAACCTCGCCACCTCGTTATCGCTCTGCTCCACATATTCCATAAAGGGTATCAGCTTGCGCTCAAACTCATGATACTGCTCTATTGCCTCATGACAGGCGTATGACAGGTCAAACACATAACCGTCCTTCTGCGAATAGAGCATCAGGGCGTTCTGGTTCGAACTCTGCATCGTCTCCATCAGTGTCATAAACACCTTCTGACCTGCTGCCTTCATCACCGTCTGCTTCTGCGAATAGTCGTCGTGATACTCCGTCAGTTCGCTGCGTAACACCCTCAGGGTGTTGGCTAAACTATCCTCCTTCAACACGGCATCGGCACTCGATGCTATGGTGAGGCAAACAAGCAATATTATCGTTCTCAATAAGTTCATTGCGCGTGTAAATTACGAAAATACCTTGCAAAGGTACTATTTTTTCTTGATATGCGAAAATTTTTCTGCAATCTTAACTTTTAAATGCCTGAGAGACAAAAAAAAGCGAAAAAGTTTTGGCAATCTGAATTTTTTGTGTAATTTTGTTGCACAAACCTAAAACGTATAACTAACAAAGCCTTAGATACAAGAAACACTATGAGTTATTTAAAGTTTGAGAAGGCTCTAATGACTAACCTGCAGGAATCTATCAGGAAAGAGGTTCTGCAGACCAGCCGTTCAGGTGCCTATGCCAGTAGTACAGTGGTTGACTGTAATACTCGCAAATATCATGGCCTGTTAGTAGTTCCTATCCCATCTATTGATGATGAAAACCATGTCCTGCTGTCCTCGCTCGACGCGTCGGTCATTCAGCATGGTGCCGAGTTCAACCTCGGACTTCACTTCTATTATGGTGGTGCTGTGAACCCTAACGGTCATAAGTACATCCGCTCTTTCGAGTTCGACAAGGTGCCTACCACCGTCTATCGCGTGGGTGGTGTGATTCTCAAGAAGGAGGTAATCTTCGAAACCTACAACGACCGTGTGCTCATTCGCTATACCATCGACGATGCACACTCGCCCGTTACCCTCCGTCTGCGTCCGTTCCTCGCCTTCCGTCGTGCCGATGCTCTCACTCACGAGAATTATCAGGCTCTGCGCGACTATCAGGAGGTGGAGAATGGCATCAAGACCACCATGTACAGCAACTATCCCGAGCTCTACATGCAGACATCAAAAAAGAGCGAGTTCGTCTTCAGTCCTAACTGGTATAAGGGACTGGAATACTACAAGGAGGCTGAGCGTGGCTATGAGTGCGTGGAAGACCTCTATGTGCCTGGCTATTTTGATGTTAGCATGAAGAAGGGCGACGAGGTCATCTTTGCTGCTTCGCTCTCTAAGGCTAAACCGTCAGCTCTCAAAAAGATGTTTAACGATGAGGTGGCTGACCGCATTCCTCACGACAATTTCTATCACTCTCTCGTTAATGCAGCCCTCCAGCTCCACTATCGTCAGGGTGACGAGCGCTACGTTCTCGCTGGCATTCCTTGGTTCAAGGCTCGTGCGCGCGATACATTCGTCTCTCTGCCTGGTCTCACCCTTGCCACTGACGACGATGAGTATTTCGCTTCGTGCATGAAGACTGCCGTCAAGGCGCTCAACGAGTTTATGACGGGCAAACCGCTCACCGTGGCTATCTACGAGATTGAGCAGCCTGACGTTATGCTTTGGGCTATTTGGTGCATACAGCAGTATGCTAAGAAATGGGGCATCGGGAAGGCTGCTGAGGAGTATGGCAAACTCGTTCTCAATATGATTAGCTATATCGAGAAGGGCAGGCACATCAACGTCCAGCTCATGAAGAACGGACTGCTCCACATCGAGGGTCAGGCTCAGCCTATGACCTGGATGAATAGCGTGGCTGGTGGCAAACCAGTGGTTCCACGCACAGGCTATGTGGTCGAGTTTAACGCTCTGTGGTTCAACGCTTTGAAGTTTGGTGCTGAAATCTCACTTCAACTAAAGGATAAGAAGACTGCCGACCACCTCGAGAAGTGTGCCGAGCTCGCCAAGAAGTCGTTCCAGGAGAAGTTTATCACTCCTGCTGGTTACCTCTTCGACTATTGCGAGGATGGCATCGAAGACTGGAACGTTCGTCCTAATCAGATTTTTGCTGTGGCACTGGACCACTCACCTCTTGACACCGCCCAGCAAAAGGCTGTTCTTGACTTCTGCACTCGCGAACTGCTCACCCCTAAGGGCTTGCGCACCCTCTCACCTAAGAGTGGTGGCTATAACCCTAACTACGTGGGAGCACAGACTCGTCGCGACTTCGCCTACCACTCTGGCACCGCCTGGCCTTGGCTCGGTGGCTTCTATATGGAGGCTTGTCTTAAAGTGTACAAGCGCACGCGCTTGAGCTTCGTACAGCGTCAGATGGTGGGATTCGAAGACGAGATGATGTATCATGCTATGGGCACCATCTCCGAGCTCTTCGATGGCAACCCTCCATTCCACGGTCGCGGCGCCATGGCGTTCTCCATGAACGTGGCTGAGATTCTGCGCACCATGAAGTTAATCGATGAATATAACTATTAAACCCTAAACTCTCACTATGAAAGTATTAATGTTCGGATGGGAGTTCCCTCCTAAAATATATGGTGGACTTGCCGTAGCCTCCTATGGCATCACCAAGGGCTTGTCGGTACAGGGCGATGTGGAGACCACATTCTGTATGCCTAAGCCAACAGGCAACGAGGAGAAATTTCTCAAAATCATTAACATGAGTCAGGTGCCTATTGCCTGGCGCGATGTGCAGTATGACAACATCAAGGACCGCTTTGTGGGTCATACCGCTGAAGACTACTATCGTTTCCGCGATCACATCTATGCTGATTTCAACTACATGCAGGGTCTCGACGACCTCGGCTGCATGGGTTTCGCTGGGGGCTATCCTGGCAATCTGCATGATGAGATTAACAACTTCTCTATCATCGCTGGCGTGCTGGCGCGCTCTGAGCAGTTCGACATTATTCATGCCCACGACTGGCTCACCTTCCCTGCTGGTGTGCATGCTAAGATGGTTTCAGGCAAACCTCTCTGCATCCACGTTCACGCCACCGACTTCGACCGTTCGCGTGGCAAGGTCAACCCTACCGTTTATTCTATCGAGAAGAATGGTATGGACCATGCCGACTGCATCATGTGTGTCTCTGAACTCACCCGTCAGACGGTCATCAACCAGTATCACCAAGACCCACGCAAGTGTGTGGCTATGCATAATGCCGTTTACCCCCTCTCTCAGGAGTATCTCGACATCGTGCCCCACAAGATACCTAACGAGAAGGTCGTTACCTACCTCGGACGTATCACCATGCAGAAAGGTCCTGAATACTTCATCGAGGCTGCCAAGCTCGTCCTTCAGCGTACTCAGAACATCCGCTTCTGCTTCGCTGGCTCTGGCGATATGATGGCGGCAATGATTGAACTGGCTGCTCAGTATGGCATCGCCGATAGGTGCCACTTCCCTGGATTCCAGCGTGGCAAGCAGGTCTATGAGTGCTATAAGAACTCCGATGTCTTCGTCATGCCGTCAGTCTCTGAGCCGTTTGGCATCGCCCCTCTCGAGGCTATGCAGTGTGGCTGTCCGTCTATCATCTCCAAACAGTCTGGCTGTGGCGAGATACTCACCAATGTGCTCAAGGTTGACTACTGGGACATCCACGCCATGGCCGATGCCATCTACTCCGTATGCACCAACCAGGGTTTCCACGACTATCTGGCTGAAGAAGGCATCAAGGAGGTCGCTGGCATCACATGGGAGAAAGTCGGCTTGCGCATTCGCCAGTGCTACGACCAGCTCCTCGCCAAGGGATGGTTCGACAACGAGGAATACCTCCGCAACTATATCCCCAACTGATAAAATGAAGTTCCGAGCTTGCTCGCCTGAGCACCTACGGAGCGCAAGAATTGTCAATTATCAATTATCAATTATGAGCAAAGTAAGAGTGCGTTTCGCACC
>DEJW01000004.1:9241-9575 GCA_002353585.1 Prevotellaceae bacterium UBA2738 | reverse complement strand
TGATAGTTGCGGATTTTAGGAAGTATATGTTATTCATAATCCTCAATCTTCAATTTTCAAGTCTCATTCTTCAATTATCCATGGGTTTTAAATAGAGTATCGCCTCTGGTCCCTCGTTAAATAGAAGGTCGAGAATGGAGAGGCCTGGGATAAAGCCGTGACGCTTCTGGAAGGTTTGGTAGTAATGAACGGGAACGTTAACAGGAACGTGAACAACTCTTCCCCCTTGTGGGGGAGTTGGAGGGAGGCTCGTTAGTTTTATCTCTTTCTTTACCCCGATTAAATCGAGCATTTTGCGCATTATGGCGAGGTTGTAGTCAAAGAGCCTCTGCCA
>DEJW01000004.1:0-9196 GCA_002353585.1 Prevotellaceae bacterium UBA2738 | reverse complement strand
GCCTCCCAATGCTGGTGGCGCCAGTTGCCGTGCTCACTGACGAGAACATTTTTAACGGGAACCTTAACGTTAACGGGAACCGTCAGTATCTGCTTGCCATTAGCTGTTGCAATCTCGCAACGGTTGCGAGAGGTCTGCTTCACATAGTTTTCGCAGGCATCAATATACACATCCCCCTCGGCACTGACCAGTTGTCTGTACCAATTAACACTTCCGAAGTATGTGGTATGGAGAATGATGGGGATGGAATGGTTTAAGAGTTCAAGGGCTCAAGGATTACTTTTTCTTCTTAGGTTTTCTGCGTGCCCATCCCTCTTCTTGTCCTAACATTTCGAAGAGGGCTTTGCGCTCGTCGAAGGCACGCTGGCGCTCGGCTGCCTTCCTGCCTTTCTTGGTGGAGTAGGCATTATCCTCTTCCTGTCCCCTTCCCTTTACAGAGGGGTTTTGGGTAGGAGCACCACCCTTGTCCTCGCGACAGGTTACTTTCTTGTTGTGGTAGAAGGCGTGGCTGAGTGCCTTGATAACTTTCTTGGCATCTTTGCTCGGAACTTCGATGAGGCAGAAGTTTGGCATGATGTCGATATGTCCTACCTCCTGTCTGCCAGGCACATTGCGGTTGATAAACTGCATCACCTCGCCAGGGAAGAAACGGTCGTTTCTGCCAAGGTTGATGTAGAGTTTTGTATAGCCTTTCTCGACTCCCTCGCGTGGTTTCTTCGTTTTCCAATCGGTACGGTCGCCCTTGTCTTTCTTCTCATTTTTGCTCAGTACCACCTCTTCTATCTCAGGGGCATTGGCATAATACTGAAGGAAGCGACCAAACTCGCGACTCACCACCTTCTTGAGAATCTCCTCTTTGTCAACATACTCAAAGTGGCGACGAATCTCTGTCATGAAAGGCTCTATCTGTTCGTCGTCAACGTCAGTTTTCTCGATTTCATCGATGGCGCGGAACAATTGCTTGGTACATATCTCCTCAGCCGTAGGTATTCTGCCAGCCACGAAGGTCTTGCCTATAATCTTCTCCACATCGCGCACCTTGTGGCGCTCTCTGCTGTGTATTATGGCGATGGATGTGCCCTTTTTGCCCGCTCTGCCCGTTCTGCCTGAGCGATGGGTGTATGACTCCGTATCATCAGGCATAGAGTAATTGATTACATGGGTGAGGTCGTTCACGTCCAGTCCGCGAGCCGCTACATCCGTTGCCACGAGCAACTGGGTGAGGTGCTGACGGAACTTCTGCATGGTAAGGTCTCGCTGCTGCTGCGACAGGTCGCCGTGCAGAGCCTCTGCGTTATAGCCTTCCTTTATCAGTTTGTCAGCTATCTCCTGCGTCTCTATCTTTGTGCGACAGAAGATGATACCATATATGCGAGGGTAGTAGTCCACTATGCGCTTCAGGGCAAGATACTTGTCCTTGGCGTTCACCATATAATAGATGTGGTTGACGTTTTCAGCACCCTCATTGCGCGAACCCACCACTATCTCCTCGTAGTTGTGCAGGTATTTCTTCGCCACTTTCTCCACCTCCTTGCTCATGGTGGCAGAGAAGAGGAGCGTCTGGTGTTCCTCAGGCAGAGCCTCGAATATGGCGTTGATGCTATCAGAGAAACCCATGTTGAGCATCTCGTCAGCCTCGTCAAGCACTATGTGGCGCACCTCGTCCAGATGCACCTTGCCACGCTCCATCAGGTCTATCAGTCTGCCTGGTGTAGCAACGATTATCTGTGCTCCATGCCTGAGCGAGCGTATCTGGTCGCTGATGCTCGTGCCACCATATACGGCAACAATGTTGATGCCTTTGAGGTATTTGGAGAAATCGCGAAGGTCGTCAGTTATCTGCAAACACAGTTCGCGGGTAGGGGAGAGCACTATCGCCTGAGTGGTACGGTTCTTTGCATCCACCATCTGTAGCAACGGCAGTCCGAATGCCGCCGTCTTGCCAGTTCCTGTCTGTGCTAAGGCAATGAGGTCTTTATTAACGGGAACGTTAACGGGAACGGGTTCCGAGCTCTCGCTTGGATTCGTCATTCTTAATTCTTCATTTTTAATTAAGAACGGTATCACCGCCTCCTGTATGGGCATAGGGTGCTCAAAGCCCAGTTCGTCTATTGCGCTAAGTATTTCGGGCTTGATGCCAAGTTCTTCAAATGTCATTCTACTAAAGTAAAGTCAAGTTGTTTTTTCTCGAGATTAGCCTTCGATACCCTTATGCGCACTGGGTCGCCCAACTGGTATCTGTTATGGAAACGACGTCCGATAAGGCAGAAGTTTTTCTCGTCAAATTCGTAATAGTCATCCTTCAGGTCGCGTATCAGAATCATACCCTCGCAATGATTTTCGTCGATTTCAGCGTATATTCCGTAGCTCGTGATACCTGAGATGTGAGCATCAAACTCCTCGCCGATGTGCTCGCCCATAAACTCCACCATCTTATATTTTATGGAGTCGCGCTCAGCACTTGCCGCTATCTGTTCCATCTGGCTTGAGTGCTCACACAGTTCCTCGTAATACTTCTGGTTGGCACTCTTGCCCCCTTCCTCGTAGCGAGTCAGCAGCCTGTGCACCATAGTATCAGGGTATCGGCGAATAGGCGATGTGAAGTGGGTGTAGTAGTCGAAGGCGAGTCCGAAGTGACCTATGTTGTGGGTGCTGTACTTAGCCTTCATCATAGCCTTCAGTGCCACCATCTGTATGGCATTGTTCTCTGCCTTGCCGTCACATTCGTCCATCAGGGTGTTTATGGCGCGAGCCGTTGCACCTCTGGTACTGGTTGATTTCATGCGATAGCCAAAGTGGGTGACAAACTGCTTCAGCTGTTCCATCCTGATAGGGTCTGGATCGTCATGCACACGATAGGGTAAGGTCTTCGCCTTCTTGCCCTTAGGCACCTTGCCCACGCTCTCTGCCACCGTCTTATTGGCTATGAGCATAAACTCCTCAATGAGTTTGTTGGCATCCTTCGAGCGCTTGAAATACACTCTCGTAGGCTTGCCCTTCTCATCTATGTCGAAGCGCATCTCTTCACGGTCAAATTTTACGGAGCCGTTCTTGAATCTCTGCGCCCTCAGTTTCTTGGCAAGGGCATCGAGGGTTATCAGTTCCTGGGCATACTCACCCTCATATTTCGCCTTTTTAGGTGCTGGCTCGCCTGTGCCGTCCACCACACCGTTCTTCTCCAGTATCTCCTGCACCTCTTCGTAGCAGAATCTACGGTTACTCCTTATCACGGTGTGCACTATGCGATGGCTCCTTATCTGTGCATCCTCGTCCATCTCCAGTATCACAGAGTAGGCGAGTTTGTCCTCGTCAGGTCTCAGCGAACAGATGTAGTTACACAATCTCTCAGGCAACATCGGTATGGTGCGGTCCACCAGATACACGCTCGTGGCACGCTTCTGTGCCTCCTTGTCTATTATCGAACCCTCAGTCACGTAGTGGCTAACGTCGGCTATGTGCACACCAACCTCCCACAGTCCGTCCTCCGTCTTGCGTATTGACAGTGCATCGTCAAAGTCCTTGGCGTCATGCGGGTCTATGGTGCAGGTAAACACTTCGCGGAAGTCCTCGCGCTTTGCTATCTCCTCAGGGCTTATCACGTCGCTTATCTTATTAGCGGCTTCCTCCACCTCCTTCGGATATTTGTATGGCAGTCCGTACTGTGCCAAGATGGTGTTCATCTCCACATCGTTGTCGCCGCCCTTGCCTAAGATGTCCACAACCTCAGCCCTTATGCTGCGATGCTCGCTGTCAGGCCATGCTATCACCTTCACCACGGCTCTGTCGCCCGTCTTTCCGCCTTTCAGTTTCGATTTTGGTATGATGATGTTCATGGCAAGAGGTTCTTGGGTAATGAGGAAAGCAAGGTCGCTGTCCACCTCCAGTCTGCCCACAAACTGATCCTTCTTGCGTTCTATGATTTCTATCACCTGCGCCTCTCTGATGTGGCTACGCTTACGAGCCATGATGCAGAATTTCACCTTGTCGCCCGTCAGAGCCGACATAGAGTTTCTCTCAGCCACGAATATAGGGTGCTCGCCACCGTCAGGTATTATGGTGTTGCGTCCGTTAGGCTTAGCTTGGAACACACCCTCCATCACCTGTGTCGTGTCGGCAAGTTTATACGATGAATCCGTCACTTTTACCAGAAAGTCATCCCATGCCATCTCCTCCATAACGTCTATGGCGAGCATCTTCATGGGGTGGGTGTCCAGTCTCAGTTGTCTGAACACTTCCTTAAATGGTATAGCCTCTCCTGGATGACTTCTGAAGAAAGCCTCCAGTTTCTGTTCCATCAGCGGTCTGGTAATTCTCTTTCCGCCTTTCTTTCCCTTACTCATATCTTTTCCTCCTTATTTAGGTTGTATTATTTCTTGGTATCTCTTCTTGTCCAGCAGCAGTTCCTTTGCCTTCCGCACCTGTGTATCCGTGCGCAGCATGTTGGCTATCCTGCCCTTCTGGTGGTAGTATGCCGTCACTATTTCCTGTTCCAGCAACTGACAGATTATGTCGCGGTTCTTGTCCAGTTCCCTCTCTAAGTTGTGCTCCAGTTTCTTCTCCAGGGCATCAAACTCCGCCTTTGCATCGTCATAATATCCCTCGAATTTGGCGAATTCAACGAGTTTCTTGTATTCCTTGCTCGTCTCGCGGTCATACTTGAATCCGCTCTTTATCACTCTCTGCTTGAAGTCGGCAAACTCCTCGTCGCTCAGTTTGTATTCCTCAGGCTTGGTTATGCTCTCGTGGCTGTTTATGTAGTCCACCACGTAGTAGTGCACCACCTCGGTAGAGTCCAGCGAGCCCCTGAACAGATACATAGCTATGTTAGTCAGCGTGTCAGGCTTCGCCTCTATGTCGGGCTTTATGCCACCGCCGTCTCTCACTATCCTTCCGCCCTTGGTCTTGAATTCCTTTGTTAGCGAGTCGGGTATGTGCTCCCTGTATCCTCCGCCTGTGTGCTTGTAGTTGATAGCCTGTATGCATCTTCCGCTCGGAATGTAGTATTTCGATACCGTCAGTTTCAGCGAACCGTCGTGAGGCAGGTCCACCGTCTGCTGCACCAGTCCCTTGCCATACGTCCTCGCACCCATTATCACCGCACGGTCCAGGTCTTGCAGCGAACCAGCCGTAATCTCGCTTGCCGATGCGCTACCCTCGTTCACCAGCACCACCACAGGCATGATGCTGTCCAGCGGTTCCTGCTCCGTCTTGTATGTGTGGTTGCTGCGTTTCAGTTTGCCCTTGGTGGTCACTAACGTCACGTTCTTTGGCACAAACATATTCACTATCTTTATAGCCTCTTGCAGCGAACCGCCTCCGTTGCCTCTCAGGTCAAACACCAGTCCCTGCATCCCCTTGCCACGCATATCCACCAAGGCACGACGGAAGTCCCTCGCACAGTTCTCTGTAAACTGTGTCAGCACCACATAGCCTATGCTGTCGCTCATCATGCCGTAATAAGGCACACTTGGCAGTTGTATCGCCTTGCGAGTTATCTTCATGCTCAGCGTCTGGGTCTTGTCCTTGCCCTTCTTGTCCTTTGCCGTGCGTTCTATCTTTATCATGAAGGTAGTGCCAGGCTCGCCCCTCAGGTGACTGCTAACGTATGACACATCCTTACCCACCATCGTCGAGTCGTCCACCGCAATGATGGCATCGCCCACCTTCAGTCCCGCTGTCTCAGCAGGCATACCCTCATACAGTTCGTCAATCATCACGCGCCCCGTCTTCAGGTTCTTCTTTATCAGTGCGCCTATGCCAGCATACTTACCTGTCAGCATCTGCTTCAGGTCTTTCATCTCGCTCGCAGGGTAATACTCCGTGTAAGGGTCCAGCGAGCGTAGCATAGCGTTTATGCCGTTGGTCACCGTCACGTCAGCATCCAGTGTATCTACATACATCAGGTCGAGGTTCTTGTAAATGTTTGAGAAAGTCTCCAGATTCCTTGCCACGGCAAAGTTGTGGTTGTCTCCCCATGAGTTTGCTGCCGTCAGTGCCAGCAAACCCGCAATCAGATATCGTTGTATAATATTCATAGCGTTACAATTCATAGATGTACAAAGTTACACAAATAATTCTGATTCCTCACATCTCCTTGCTCCTTTTTATCATTATTTCATACTTTTTTCACAGAAACATCATTTTTTTTCAAAAAAAGTTTGGCAGATTAAGAAAAACATTGTACCTTTGCACTCGCTTTTCAAAACAAGCATCTTGCTTCCTTAGCTCAGTTGGTTAGAGCATCTGACTGTTAATCAGGGGGTCCTTGGTTCAAGCCCAAGAGGGAGCGCAAAAGCATCAGCAATAGCTGGTGCTTTTTTTGTGCTGCCTCTGCTTGAACCAAGCCCAAGAGGGTTGCTCTCCCCAAGAACATTCATATTGCTTATCTCAGTATCTTTGCTTTCTGCAGGTTAGTCATTTCGTTCCAGAAGTCTGCCTGTTCAGCTTCATCAACGCCGTGGCTCGTCATTTCATTGAGTATGGCATCTAAAAGCTGTTCCTCAGTAAGTTCTAACCCTTCCTCCACATCAATGGGGAAAGTGAGTATGTCGCCCAGTGACCCCACGTGGACGTTTGTTACAGAGATGCCTTTCTTCTTCCTCTTCACTGCTATCTTCCTGTTATAGCCATACTCGGGTGGGGTGGCACGCAGCTGCTGGAATAGTCCGTTAGCAGCGAATCTCTCTGCATCCACATTCGATACAAGTTCCCTTAGCGTCATCGTTGCATTTGAGTTACATTATTTCCTCCAGTTCGCCCGTTTCAGAATCTATTATAAAGCCTCTGACCGTGATATCCTTAGGCACCAGCGGATGAGTCTTGATGGTCTCCACCGTCTTGCGCACAGACTCAGAGGTGTCCTTGAAGCCCTCCAGCCAGTGATCCAGGTTGATGCCACACTTGCGAATGGTGTCGAGCGTCTCGTCAGTCACGCCGCGGGCTATCATCTCGTGGTGGAAATGGTCGTAGCTCATGTGACAGGCACCGCAATGCGAGTGAGCCACCACCATAATTTCCTCCACCCCCAGCTCATATATGGCAACTATCAGGCTGCGCATGGCAGAATCAAAGGCAGAGATAACCAAGCCTCCAGCATTCTTGATAATCTTCGCATCGCCGTTCTTCAGACCAAGGGCAGCAGGAAGCAGCTCCGTCAGTCTTGTGTCCATGCACGACAGCACGGCCAGTTTCTTGTCAGGGTATTTGTCAGTGATATACTTCTCGTAGCCCTTTTGTGCCACGAATGTCTTGTTGTAGCCGATAATCTGGTCAATCATACTCATAATACCTAAATTCACTTTCAGTTTCAGTTATTCTCATGCAAAGATACACATTATTTCTGCCACCTCCAAATTTTAAGGTGAAATAAAAGAGTAAAGACAACAAGGACAACTTATAACAACCTATAGAGGTCAGTTATGCAAACCAGCAGAGCTGTAGATAAATATAAAATGCCCCACTCCATTATGGAGCAGGGCACAGGTTTGGGTTGTTATTAATGTTTATAGTATTTTAATGAGTACCACCCTCGTCTATGGGAATGATATCGTAAATATTGTTTTTCAAATAATCGATAGCACTACGCAATCCAGGCAAATCATTTTTTACGACATCCCATACCAAATCCGCATTAATATCAAAATAGCCATGAGCTATGTGATTTCTCATACCCTTTACAGCTTGCCATGGAATCTCTGGCCTTGCAGACAACAACTTACCTTCCGTACGTTCATCTATGCGTTTCACGCCCTCACCTATTGCCTCTATAAGCATACAATCTGCAGCAAGAGTCTTCATACCGCTTGGTGAAGATAACAAATCATTCACATCCGATACGCTGGCATTCCATTCCTCAAGATTACTGATGGCTTGCTGTATCTGACTCAGAGTATCCTCTACTATTCTAAGTTGCTGAAAAGATATTGATTCCATCACGTTTTATTTGTTCCTTGAAGAATGGGCGCATGTTTCTATGCTCTTGCACAAGGTCGATATTATTTCCCAGTATTTTCTCCAGATACTGCGCAGCCATCACATAATTAAACATTTTTGCAGGCATCGTCACATAAATATCTATGTCACTGCCCTCATGATGCTCATTACGAGCAACAGAGCCAAACAGCGACAATGAGGTTATGCCATACTTCTGTTGTAATTCAGACGCATGTTCCTTTATAATGTCTATGTACTCTTGCCTACTTTTCATAACATTTACTATTTCTGCTGGCAAATTTACGAACTTTTTTCCTTTCCTCCAAATTTTAAGGGGAAATAAAAGTGTAAAGACAACAAGGACAACTTATAACAACCTGTAGAGGTCAGTTATGCAAAACCTGCAGAGCTGTAGATAAATAAAAAATGCCCCACTCTATTATGGAGCAGGGCGCTGGGTTGGTTTTATTTTATTGCTTAATTCTATATACTAGCTTATTAAAAGACGCAAGCCCATCCAAATTTTCTTACCAGCTCCTGTAAAAGGTTGCGGTCGTGAACAGGGATAGTTACTGCCACCGTC
Organism: Prevotellaceae bacterium UBA2738; assembly: GCA_002353585.1. Lineage (GTDB taxonomy): Bacteria > Bacteroidota > Bacteroidia > Bacteroidales > Bacteroidaceae > Prevotella. The sequence goes on along the minus strand of DEJW01000004.1, from coordinate 681 downwards.
TCATGCTTAGCATCAGTCTTCCTGTTTGCAGTAGCAGCATCTATCTCATACTGTGTCTGAGCAGCCAGTAATATCTTAGCAGGAATACCTATGGTTTCCTCTATCTTCAGAGCCAGTTCCGTAGTCAGCGTACGTTTTCCGTTAAACACCTCACTCAGATGCGAAGGCTGAGTACCAATCATCTTGGCGAAATCCTTCTGACTTATTCCACGCTCTTCCAGTTCAGGTCTTATCATCATTCCTGGGTGCACCGCTATAAATGGTGCAGGGTTATCATTTCTTGTTGCCATAATGAGTATCGTTTAAACTTAAAACTGTAATTCTTATACCACCTTCAAATTCGCGGAAGAGGATACGTTCCACCATTCCGTTTACAACTCTTACGGAACTAAGTCCATTCGTTCCTGCGAGTTGTTCATAATGAAGGAATGACACAGCTCGGAGGTCGCTTGCGCGTTCTGCCAAACGCATGTAGTTGTACACCGTAGCAAGAGCCTTCATAAACTTTCCATTACGGGCATATTTCTTATATCTGTTATTACGCCCCGTCGTTATGAGTTCCTCTAAGTCTGTATCTTCAAAGACTATTTGCATACGAAATTAATTATCTTGGTGCAAAGGTAAACAAATATTCCCAAATTCGGGAATATTTTCTCACTTTTCTTCACTAATTTAACATTT
>DEJW01000045.1 GCA_002353585.1 Prevotellaceae bacterium UBA2738 | reverse complement strand
CAACACTGCAACGCTGCAACGCTGAAATATTTGCGTGTAATCACCAATTTAGGTGGTTTTATGGCAATCTGACGAGAGTGCTACCCATACCATCGAGCTGAATAGCCACGATGCCATGAATGCCTGGCAGGGAGAGGCGATGCTCAGTGGAGTGGGAGGGTAGGAGAGTGGTGTGAACCAGTTTGCCGTCAGTGGTGAATGCCTTGCAACGGATGCTGTGCTGAGGCTCACCATCGAGCTTGATGCTGATGGTGCCATCGTTGTTTGGTCGCACAGTGGCATTGCTGAGGTGATGACTGGAGAGTCCCTCTACATCTAATATATTAAGTATGTAGAGCAAACCCTTATAGGCATCTATCTCGCCATAGCCATAGTGGTTGTTGGGGTAGGTGAGTGAGGCATCATAATGGTTGGCTGTCTGGGCAAAGACATTAAGAATGCGCTCACGGGTGAGGGTAGGGTCTGCCTCGAGCCACAGGGCTATGATGCCTGCCACCATAGGGGTAGCCATTGAGGTGCCGTCGAGGGAGTGCCATTCATAGGTCTTATCCTCATAGGTTATCTCTTGGGTAACCTTGAGTGGATTGATGTTGAAGTAACTGTTAGTTGCTGAGCAGATATTCACACCTGGGGCAAGGATGTCGGGCTTGGTGAGTCCTGAGACGGCTGGTCCGCAACCAGAGAAGTCGGCTCGCACTCCATTGGTGCCATGGTTATTATTTACTGTGCTACCTTTGGTGTTGACATAGCTGGTGCGCCAAGCTGAGGCTCCTACACCGATGGCTTCTTCCAGACTGCCTGGACGGAGCAGGTTGCCACTGTTAGGTTGGGCACCTGTAAGACTGGCATCGAAATCGGTCTTTACCAGACTGCCGTTTTGCAAGAAGATGTCTGCCTCTGTATTCTCTGCTATGAATTCTAATACAAGGGAGCCTGACTTATACTTGAAGCTTTCGGGGTCTTTTATTGTAATGTCATAGCTCGTTCTGCCTTCCCTGAAGGGGTCTTGGAAGGGGAAGACGCTGACGGTGAGGGAGTTGAGGTCGTCATAAGTCGTTTTGTTCTGCTCGCCATAGATGAGTCCTGACGGCGAGGTGGTGCCGCTGTCGCTTGCCGTAGCGGGCATATCGAGTATTATATCCTTGGATAAGGGGGTGGGGAGGGAGTAGTCGGTGATGCGGAGGGTGAGGGTCTCAGGGGTGGTGATGCTTACATAGACGGCACCGTTGCTGGTCTGTATGGCTCCTCCTACCGTGGTCTGGTTACTGCTCTTGGGCAGATAGCCACTCTTGGCACCATCATTGCCTACAGAGGCTACAAAAATGTGGCCAGGCTTTTCTGTCATGCGAGCGAGATATTCCTTGGTAAGCAAATCGCCGTCGGTGATGCTCTGCGGACCGCCTATACTGTAGCTGATGACGCAGGGCTTATTCTGCTCGTCGGCATAGTCAAACATATACTGGAATGCCAGGAGAATAAAGGTGCTGCTGAAGTATTCTTTCATACCTTCAGGCAGGAGTTTGGTGTTGCTACTTACTATGTCGTTGACTACGTAGAGGTCAGCCTCTGGTGCCATTCCCTGCAGGGGTGTTCCGCTACTGTTGCCTGTGGCTATGCCAAGGGTGTGGGTGCCATGATAGGCTATCTCAGCATCAGTGGAACGGGCTTGCTGAAGGATGGCTTCCTTATCGTCAAAATAGGTGCCGATAGGGTAGGGGTCTTCTTTGTGATACTCCTTGCCCTCGGGGATGTTGAGAAAGTCCCAGAAACGGCTTATGCGCAGCTTGCCCTCATCATCGCGAAAGGCAGGATGGGTGAGGTCGAAACCTATGTCGGCTATGCCTATCACGGTGCCTGCTCCGCGGAATGCCTGAGGCAGGTTGTTGCTGCTCCACAGGGGCTCTACATTGACATGCTTATAGGCATCATCAAGGGTGATGTCGCTGTTGCATTCATTTGCCTCTATGCGACTGATATGGTCGCTATAGGACATATCAGAGAGTTGCTCAAGGGTGGATGCCACGATGTGTATGTCGCCCTGATGACGCAGACAGTGACCTTGCAGGGCACTCTCCTCGCCCTGCACCAGTGTTAGCACTATGGGCTCTGTTGCCTGTTTGCCATCAGTATTCAAGCTGTTGGCTGATGATTTCTCCACAAGGTGTTTCTTCACCATCTGCATGACAAATGGCGACATCTTGCTATAGTCCTGAGCGTTGGCAACCAACGTCAGCAACATCAGAAAAAGAGAAATAATATATCTCATAATTATGAATTATGCATTATAAATTAACCTCAATGCGCTTCCAGCCAGTTCTTACCCCATCCGCCATCGGCTATGAGAGGGACGGCGAGGTGACAGGCATTCTGCATCTCTTCCTTAACGATTCGCTCTACCTGCTCACGCTCATTCTGAGGCACAGAGAAGTTGAGTTCGTCATGCACCTGAAGGATGAGTTTTGTCTTCAGTCCCTCAGCTTTCAGTCGTTGCCAAACGCGAATCATAGCCACCTTCATAATATCTGCTGCTGTGCCCTGAATAGGGGCATTGACAGCATTGCGCTCGGCAAAGGCGCGAACGGTGCCATTCTTGGAGTTGATATCAGGTAGATAACGCCTTCTGCCCATGATGGTCTCGGCATAGCCTTTCTGGCGAGCCTCGTCCTTGCATCGCTCTATAAACTGCTGCACCTCAGGGAAGGACTCAAAATAGCCGTCTATGAGCTCTTTTGCCTCGCGACGGTCGATGTCTAACCCTTGTGCCAAACCAAAGGCTGAGATGCCGTAAATGATGCCGAAATTGGCACTTTTAGCCTTGCGGCGCTCGTCTTTGGTCACCTCATCTATTGACTTATGGAATATCTTGGCTGAGGTGGCTGCATGGATGTCATGACCCTCAAGGAATGCCTCTATCATGTGCTTATCGCCACTGAGACTCGCCATGATGCGAAGTTCTACCTGACTGTAGTCGCATGAGAAGAACTCCTCGCCTGGCTCTGGTATAAAACAGCGACGAATCTCTTTGCCGTCTTCAGAGCGCACAGGGATATTCTGCAGGTTAGGGTCGCTGGATGACAGTCTGCCTGTGGCTGTGACACACTGGTTGAAGGAGGTGTGCACATGACCTGTATTAGGATTTATCAGTTTAGGTAAAGCCTCTACGTATGTGCCAAGGAGTTTCTTTAGTGCTCGATGGTCGAGTATCTTACCCACGATGGGGTTCTTGGGTCGTAGTTGCTGGAGTACCTCCTCAGAGGTAACAAACTGTCCTGTCTTGGTCTTCTTTGGTTTCTCCATTATCTGCAGCTTGCCAAAGAGGATGTCGCCTACCTGCTTAGGTGATGCTATATTGAAACTCTCACCAGCCAATTCGTATATCTCATGCTCTATCTGGTTGGCACGCTCGTTCATCTCCTGTTGCACTCGCGCCAGTTCCTTGGTGTCGAGACGGACACCTGTCATCTCCATCTCAGCAAGCACAGGAACCAGTGGCATCTCTACCTCTCTAAAGAGTTGTTCCATATTTGACTCCTGCAACTGCTTTTCCAATGATGCCTTCTGACCAAACACCTTTGCTACACGATCAGGGGCAAATTCCTCGCTCATGTATTCTTTGTTATGATGCAGGTCGGGGTTGATGAGGTAGTGGGCTATCATGGTGTCCCAAAGTGTGCCTTTGGGTTGGATGTCATATTTAGAAAGTACCTCGAGGGCGAGTTTTGCATTTTGCACAATCATAGTTGCCTGTGCATTCTCTAACACCTTTTTTATATTAAGGAGTAGGGGAGAGGTTTTTTCCTCAGAAGGAGAGATTTTGATGAAGTATGCTTCGCTGTCGTTATCGGCAAGGCTGATTCCGAGCATCTGAGCGTCAATTCCTGTGCTGGAACTGCTTTTTACGTCAAAAGCGAAAGTGGTAGTTGTTGCAAAACGTCGGCAAAGATTACTTATTTCTTCTTCATTTTCAAGCGTTTGCACTTTTACAGTACTCGTTTTTGGTGCCTCATAATTTGAATTTTCAGAACATTCTTGCCCGTCGCCAAAGAAATCACCAAAGAAAGAGGGTTGAACGTTAACATTTTTTTGCTTTTGTGCGATTTTGTTCACATTCGGTGTTTCCTCGCCCAAAAGTTTCTCTGCAAACTTCTTAAACTCGAGTTCATCAAAAATTTTGCGTAACTTTTCCTTGTTGGCTTCCTTAACCGTCATTTCATTCAGAGAGACATCGACTGGAACATCTTGCCTGATGGTGGCAAGAAATTTGGAAAGACGAATGTCATCGACAGAGGACTCTACCTTTTCACGCATTTTACCTTTCAGTTCGCTGGAACGTGAAAGGAGTCCCTCGATGCTACCAAACTCGTTGATGAGTTTGACGGCTGTCTTCTCACCTACACCTGGGCATCCCTGATAATTGTCGGAGGAGTCACCCATGAGTCCTAAGAGGTCTATCACCTGACTGGTGCTTTCAATGCCATATTTCTCACAAACCTCCTTGGGTCCCATGTTCTCATAGCCCCCTCCATGACGAGGACGATACATGTGTATCTTGTCTGTTACGAGTTGGGCATAGTCCTTATCAGGCGTAAGCATGAAAACATCCATTCCATCGTTCTCTGCCATCTTGGCTACTGTGCCTATGATATCATCTGCCTCGTAACCCTCAACTTGCAGTATGGGGATGTTGTAGGCTTGCAGTATATCCTTTATAATAGGTATGCTCGCACGAATGTCCTCAGGGGTTTCTTCACGCTGTGCCTTGTACTCAGCAAAGGCTTCGTGACGGAAGGTCTTGCCATGATCAAATGCCACAGCGAGATGGGTGGGTTTCTCTTTCTGCATAATCTCGTTGAGCGTGTTGCAGAATCCCATTATGGCACTTGTGTTGAGTCCCTTGCTGTTAATGCGAGGCGCCCTGATGAGTGCGTAGTAGCTGCGATAGATGATGGCATAGGCATCTATAAGGAATATCTTACCCATATTTTGTAGTGTATTCGTTTGCTCTGGCTTAGTTTATTTCGACTTCAAAATTACAAATATTTTTTCAAATATCAGTGCATTGATTATTTTTTCCCAAACTTTTTTTGTAATTTTGCAATCGGTATTTTTTACTATGCAGGATTATCTATCTGAAATAAGACGTCCGATAGAGGCTGAGATGAGCAGGTTTAATGCTCTCTACGACGAGTCCATGAGCCATGCTGATGACGGGATGTTGAATAATGCGCTGGGCTATATACGCCAGCGTAGTGGCAAACGTATGCGTCCGATGTTGACCATCCTGATGGCAAAGAACTTTGGTATGGTAAGTGATAAAACCTACCTGACAGCAGTTGGTCTGGAACTGCTCCATACTGCTTCGCTAGTGCACGATGATGTGGTGGATGAGGCTGATTGCAGACGTGGACAGAGTAGTATAAATAATGTATATGGCAATAAGTCTGCTGTGCTTATTGGTGATTATATCCTTTCCACAGCTCTGTTGAATGTTGCAAAGACTGGTTGTACGAAGATTATGGAATGTCTCTCGGAATTGGGTCGTACACTTGCAAACGGAGAGATTATGCAGCTGACGGCAAATGGTTCTGAAGACATAAGCGAGGAGGCTTATTATGGCATTATAGAGCAGAAGACTGCAGCCTTGTTTGAGGCTTGTTGCGAGATGGGTGCAATGTCAGTTAATGCAGCCGCAGAGGATATAGAGGAGGCAAAGAAATTCGGACGAATATTGGGAACTATTTTCCAGATACGTGATGATATATTCGACTATTATGAACTGTCTCAGTTGGGCAAGCCTACAGGCAACGATATGGCGGAAGGCAAACTGACCCTGCCTGCCATTCATATACTGCTCACAACGGACAATGCAGAGATGCTTACCATAGCACAGCGGGTGAAAGCGTTGGAGGCAACGAAGGAGGAGATAGCTAAACTGATTGATTTCACCAAGAAAAATGGTGGCGTGGAGTATGCTGAGAATGTGATGTATCGCTTGCATGACGAAGCGAGAAAATTCATAGATAGCAGGGTAGGAAATGAATCGATAAAATTGAGTCTTACAGCATACCTTGACTATAGCATAAAGCGCACCCTGTAATAATCAGGATGCGCTTTTTATTATTATTGTTGTTATTATTATTATTTATTACCCTATTTCTTCAAGTAGAATATCTGCCAAACGAGAGGTGCCCAGACGGAACATTTTGTTATTGAGCCACTCCTTGCCTAACACTTCTTTTACTATTGTATAATAGATAATAGCATCCATGCTGGAGTTGATTCCACCAGCAGGTTTGAAACCTACCATACGACCTTCTTTCTCGTAATATTCCTTGATGCATTGACACATTATATATGCTGCCTCTGGGGTAGCAGAAACCTTCTCCTTGCCAGTGCTCGTTTTGATGTAATCAGCTCCAGCATTCATTGCCAAGAATGATGCCTTGCGTATGTTTTCAGGAGTCTGCAAACAACCTGTTTCGAGTATCACTTTGAGGGCTACATTGCTTCCACAGCAAGCCTTCATTTCACGAATTTCATCCATCACTCCCTCTTCATCACCAGAGAGAAATTTGCCCACTGGCATCACCATATCTATCTCTGTTGCACCATCCTTTATGGCAAGGGCTGTCTCTGCTATTTTTATCTCAGGAAAGGTCTGTGAAGAGGGGAATGAACCACTTACGCAAGCTATCTCTACACCATCCACTTCGAGGGTCTGATTCACTATATCTGCGAAGCAAGGATACACACAAATAGTAGCTGGGTGGGGTAGGTCTGGACGCTCGTTGTCCCACCTGTTTACTTGTTCCACAAAAGCCATTACTGACTGTTCGCTGTCAGTACATTTCAGAGTGGTGTATTCTATGCTACCAAAGAGAAATTTCTTTACCTCTGGAGTGTCGTTTTCTGACGCTTTCGCAATGATGTTTTTTAGTTCTTCCATATCCCTTTTGTTTTATTGTTTGTTACTTTTATTTATAGTCCTTTTTCTTCTTTGAAATATTCAATTATTATGTTGCCTTTAGAGTTTCCCAAAACGGAAATTATTTCTCGTTTACCATCTTCAGAGTTTGCCGTTTCGCGCAACTTTTTCACACTTTTGAATGTCTTAAGAAGTGCATCTTTTGCCTTCGGACCAATACCTTTTATGTCATCAAGTTCGCTATGCAAAGCATGCTTGCTACGCTTATCTCTATGGAAGGTTATAGCAAAGCGGTGAACCTCATCTTGCATCTGTGTCAGTACCCTAAACAGTTCGCTTTCTGGCTTGAGTTGTACTGTCACGCAATCGTAGTCCAGAGACGAGAAGGAGGGATTGTTACACAGTGTTTCACGTGAAACATTCGGCTTCAAATAGAGCAGTTCTTGAGTGCGATGTTTATCGTTTTTTGCAAGTCCTGCAATGGGAATATTAAGTCCCAATTCTCCTGCTACAACTTCTTGTACGCAATGCATCTGACCTATACCTCCATCACATATTATAAGGTCTGGCATCTCGTCTGAATCAGTATAACGTCTTCTCACGACCTCCTGCATAGAGGCATAATCATCTGGTCCGATAACAGTTTTGATATTGTATTTGCGGTAATCCTTTTTTGAGGGTTTCATACCCTTATATACAACGCATCCTGCTACGGCATCTGAACCTGATATGTTGGAGTTGTCAAAGAGTTCTATCCTGTATGGTAATTTGTCAAGTTGCAACTTCTCCTGCAACTCTTTCATTAGTCTTGTATATTTCTGTTCAGGGTTCAGTTTGTCAGTCTGTTTCAGCCTGTCTATGCGATATTGTTTACAGTTCATTAGGGAGAGCTCCAAAAGATGGTGCTTGTCGCCTCGCTGTGGAACAAAGAAGGTGGTATTCTCCATTTGCCAATCGAGTTCGATAGGTACTATTATCTCTTTTGCCGTAGAGTGAAAACGCTCCCTTATTTCAATAATGGCAGTGAGAAGAAGGTCCTCATCGCTATCATCTATTTTGCGTTTATATTCGTACGTGAATGACTGGTTTATGGTGCCGTTGGTTACGTGCATATAATTAATGAATGAGGTGTCGTCTGAGGCATCCATTGCGAATACATCGACATCTGTAATGGTGTGACTGACGACCTCACTTTTTGCACAGAATTGTTCTATCAGCTGGTATTTCTTTTTTAGCTCTTCAGCATCTTCAAAACGCATCTCCTCCGATGCCTTCATCATTTCTCCATATATATGTTCGATGAGTATGCGCGTATTACCTTTTAATATTTCGCGTGCCTGCATTATACTCTCTCTATAATCGTCCATCGACTGCTTGCCAATACATGGTGCACCACAGTTTTTCATGTGGTATTCCAGGCAAGGTTTGAACTTCCCGTTTTCTATCGATTCCTTCGAGAGGGGTAATCGACAAGTCCGAGGTTTTAGTAATTTCTTTATCAGGTCGAGTACGGCATACATGCTGCCAAGGTGTGAATATGGTCCGTAATAGGTGCCGTATTTCCTGTTAATCGTCCTGGTTTTGAATATACGAGGAAATGGTTCATTTGTGATGCAGATAGAAGGGTAGGTCTTGCCGTCTTTCAGTAGTACATTATATCGTGGATTATACTTCTTAATTAACGAATTTTCCAACAAAAGTGCATCCTCCTCTGTGTTAACTACGGTATAGGTAATGTCGTGGATTTTTGATACAAGCACTTTCGTTTTGTATCTATCTACCTCTTTGTGGAAATATGAAGATACGCGTTTTTTTAGGCTCTTCGCCTTACCCACATAAATAATAGCCCCATCCTTATCGTAGTATTGATAAGAACCAGGTTTATCTGGCATCGACGCAACTATCTGTTTTAGTCGTTCTATGCGTTCTGTATCTTCTTTCTTAGACATTCGGAAAACAAGAATGTTTCACGTGGAACAATCCTCTATATCTTTATCAGGGTAGTAACCTCAGTTATATTCTCAAGCAGTTTGCGACCCTGCAAACCTTCGCCTGTCAGTTCGATGATTACGTTGATATATATCTTCTTTGGGTGAAATCTGTTTACGAGGTCATAAGCGGCCTTCAAACTTCCGCCAGTAGCAAGAAGGTCGTCGTGAATCAGTACTACATCGTCACTTGTTATGGCATCATAAGTCATGCAAACGGTGTCTTTGCCATATTCCTTTTCGAAATTTTCTTCTACAACCTTGCCTGGCAGTTTGCCTTTCTTTCGACAAATAGCTACTCCTGCATTAAGCTTTAGTGCTACGGCCGATGCAAGAAGAAAACCTCGACTTTCTATCCCCACAACTTTTGTGATGCCCTTGTCCTTATATAATTCGACAGTTTCATCATACATAATACGTAGGCATTCTCTATCGCAAAACAATGGAGTGATATCTTGAAACATTATTCCTGGTTTAGGGAAATCAGGAATGCATCTTATAGTGTTAATCAGTTTAGGATTATTCATCGCCGTAATATATATATGGTTTATCTGCCCATGAGCACGAGCATCACATTGATGTCTGACGGAGAAATGCCGGGAATACGTGATGCCTGTGCAAGAGTTTCAGGATTTATCTTTACGAGTTTCTGTCGTGCTTCTGTTGACAGACCCATGATATTCTCATAATCGAGATGACCCTTTATGTGGATGTTCTCCAATCGGTGCATCTTCTCAGCTGTGATTTTCTCACGCTCTATGTAGCCTGCATACTTCAATTGTATCTCCGCTGTTTCCGCTATTTCTTCTTTGCGGTTCTCTGGAGAATTGAGCAATACTTTCAGTTTTGGCATCGCCTCAGACACGCTCCATATATTGATGCCTGGTCGTGCTATCAGTTCGCGAAGTTTACAACCCACAGAGAGTGGGGTAGAACCTGCAGCTTCGAGCATCTGGTTGACATACTTTGGTTTTACGTTGGTAGTGTTGCAGAATTCAACGATTGCATCCACACATTGCTGTTTTTTCTTCCACCAATCGTATCGCTCTTTTGTGGCAAGTCCAATATCGTAGGATTTCTTAGTCAGTCGGGCATCGGCATCATCCTGACGTAACAATATGCGATATTCTGCCCTCGATGTAAACATGCGGTAAGGCTCGTCCACACCCTTTGTTACAAGGTCGTCGATAAGTACGCCGATATATGCTTCGTCGCGATGGAGTATGAAGTTGCCTGCACCTGTTTGTTCCGAACTTGCTTTGCTGCCAGCATAAAGTGCAGCGTTGATACCTGCTACCAAACCCTGTCCTGCTGCCTCTTCATAACCAGTGGTGCCATTCACCTGACCTGCAAAGAATAATCCTTCACACTTCTTTGACATCAGAGTGTGTGACAGTTGGGTAGGGTCGAAGTAATCGTACTCAATAGCATAACCTGGACGATAGACCTTTACATCACGAAGGGCAGGAATTTTTTTCAGTGCCTCCAGTTGTATCTCCATTGGCAATGACGAAGAGAAACCATTGAGGTACATCTCGTTGGTGTCAGTGCCTTCTGGTTCGAGGAACAAGGGGTGCTGATTTTTGTCGGCAAAAGTGACGAGTTTTGTTTCTATCGAAGGGCAATAGCGTGGACCTATAGACTGTATCTGTCCATTGTAAAGAGGAGAATCAGCAAGTCCGCTCTTCAATATCTCATGACATTCAGGTGTGGTGTTGAAAGTCCAGCAAGGCAGTTGGGAGAGTCTTTTTTCTGAATAATCAGAATCTTCGGATTTCCCTGCCATAAAGCTGAACAGGCTCTTCACATCTTCACCTGGCTGTATCTCGGCATCTTCAAAATGTACTGAACGCTTGTCTATGCGCACAGGAGTTCCCGTTTTCATTCGTGCCGACTGTATGCCGAGGGCGTTTATGCTCTCTGTAAGGTGCAGTGAGGCGGGTTCGGCACATCGTCCGCCAGCCACCATCTTTCTGCCTATGTGCATCAGTCCGTTGAGGAAAGTACCAGCAGTGATAATTACAGCAGGGGCATAGAGTTCACAACCCCAGATAGTCCTGACACCAGTAATCCTGAATTCTTCATTCTTCATTCTCAATTCTTCATTAAGAATGCCCTCTACCTGATCCTGCCAGATATCGAGGTTAGGGGTGTGGTCGAGTATTTCGCGCCATTTCCAGATGAACTTACCACGATCGCATTGAGCTCGAGGACTCCACATGGCAGGTCCCTTAGACTTGTTGAGCATACGCAGTTGGATAGCGGTGGAATCGGTCACAATGCCCATACCACCTCCTAATGCGTCAATTTCGCGCACTATCTGTCCCTTGGCTATTCCTCCAACGGCAGGGTTACACGACATCTGCGCAATTTTGTTCATGTCCATTGTAACAAGACAAGTTTGGGCACCCATCATGGCAGCAGCATGAGCTGCTTCACATCCTGCGTGTCCACCACCAACCACTATGACATCGTAGTAGAGTTTCATCTTTTCAAAATTTACCCATAAAGTATCAATTTCGTTGCAAAAGTAAAGTTTTTTTTTCAATTTTGATAACTTTGCTTTGTGTTTTCGCTTTTTTTACTTAATTTTGTGGCTGAATTCATATTATAATGTATATACAACAACAAAAACTTTATCTTATAAACAAAACACTATGTGGTTAATTAACTCTTCAATTGGAAGGAAAGTAGTGATGTCTGTAACTGGCATGGCACTTATCCTGTTCCTTACATTCCACTGCTGCATGAACATTGTGGCACTGTTTTCTAAGGAAGGCTATAACCTGATATGTGAGTTGTTGGGAGCCAATTGGTACGCTGTTGCTGCTACCATAGGTCTGGCTGCCCTGGCAATGATTCACATCGTTTATGCTTTCATTCTGAATTTCCAGAACAGAGCAGCCCGTGGCAAAGACCGTTACGCCGTAACAGAGAAGCCTGAAAAGGTGGAGTGGGCGTCACAGAATATGCTTGCACTTGGCATCATCATTCTGCTGGGTATCATTCTTCACTTGTACAATTTTTGGTACAACATGATGTTTGCCGAACTGATGGGTATTGAAAGTCTGACTCACGGACCAGCAGATGGTTTTGCATGGATAGTAGAGACATTCTCTAATCCAGTATTCGTAGTGCTCTACATCATTTGGCTCTGTGCTATCTGGTTCCACCTGTCACATGGTTTCTGGAGTGCTATCCAGACCTTCGGATGGAATGGTAAGACATGGTTCTGCCGTTGGAAGGTAATAGGACTTGTTTACACCACTCTGCTCATGCTTGGTTTCCTCGTTGTGGTGCTGGCATTTGCTTTCGGCATTGCTCCATCACTCTGTTGTGACGGAGCTGCTGAGTGTTGCAAGACAGCTGCCGCTTGTTGCTAATGAAAAACATTTTAATTGAATAATCTCTATGGCAAAAACATTAAATTCACGAATACCAGAGGGACCAGTAGCTGAGAAGTGGACTAACTACAAGGCTCACCAGCGTCTGGTAAACCCAAAGAATAAACTGAAACTCGACGTCATAGTGGTGGGAACGGGTCTGGCAGGTGCCAGTGCTGCAGCATCACTCGGCGAGATGGGTTTCAACGTACTTAATTTCTGCATTCAGGATTCACCACGTCGTGCTCACTCTATTGCAGCACAGGGTGGTATCAATGCAGCCAAGAACTACCAGAACGATGGCGACTCTGTTTATCGTCTGTTCTATGATACTGTAAAGGGTGGTGACTATCGTGCTCGTGAAGCTAACGTCTATCGTCTGGCTGAGGTGTCTAACGATATCATTGACCAGTGTGTGGCACAGGGTGTACCTTTCGCCCGTGAGTATGGTGGTATGCTTGCCAACCGTTCTTTCGGTGGTGCACAAGTCAGCCGTACCTTCTATGCTAAGGGTCAGACAGGTCAGCAGTTGCTCCTCGGTGCCTACTCTTCACTCTCACGTCAGGTGCAGGCAGGCAAGGTGAAACTCTACACCCGTTACGAGATGGAAGATGTAGTAATCATCGACGGTCATGCTCGTGGTATCATTGCCAAGAACCTCGTTACAGGTAAGCTGGAGAGATTCTCTGCCAACGCTGTTGTCATTGCAACAGGTGGTTATGGCAATACATACTTCCTTTCTACCAACGCTATGGGATGTAACTGTACGGCAGCCATTCAGGCATACCGCAAGGGTGCTATGTTTGCTAACCCTTCTTACGTACAGATTCACCCTACCTGTATTCCAGTGCACGGCACTAACCAGTCTAAGCTCACCCTGATGTCAGAGTCATTGCGTAATGACGGTCGTATCTGGGTACCAAAGAAACTGGAGGATGCCAAGGCATTGCAGGCAGGTACCAAGCAGGGTTGGGAGATACCAGAAGAAGATCGCGACTACTATCTGGAGCGTTGCGACAAGGGCTTCGGCGTTAACAATACTGGTCTTGCAGTGTTCCTCGACTTCTCTGAGTCTATACAGCGTCTCGGCATCGACGAGATACGCCAGCGCTACGGCAACCTCTTCGACATGTATGAGGAGATAACCGACGTTAACCCAGGCGAGCTTGCTTGCGAGAAGAACGGAGTGCAGTATTACAAGCCAATGATGATATTCCCTGCTATCCACTACACAATGGGTGGTATATGGGTTGACTATGAACTGCAGACCACCGTGCCTGGACTCTTCGCCATTGGCGAGTGTAACTTCTCCGACCACGGTGCTAACCGTCTTGGTGCTTCTGCCCTCATGCAGGGATTGGCTGACGGCTACTTCGTATTGCCTTACACCATACAGAACTATCTTGCCGACCAGGCTCTCTGGCCACGCCTCTCTACCGACCTGCCTGAGTTTGCCGAGGCAGAGAAGGGCGTGGAGAAGGAGATTGACCGCCTGATGTCCATCCAGGGCAAGCGTTCTGTTGACTCTATCCATAAGGAACTCGGTCATATCATGTGGGAACACGTTGGTATGGGCAGAACCAAGGAAGGACTGGAGGAAGGCTTGAAGATGCTGAAGGAACTGCGCAAGGAGTTCGATACCAACCTCTTCGTACCAGGTTCTAAGGAGGGTCTTAACGTGGAGCTCGACAAGGCTATCCACCTGCGCGACTTCATCCTCATGGGCGAGCTCATCGCTTATGATGCACTGCACCGTGAGGAGTCTTGTGGCGGACACTTCCGCGAGGAGCACCAGACCGAGGAAGGCGAGGCAAAGCGTGACGACGAGCACTTCTTCTACGTAGGAGCTTGGGACTATCAGGGCGACGACACCAAGGCGCCTGAACTCGTCAAGGAGCCTCTCGAGTATGAAATCATCAAGGTACAAACCCGTAATTATAAGAATTAATATGCAAGCCGAATGCAAAGCCAAGTTTACTTGAGCTCTGCTGAGGCGAAGCCATTTAATCATCAAAGATAACTAAAATATGGCAAAGAATATTTCATTCACAATAAAGTATTGGAAGCAGGATGGTCCGAAGGCAAAAGGCCATTTTGATACCCACGAAATGAAGAATGTGCCTGACGATACCTCATTCCTTGAGATGCTCGACATGCTCAATGAGGAGCTTATCAACGAGGGCAAGGAACCATTCGTGTTCGACCACGACTGCCGTGAGGGTATTTGCGGCATGTGCTCACTCTATATCAATGGCACCCCACACGGCAAGACCGAGCGTGGTGCCACCACCTGTCAGCTCTACATGCGTAAGTTCAATGATGGCGATGTAATCACCGTTGAGCCTTGGCGCTCAGCAGGCTTCCCTGTCATCAAGGACTGCATGGTTGACCGTAACGCCTTCGATAAGATTATCCAGGCAGGTGGCTACACCTCTATCCGCACTGGTCAGGCACAGGATGCTAACGCTATCCTCATACCTAAGCAGAATGCTGACGAGGCTATGGACTGCGCTACCTGCATCGGTTGCGGTGCCTGCGTAGCAGCCTGCAAGAACGGCTCGGCTATGCTCTTCGTCTCTTCTAAGGTCAGTCAGCTGGCACTCCTGCCACAGGGTCGTCCTGAGGCTGCTAAGCGTGCTAAGGCTATGGTGGCTAAGATGGATGAACTCGGTTTCGGCAACTGCACCAACACTCGTGCTTGCGAGGCAGTATGTCCTAAGAACGAGTCAATTGCAAATATTGCCCGATTGAACCGCGAGTTTATTAAGGCAAAGCTTGCAGACTAAGTTCATAGCATAAATAATAATAATAGAAAAGAGCATTGCAGAGATAATCCGCAATGCTCTTGTTTTTATACTTTTCTCAGCAATATCCCTCTTTCTTCAGCCACAGTCGGAAGAAGTGGTGAGCAGCATGTCGAACATCTGGCGGTAGGCAGCTGCTTTCTTTTCAAAGGCGAGGGGATAGGCACGCGAGGACGACGGCAGGCGGTAGAGTATCAGCTGCTTGCCATCGTTGTTGTATGTGTGAGGAATGATGGTGTGGCAGCCAGTCTTGGGCTTCACAGGGATGGAGAGTGCAGCGCAGATGGTATCAGTGGCTTTCTTGCCTGTGGTGACGATGGCTTGGCAGTGGGGCAACTGGTGTAGCAGTGCAGCGATGTTGGTGGCTTCTTCCACTTCGAGAAACTTGTCAGAGGCGTTGTCTTTCAGCCTGCGTACTGCTGTGGCGGTATCATAGAAGGCTATGCCCTTGGTCTGGCAGAAATCCACTATTGGTTCTATCCTGAATCGCTTGTTTTCAGTATCAACGAAGTAGTTGCGGTCGTTGAAGAACACTTGCCCCTCTATGCGCCAGTGGTCGTTAAGGAAGTTTGGGTAGTAGAAGTTCATGCACCACCGTTTCCTTTGCGGAGGAAAACTGCCGAGGAACAGCACCCTTGCGTTCTCGGGCAGGAAAGGGCGCAGGGGGTGATACTCCACTTCGCCAGTGCTCCGTGCTATGTTCTCTTTGTTTAGGTATGCCGTTGTCATAGGTGTGCTCCCTTCTTTTCTTCTGCAAAGATAATGTTTTTTGATGATTATCAAAAAATAATTATCAAAAAATGACAAAATTGTTTGCAAGCAGACAAAAAAGGAATAATCCCTTGGGAAGAAAAAGCAGAAAAAACAAAAGAAATTCTTTAATTTTTTGCTCGCTTAAGCAAAATTTTGTACCCTTAGATAAGGTATTTGCACTCTGCAAATCAAAAATAAACGAATTTATTTTGTGTTTTGCTCTCGTTTTTGTAACTTTGCACCCGATTTAGCAAAATGCTTATCAAGGGGTGCTCACGTGTTCGTGGGCTGAGATGATACCCTCTACCTGATACGGGTAATGCCGACGTAGGGATTGATAAATATGCTCCCCCCTTATTTTTTCGTTAATAATAAATAAGGTAAAAAGATGAAGAAAAATCTTTTGTTGATGGCTGTATTGATGAGTGCAGCCGTTATGAATGCGCAAACGAAAGCTGCAAGGTATGACTCTACCAAGGTAGAGAGATTGCAGGAGATTGTGGTAAACGGTGTAAGAGCGCAGAAGAACGCACCGTTTGCTATTACCAACATCAAGAAGTCAGAGCTTCAGGAATTCTCCAAGACGGGTAAGGAACTTCCATTCCTCTTTGCCCAGACACCAGGCGTGATAGCATGGAGCGAGAATGGCTTGGGCACAGGCACCACCTATATGCGTATTCGTGGTGCAGGCGATTCTCGCATCAATGTCACTCTCGACGGTGTGCCCCTCAACTCGCCTGAAGACCAGTGTGTATTCTGGGCAAATATGAACAGCTACGGCTCACTCCTGGGTAGTGTCCAGATACAGCGCGGCGTGGGCTCCTCCACTAATGGTGACGGTGCCTTTGGTGGTACCATAGTCCTCTCCAGTGCTACGCCGTCATTGCGTCCTGGTGGCGAGGTGTCATTCTCATACGGTTCATATAACACTTTCAACTTTGGTGGTAAGTTCTCCACAGGACTGTTAGGCAACCACTGGATAATTGACGGTGCCTATCATCAGACCAATACCGACGGCTTCATACACGGCACATCAGGTCGCAGTGGCAGTTACTATGGAGGTGTGACGTGGATGAAAGAAAATTTCCAGATACGCTATAAGAACATAGGCAACTTTGAGCGTACAGGTCAGGCGTGGAACGGCATTACTGCAGGCGACAACGACCTCAGCCTTATGGACGGCACTTACGGCGAGCATACAGGCATAAAGACCTATAAAGATATGTATAACGTAGGGCTCGGCAGATATAATACCCTCTATGAGTATCTCACCTACGACGACCAGGGCAATTTCGCCAAGGATGCCGACGGCAACTATATCACCGCTCGTTACAAGATGAAAGACGGCAGTCTGTGGGAGAAGACCACCGACAACTTCTGGCAGAACCACAACATCCTCTCTGCATCATGGAACATCAATGACTACTGGCTGGCTACGGCTTCGCTCCACTATACCTACGGACACGGATATTATGATGAGTTCCGCTACAACAACAAACTCTCAAAGTTTGGCATGACTGCCACTGATGACAATGGCAATAATATAAAGAAAAGCGATTTCGTGCGCCAGAAGGGACTCACCCAGCACACCTACGGCATTGTGTGGAATGCTAACTACAAGAAGGATAACTGGGACGTAATAGGTGGCTTCTCTATTCAGAACTTTGACGGCAACCACTTTGGTTATGTTACCTATACTGCCAATGACTTCGTACGTCAGAAGTACCTCTCAAACGGCGACTACAAATACTATGACAGCGACGCCCATAAGTTTGATGCCAACTTCTATCTCAAGGCAGCCTATCAAATCAGTAAGCAGTGGGAGGTGTTTGCCGATATGCAGTATCGCCATGTAGGCTACCGCACTGACGGCTACAACGATAAATACATAACCGATGCCAACGGTCTGCCCCAAAAGCACATGCTTGACATCAACAAGAAGTATGACTTCTTTAATCCAAAGGCAGGCTTCTCGTGGCATCTTGACGGACACCGCGTCTATGGCTCTATGGCAATGAGCCACCGCGAACCCGAGCGCAACAACTTCACCGACAACGGTGCCTACCCTGCACCAGAACCCGAGCGATTGCTCGACTACGAGTTAGGCTACACCTACACCGCTAACAAGTGGCACGCAGGTGTCAACCTCTACTATATGGACTATAAAGACCAGTTTGTGCAGACAGGACAGCTGAGCGACATCGGTGAAAACCTCACCACCAACATCAAGGATTCCTATCGCATGGGCATAGAGTTGCAGGCAGGCGTAGCACCCCTTCAGTGGCTTTCCATCGAGGGTAATGCTGCTCTCAGCAAGAACAGGATTAAGGACTTCGACGAGGTAGTAGAAGACTGGGATGCCTCCAGTGGCACACGCACCATACATTACGACAACTCCACCCTTGCCTTCTCACCCTCAGCCATACTCAATGGTTTCATCAATTTCCATTGGAAAAACATTCAGGCAACATGGCACACTAACTTCGTCTCTCGCCAGTATCTTGATAATACTGAGAACACCGACCGTTCGCTGCCGTGCTATAGCGTTACAAATGCCAGGGTGAGCTATACCCTCAAGCCAAAGAAGGTGTTAAGAGAATGTGTCTTCGGTCTGAACTTCAACAATATCTTCAGTCGCCGTTATGCAGCGGGCGGCTGGGTTTATTCCGCTATATGCGAGAGTTACGGTCACACCAACGACAACCGTTACTATCAGGTCGGCTTCGTTCCCATGGCAGGCTTCACCATGATGGGCAACGTTACGCTTCGCTTTTAGGTTTTTAGGTGGAATAACCTCATAACAATGTTGTTAGACTATCTCGACATATTCACCACTGTGCTTGGGCTATTGTATATATGGCTCGAGTATCATGCCAGTATATGGCTGTGGCCCGTTGGCGTGGTCATGCCTGCCCTCGATGTAGTGCTCTATTGGCGCCACGGACTCTACGGCGATGCAGGCATGGCGTGTTATTACACCCTTGCCGCCGTCTATGGCTGGTTCTTTTGGCGCTTCCGTCGCACCCGTAAGAAGCACGAGCCCCTGCCTATTGTCTATATGCCGCGTAAGCAATACCTGCCCGTGGTAGTCTTCTTCTTCCTTGCCTGGGCAGCAACCTATTACGTACTGGTCACTTGGACGGACTCCACCGTGCCCGTGCTCGACAGTTTCACCAATGCCCTCTCCTTTGTCGGCCTGTGGGCGCTGGCAAGGAAATACCTTGAGCAGTGGCTCTTCTGGATAGTGGTGGATGTAGTCTGCTGCGTGCTTTACGTTCACAAGGGCATCCCCTTCAAGGCTCTGCTCTACGGGCTCTACGTCATAATAGCCATAGCAGGTTACATCAAGTGGAAAAAGCAGGCTAAGCACGTGAAGGTGAAACATTGATTTTTTATTGTCCCACGCGACAAGATATTTTGTCTTATCGTCTAATCCACCTATATATATATAGTGGATTAGACGATAAGACGTAATAGCCGCCATGAAAAACAGTTTACGGATGCTTGGCACCCACACGCGGATGCTAAGTAACCGCGCGTCCTTGCTAAGTAACCGTATGCCCTTGCTAAGTAACTGCGTGCGGCAGCTTAGCTGCCAAACTTACTTTTTTCTCTTCCTTGTGCTTTTTTTTCAAAAAATATGTTTACCTTTGCAGGATGATACGTAAATGAAGAATGAAGAGTGAAGAATGAGGAATTGAAATATTGCAGGAAGATTTTGGCAAGAAAGGCGTTTAGAAGGTTGTGGTTACTCACATTCTTCATTCTTCATTCTTCATTCTTCATTAGTTCATTGGCGGCAGGCAGTCTCAAGGAAAGATACACTGCGGAGCACCCGCTCATCTATGAAGATGCGTGGGAGAAATGGCCGTATGCCTTTATTAATGACAAGAGGCAGCCTGACGGCTTTGACGTGGAGCTGGTGAGGGAGGTGATGAGGCGCATAAATCTGCCATACGAGGTTAGGCTGAGACATCAGGACAGCGTGCACGTTGATCTGAAGAACGAGCGTGCTGACCTGTCATTCGGTGTGGCGGCAAATTACAATGCGCCATTCGGCAGTTTTGGTAATGTGACGATATGCCTGTTTGAGAACAGTCTGCTGGTGCCGAAGCGCGATTCGGTGCCCCTTGCCACTGCCAGTGTGCTACGTAGGATGCCGTTGATGGTGAGCGACAATAGTAGGGCGCATCATTACCTGCAGGAGATAGGTGTGCCTGACAGCATGATAACCACTGAGGTGCATATGGCTCATGCCGTGCTCCACATGATAAGCAAGGGCGAGGGCGGGGCGCTATGGAACACCATGATGCTCAAGTGGGTGCTCAGGAAATACCACGTAGAGGGCTATGCTCTCGTTGCTACGGAGATACCGCCAGGGGAATACAGGTTTATGTCGGGCGACCCAGAGCTGCTCCATGCGCTTGACAGCGTACTGCTGGTGATGCAGCAGGAGGGCAAGATAGACCAGATGATAAACCGCTGGATGTATCCTGAGCGCGAGGGGGCTGACTTCCTGTTTCTCTATCTGCTGCTTGCATTCGTAGGGGCTTTTGCCGTGATGCTCGCCATAATCTATGCCATACGCTATTACCGCACCTACTATTCACACAGCACGCTGGGCGACGTGAACAGTCAGATGGAGCTGATACTCTCGTCAAACGGTGTGAAGGTGTGGGTGTATGACGTTATAGCAGGTACATACGCATGGATGACGCCGAGTGGAAAGGTGGAGGAAGAATATAGCTCGTTTGAATTCTCACGCTTCTATCCTGATCAGGACTTCAACATAATACACACTGAGGTGACACACCTGATAACCCACCCTGGGATGATATCCACCAAGACGCTTCGCGGTTATATAGACGAGGAAACGAAGACGATAGTGGATATAGAGGTGAGTATGCAGGCTATCACCGATGATTACGGCAAGATCTACCTTGTATATGGAGTGCAGAACAACATAACCGACAGTAAGGCGCACCTGGACCGTATGAGAGTTCTGCACGAACGCTACAAGACGGCATTCAGCATAGCGTTGGGAGGCATAATACGTTTTGACGCGTACGGCAACGTGATAGGCATGAACAAGGTGCTGTGCGACAGGATGGGCGTAAAAGACATAGACGCATTGATGCAGAGACCATTTAATATCAGAGATGTAAAGATACTTGAAGACATAGATATGGAAGGGGGATTCGACCACGACATACGCTTCTGCATACACACCAGCCGTCCTGAAGACTATGCACCGTTTGCGCTGGAGGGTGATAATTACTTCTACGTACACCTGCTGAAGACCTTTGACGATGACGCGCAACTGGTGGGCTACATGGCATTCATCAGTGACATAACCGAGGATGTGAGATACCACCGCGAGATAAAGAAGAAGGAGCGCAGCGTGATGAAGATGAGGAATGAGGGACAGCAGTTGCGTCAGAGACGCGACGAGGCATTGCGCAATGCCGACATAGTGATGCTGCGCTATTATCCAGAGGCGAAGAGGCTGTTCTACTACGACAACATCAAGCAGCGCATGGTTGGCATACCGCAGCTGAGGGTGATACAGATGATACAAAGTCGCGACATGAAGTTAGTCTTTAAGTCGTTCTATCGTGCTGATGCCTACGAGGACAGAGAGGTGCACATAGTGGTGGGTACGCTGTTGCGCAATGCCCAGGGCGAGCGTATGCATATGGAGGTACATGTGTGTCCGTTTAAAAACGCCGATGGAAGCGTGCTTTATTACTTCGGTTCATGTAAGGATGTCACCTCACAGATAAGCCTGCATAAGCAGCTGATGCTGGAGGAGGAGAAGGCACGCGAGGCAGACCAGGTGAGGCTGAACTTCATACGTAACATATCTTATTCTATGCGTCAGCCGTTAGTGATGATACAGAAGAACCTGTCATCGTTCAAAAAAGACGAATCCATCGAGAATGAGCATATACTGGTCAATGGAATAAAGATGAGCACGCAGCGACTGGCTACGCTATCTGACGATATCTTCATCCTTTCGCGCATAGAGGCTGATATGTTCAAGCAGGAACAGGAGAAGAACGATTTTGTGAAGGTGTATCAGGATGCCATAGAGCAGGGACTGAAGCCTTATAGGCAAAGTACGGTGACATACAGAATAGACAACCTGTATGACGAGCTATTTCTATACTTTGACGCTGGTGTGGTAAGCCGAATACTGAAGGAGGCGGTGGCATTGTCTGCCCGCTACACACACTACGGAACAATAAATGTGCGCTATATGTATCGTAAGGATCACCTCACTGTGGCAATAGAAGACAACGGACAGGGCATACCACCCGATATACGAGACAACATATTCGAGCCACACGTGAATGCCAACTACCGTACGTTCGCCAATGGTGTTATACTCTCTGGTTTGGAGATGCCTATCTGTCATGCCTTTGTGAAGATGATAGGTGGCAGCATAGATGTGGAGTCTCGCATAGGTCATGGCACCGTTATATATATTGATTTACCATTGAAGAAGGTTGAAGGTTGAAAGTTTGAAATATTACTTGATGTGTAGAAGGATGTTGTTGCTTGCATTCTTCATGCTCCTGATTACCCCTGTCTCAGCAGCAGGAGCATCATCGTGGGTGTCGCAATATGCAACACGCGAGGGCGACAATACATTGCCGTTAGGCATACGCTATACCAAGGCACATCCGCTGGTGGTGGTTGCCGACTGGATATTCCAGCCTTATACCTTCCGCAACGATAAGGGCGAACCAGACGGACTGCTCATAGAAATGGTGGAGCAGATATTCAGTCAGTTGCATGTGCCATACGAGATACGCATGATGGACTATAAGACCGCCAAGCGTATGCTCTATTCAGGCGAGGCACAGCTGATGATGGACGTAAAGAAGCCAGACGAGATACATGGTGTGAAGTATGGCAAGGCAGAGTTGATAAACTACCAAGTGGGGGTGGTGCGTCTCAACACCACACGTTCGCTACACAGCATCGAGCTGATAAAGCCTGGCGACACCATATATACCAACACATGGAACTACATAGACCGCTATCTGCTCAGATACTTCAACAATGCACCCGTGTTCACGGTCAGCTGGCGCGACCCTCATGATGCACTCGACGAGATACTTCACGGTAAGATAAGGTACTATATATGTGGTAAAGCGGGTATAGAGAACGACATAAAGATGTTTGCCCTGCAAGACCGTATAACAGTTGACGATATAGACATACCTGAGGGAAACTTCCACTTTCTGAGCAGCGATGAGGCACTGCTGAAAGAACTCGACACGCAGTTTGAGCGCTTGCAGCGTTCAGGGTGCTACCAGCCGTTGCTGAACAAATGGCTATTAGGTAATACGAACGACGAGGGCAATGCGTTGCTTGACATCATAGCCATAGTGGGCATAATACTGCTGTTTGTGGGAGCCACGATAGCCTTGGTGTTCACCATGCGAGGCGGCAATACGGGCAACCTGAAGCGCGAGTTTAAGGCTGTGGCACACCTGTCGATAACGCTGACGGACTGTAACGTCTTTGCCATAAACGTGCGCAGGCAGTGGGTGTATAATGTATCGGGCGACTTCCTGCCGCAGGGCGGATTGTCAATGAAAGACTACGAGAAACTGATTCATCCTGACGACCTATACATAGAACAGGAGGCATGCAGACGTGTAGATGCAGGCGAGAGGAATATGCCGCTCATCTCATTCCGCATGAGGAAACACAACGCTGCACCAGACGAATGGCGACAGATGAGGGTGGATGCTTCAGTAAAGTCGGATAAGAGAGGTATGCCTATCTATGTTTATCTCGCCATGCACGATGAAACCGACCGTTTGAAGGAACAGAAGCTACTTGATATCCAGTTGCGTGAGTTCTCGCATATCACCGAGATAACCGATTTTGGTATGGCATATTACGATGCCAAGGGAAACTTGGCAAACTGCAACAATGCCATGATTCAAATATTCGACAAAGGTGGAGTAGGCAAGGGTGAGCAGTATTTGCGTTCTTCCACTCGTGATGATTTGAAGATAATATTCAATGGTCTGATGCTCGACCATGGACAGAAGGCATGGTTCTGCTGTCCTGTTGACATACCAGAACTGAACCTTCACGTAACTCTCGAGTTGAGAATAAACCCCGTGATGAGCGATGACGGCAGGTATCAGGGATTCTCTCTTTGTGCACTTGACCTGAGTGAAAAACTGGAGATGTATCATCGCGACTCAGTGGTAAACCGTAAGGAGGAACATAACAGGCACGACCTGTACCGCTATCATTTGGAAGAGGAATACGTGATGCGTGAGATGGAAACGCTCAACAATAAATTCCAGCAGGTGCAGCAGTTGCTCAAGGAACAGACAAAGATAGCCAACGATGCAGCTAAGCAGAAGACCATATTCCTTGCCAATATGACCCACGAGTTACGCACGCCTCTCAATCTCATCAATGGATTTGCTGAGGTGATGCTGGTGGGAGCCACAAAGGAAGAGAAGGAACAGTATTTTGCCATCATGCAGCATAATTGTACCATGCTCATCAATATCATAGATAATATTCTGCGTCTTTCAAACATTGACACCGACGGCATAACGATAAAGTTGCACCTTATAGATTTTGCGAAAGCCTTCGTGGAAGCTGCCGGTGAAATGAAGAAATATTTTGTGTCGTCAAAGGTGGAGTACATCGTAGAATCGCCGTTGAGTGCACTTGATGTGGAGGTGGACTTTGAACATATAAAGGTGATACTTGATGCATTAGTAAACAATGCTGTAAAGAATACCCATGAGGGCACTATACGTGTGGGATTCACTTATCATAAGAACGAGCGAATATTATCGGTATATTGCCAGGACACAGGCTGTGGCATACCGCAAGACAAACAGAATGAGATTTTCGATTTGTTTAAGAAGGTCAATGCCTTTGTGCCGGGAACAGGCATAGGTCTGCATGTATGCAAACTCATAGCCGATGCCATGAATGCCACAATCGACGTGGAGTCAACAGAAGGTAAAGGTAGTACCTTTACGCTAAACATACCAGTATAGCACATGCTGTCGCCAACTGTTAATTATTCTTAACGCAAAGAAAAATCTTTCAACTTTCAACATTCAATATTCAATTTTCTTTTTAATTTTGCAACCGCAAATTCAATACCGAATATGAAAGGTAGGAAATAATCATTATTCACTTTATTGTTTAACCCTTTAACCCAAGCCCAGATTTTCTCCTGAGGAGATGCTCTGTGTGCTGACGTCTGCGCTCTTTGACTTATTGATACAACCTCGGAAACATGGGCTATGACACAGCTCGTGTAAGTGTATTGTCACCATTCTCTAACTATCAATTTTTATTTATTTATTTTCAATCTTTAATTTTCAATTTTCAATCTAACGTAGCGATGGAAAACAAGTTTGATTTTGAACTCAGCATGTTTGCCACGGCAAACAGCCACAATCTGGATGTGATGTATGAACCCTGCGACCTGCAGATAGTAATGAAAACAGGCAAGCCATTGCCTGAAGATGCGCTAATTGATTTCTACCTATATGATGACACTTACACTTTGATGGGATTTATTCAGCAGGATAAGTCGCCAGCAGCCTACGTAGTAGAGGGATGCAAGGTTGACGTGTTAATGGACGTGCGTCTGCCTTGGACAGAAGGCAAATACACCCTGCTCGCTAACGTCAAGATGCCTGCCGGCAAGCCTAAGCAGGAGGAAATACAGACTGTGATGGTCAATATGGTATTGCAGGACTATATGGACCCTATTGAGAATGAATGCGTCATTCACATCGTGAATGTGGAGTTGTGCAAGGGCATAACCCCCGAAGTGGCATTGGCTCAGCGGCTCAACAACAACGCGTCGCCAGCATGGTGTGGAGAGCACTTCCAGCGCTTTGTAGGCATAAAGCCACTGAAGCAGTGGATAATACGCCGCAAGCAGTGGGAGATGGTCGAAGGATTGCTGGACGAGGGTAAACCCAATCCCATCAAGTATTGTAACAACTACATGCTCACGCTCAAGGCGAAGACAGCCAACTACCTGATGGAACTGGCTATATTCCTGAAACTGATTGCCTTCAGGGATTTTGAGAAGACGACCATAAACTGTGAGAGACTGTATGACGAACTTACCCCTGCCAGTCCCTACCACAGACTCAATTCTCTGTTTACCAAGAACGATGCCTCTGCCGACATTATAACAACGGCATTTGGCATCATGACACAGAAAAAAGAAATCTACTTCATATACAATGTAGGTATTCTCTCCACCGCCAAGGGCAAGCCCATACTGAAGGAACTGATGTGGAATATCATGAGTAACAGCCCCGACAGGGTCATTGTCATAGCAGGAACAGAGCAGGAGATAAACGACCTCATGCAGGCTGAACCTGCGCTACGAGTGTATTTTCCTACCATGGGCAGGGCAGAGGCAGGGGCGCTCACTTATCCCGAAATCCTGCACTATATGTACAGCTGGATAATGATAAGGGATATGCGTCTCAACCGTGCGGCAGAGGCCGTGCTGAAGAGTGACATCAAGCGGGGATGGGAATCAGGAATGGTGCGCGAATGGACCATAACCGATATAGAGAACTACGTGGTAAGCACACTCAAATCCCGCTATACCGAACGTGTCTCTGCCGGCATAGATATCAGCAGTCTGCTCTCACAGACGAGTGACATTCTTGTTGATGTTAACGACTTAGACCGCAGTTGCTTCCTTGGAGGAACAGCAGCAGACTGGGAGATAACAGATGACGATGACGAGGATGATGACACCGGGCCAGCAGCAGAAGAAGGGAAGCCGACGGAAGAAGAAGATGATGATTTCGAGCGTATGCTGAACGAGTTTGTAAATGGAATGTCTGATAGCGACAGCACGAAAGAAGAGTCTGATTCTAATTCTAATTCGCCTTCTGATGACCTCGACATTGATGATGATGCTGACACAGACCCCGACAGCAGTCTTGTGCCATTCAGCCATGAGCTTGACCCTGACGATGAAGAAGATTTGGGGACACATGAACCGAAGGCGAATTTCCAGATACTGTCGCCTATCCTCAACCCCAGGGAAGAGCTGAACAAACTGGTGGGCTGCGACGACATCAAGCAGCGCATAGAACAGCTCACGATGCTGTCACGCTATAACAAGGTGATGAAGAAGGTGAACCCCGAGGGCAAGTCCCACGAGATATCCCTTCACAGCATCTTCTTCGGCAGACCAGGCACCGGCAAGACCACTATATGCAAGATAATGGGCTCGCTGCTCAAAAGGTCAGGAGCCTTGAGCAGAGGTCATGTGGTGCTATGTAGCCGAAAAGATTTTGTAGGTACTCGCTGGGGTGATGAAGAGCGCACAGTGCGCCAGGCAATAGAGGAAGCTCAGGGCGGTGTGCTGATGATAGACGAGGCTTACCAGCTTAACAGCAGTAACCCCTGGGACCCTGGCAAACTCGTCATACCATTGCTCATGGATATCTTGTCAGACGAGAAGCAGCGCGACATAGCCATAGTGCTCTGCGGCTATAAAGACGAGATGAAGAAGCTTCTTGAGCTTAATCCTGGACTCAACTCACGTTTTCCTAACGTGTATGAGTTTAAGGATTTCACCATCGAAGAACTTCTTGAAATAACTCGCCGTAGAGTTGCTGAGTATGGTTATGAGTTTACCAAGGCAGCATGGCGCAAATATCGCACCATAATAGAGGAAGCATACGAGGTGCGTGATGCCAAGACATGGGGCAATGCCCGCTTTGTGGCAAACCTGCTTGAGAAAACTTACCTCAATCACGCTATGCGATGTATGAAAAAGGGTAATTTAGACCGTCGCCACCTTATGCAGATAACCCCTGCCGATGTGCAGCCAATAGAAGTAGCCAAGCCAAAACCCCGCATCGGGTTTTGACTTGGCTACTGTTTTTTAGTATAGAAGATATAATCTATCTACTGGTTCTATTCATTAAAATAATAGATAAAGATAGCTATACCTTCGATAGCCTTTTTACCAGTTTCCTTTACATTCATGGTGAACTTCACCTCTGTCTTTACTGCGCCACGCAGGTTGGCAATGCTTTGCAGACTTGTGGTGAGACTGAGGCTTTGACCGCTCAATACAGGCTGTCCAAACTTCATCTTGTCGATGCCGTAGTTTACCAGCATCTTCACGTTCTGCACATCAACAATCTGGTTCCACAGATAAGGCAGTACTGACAGTGTGAGATAGCCGTGAGCTATCGTGGTGCCAAACTGGCTCTCTGTCTTTGCCCTCTCCGTGTCCACATGTATCCACTGGTGGTCCAGCGTAGCGTCCGCAAATAGGTTGATACGCTCCTGCGTCAGCTGTACATAGTCTGAGGTGCCAAGCACCTTGCCCTCGTACTGGGCAAATTCTTCATAATTCTTAATAGTTACCATTGTTCTTTATTTAATTGATAATTGAAAATAGACCTCAAATCTCAAACTTCAACCCTCAACCCTCTTCAGGTGCAAAGGTAGTAAAAAAATAATAATATGTAGGTATTTTGGGTGTTGTTTCGCACAAAAAAGCGATAGAAGGATGTTTTTTTCATATATTTTGTGTATTTTTGCATTTGCAAAAAACAAAAAGAAATGAAACTTTCGGACTTAAAGATAGGACAGACAGCCATCATTGAGAGTATAGGTGGCGAAGGAGCATTGCGTCAGCATTTTCTTGACATGGGTGTGATACCAGGTGCTGAGGTAACGCTTAACAAGTATGCTCCTATGGGCGACCCTATGCAGTTGACGATTCAGGGTTATGCCCTCACCTTGCGTAAGGATGATGCTAAGAAGATAGAAGCCTACCTCTATCCCCTCCCTGAAGGGAAGGTGGCAACAAACTCGCTTGAGAAAGATAGCTGTGAGAGTAATCCCCCTTCCCTTCAGGGGAGGGTTGAGGAGAGGCTCCACCCAGGACTTGGTGAGGGTGGACGCTATCATGATTCTAAAAATGAGCACCCATTACCAGAGGGCACAGTACTGAGATTTGCCCTTGCAGGCAACCAAAACAGCGGTAAGACCACGCTTTTTAATCAGTTGACGGGTGCCAACCAGCATGTGGGCAACTTCCCTGGCGTGACGGTTGACCGTAAGAGTGGTAGCATTCGCGGACGTTCTAATACAGAGGTTACCGACCTGCCAGGTATATACAGTCTTTCGCCCTACAGTGCCGAGGAGATAGTCAGTCGCGACTTTATCTTAGGCAAGGGCAATCCTGACGGAGCACCCCTGGGCATCATAAACATTGTTGACTCTACTAATATAGAGCGTAATCTCTATCTCACCATGCAACTCATGGAACTCGGCATACCTATGGTGCTTGCCCTGAATATGATGGACGAGATGGAGGGCAATGGTGGCACGGTGCACGTCAATGAGATGGAACGCTTGTTGGGCATACCTGTCGTACCCATCGCAGCAAATAAGAATCATGGTGTTGACGAGTTGATAGAACATGCTATACATGTGGCTAAGTATCAGGAGAAACCTGCAAGGCAGGATTTCTGTAGTCCTGAAGATCATGGTGGTGCCGTTCACCGTTGTCTGCATGCCATAATGCACCTTGTGGAAGATCATGCCTTGCGGGCAGGAATACCGTTGCGCTTTGTTGCAGCAAAGATAGCCGAGGGTGATACCATAATAGCAGATAGCCTCGGATTATCGCAAAACGAGAAAGAAACCATAGAGCACATCCTCTGCCAGATGGAGGAGGAACGAGGCATGGACCGTGCTGCGGCTATGGCAGATATGCGATATAGCTTTATCAAGAAACTGTGCAGTCAGACGGTGGTAAAGCCCAGCAACAGCAAGGAGGCTCTTCGTTCTCAACGCATAGATAAGGTGCTCACGGGCAAGTGGACAGCCTTGCCATCCTTTGCACTCATAATGGCGTTTATATTCTGGGTTACCTTTGACATCCTCGGTGGTACCATGCAGGAATGGCTGGAGGAGGCGATAGACTGGTTTACGGGTGTGAGTGACGAAACTCTGCAGTCGTGGGAAATCAACGACTCTGTACGTTCGCTCATCATTGATGGTGTGTATGCAGGTGTTGGCTCTGTGGCAACCTTTGTTCCTATCATCGTGATACTGTTCTTCTTCCTCAGTATGCTGGAAGATTCAGGTTATATGGCTCGCATAGCTTTCGTTATGGATAAGTCGTTGCGCAGGCTGGGCTTGTCAGGTCGTTCCATCGTACCGTTGCTTATGGGTTTTGGTTGTTCCGTACCAGCAGTAATGGCAAGTCGCACCCTGCCTTCTGAGCGCGACCGTCGTCTTACCATAATGCTAACCCCCTTTATGTCTTGTACAGCAAAATTGCCTATCTATGCATTCTTCGCAGCAGCTTTCTTCCCAGAGAATGCCGCATGGGTCATGTGTATAATGTATGTCTTGGGCATCGTGACAGGTATAATGGTAGCACTGATACTAAAGCGCACAGTGTTTAAGGGCGAAGCAGTACCTTTCGTTATGGAACTGCCTAACTACCGAATGCCAGGAATGCGCACCACACTCCTCTTGTTGTGGGAGAAAGCGCGTGATTTCTTGCAGAGGGCATTCACCGTCATCTTCTGTGCTACCATCGTAATATGGTTCTTGCAGAGTTTCTCTTTCAGCTTCAATATGGTGGAAGACCAGTCTGAGAGCATGTTAGGACACATGGCATCAGTGGTGGCTCCGATATTCCAACCCCTTGGTTTCAACGACTGGCGAGTGGCAACAGCCCTTGTTGGCGGTTTCCTGGCTAAGGAGAGTGTTGTGAGCACCGTTGAGGTACTCTTTGGCGGTGTGGCGCTTACCAGTGTCATCTCTGCTGCTGCAGCCTTCTCGCTCATGGTGTTCTGTTTGCTCTATACTCCTTGTGCCGCTGCTATAGCATCAATACGACGTGAGTTAGGTAATCGTGATGCCCTCATCGTGGTTTGCGGACAGTGTGCCATAGCCTATGTCGTGGCACTGATAATATACCAGATAATAATAGTATTATGAATGTGCAATCATGGATATTGCTGGCTATAGTAGTGGTAGCCTTTGCTCTTGTCCTACGCTACATACATCGTGGTGGGGGAAAGAGTGATTGCTGTAAGGATTGCAAAAGTGACTGCTGCAACTGCCATAACCGTTAAATTTACCTAATAAATTTCCGCATATTACCAAAACTCACTATCTTTGTACGATAAAAACAAGGAAAGATGAGTATTACCTCTATAGCATCATTATATTTCCGTAAGCGCCAAAGGGATTTGGAGCATCACTTCACTGCACCCATAGGGCTGCAGGAGGCAGTGCTCCAACGTCTTGTGTCTAAGGCGGCCGATACTCTCTATGGTAGTGAGCATGGCTTTGGTTCTTTTGACAAATCGTCATTATATGAGGCATTCCGCAAAGGTGTGCCTGTCAACACTTACGAAGAACTGAAGGAATACATAGACCGTATGCGCCACGGAGAGCGTGACGTTCTCTGGCGTGGACAGGTGAAGTGGTATGCCAAGTCATCAGGCACCACCAACGATAAGTCTAAGTTCATTCCCGTAAGCAGTGAGGGACTCAAGCGCATACACTATCAGGGTGGTAACGATGTTGTGGCTTACTACCTGCAGAATAACCCCAAATCAAGACTCTTTGACGGTCGTGCACTGATACTCGGTGGTTCGCATAGTCCTAACTATAATGTGGCAAACTCACTGGTGGGCGACCTTTCAGCCATTCTGATTGAGAATATCAACCCCGTGGTAAACCTCGTTCGTGTGCCAGATAAGAAGACTGCACTTATTAGCGAGTTTGACCGTAAGCGTGAACTCATCGCTCGTCAGTGTCTGAAAGCCAACGTGACAAACATCAGTGGCGTACCATCGTGGATGATGTCGGTATTGAGTCGCGTTATGGAACTCTCAGGCAAGCAGCATCTGGAGGAGGTGTGGCCAAACCTTGAGGTGTTCTTCCACGGAGGAATAGCCTTTACACCTTACCGTAAGCAGTATGAGCAGCTTATCACCAAGAGCGACATGCACTACATGGAGACCTACAACGCCTCTGAGGGTTTCTTCGGCATACAAAATGACCCTGCTGATAGCAGTATGATGCTGATGCTCGACTATGATGTATTCTACGAATTTGCTCCTACAGAGGCAATAGACGGCGACGGCAGATTGACTGATGAGAGCAAAGTAGTACCGCTTGAGGGCGTTGAAATGGGCAAAAATTACGCCATGATAATATCTACCTCGTGTGGATTATGGCGTTATATGATAGGCGATACGGTAAAGTTTACAAGCATCAAGCCATATAAGTTTGTCATTACTGGTCGCACCAAGAGTTTTATCAATGCTTTTGGTGAGGAACTGATAGTGGATAATGCAGAGAAAGGCTTGCAGTATGCTTGCCAGCAGACGGGTGCCGAGGTGCGCGAATACACTGCAGCTCCTGTGTTCAGGTCTGAAGGTGTGGTGCCCCACCATCAGTGGCTGATAGAATTCCGTAAAGAACCTGAAAACCTTGATGAATTCGCCAGAATTCTTGACAGCAAACTGCAAGAACTTAACTCTGACTACGAGGCTAAGCGATTTAAAGATATCAACATGGTTTGTCTGAAGATAGTGAAGGCACGCCACGACCTCTTTGACGACTGGCTACGTAGCAAAGGCAAACTCGGAGGACAGCACAAGGTGCCTCGCCTTGCCAACACACGCAAGCATATAGAAGAACTTCTGGAAATGAAGAATATAGAATGAGGAATGAAGAATTGAAATATTACAATAAGATTTTGAAAAGAATGATTTACAGGGGAAAGTGCTTGCTCGCATTATTCGCAAAGCTCATCATTTCGGTCTTCATTCTTCATTCTTCACTCTTCATTTTTACCTCCTGTGCCCGCATGGGAGCCCCTGATGGCGGTTGGTATGATGAGAAACCGCCATACGTAGTTAGTGCCACACCAGAGGAGAATGCCACCAACGTCACCAGTCGTAAGGTGACCATACGATTCAACGAGTTTATCAAACTGGAGTCGGCAAACGAGAAGGTGATAGTGTCACCTCCGCAGATGCAACAGCCAGAGATTAAGGTGACAGGTAAGAATATTTATGTCAATCTGCTCGACTCGCTGAAACCTAATACTACCTACACCATAGACTTCAGCGATGCCATCAGCGATAATAACGAGGGTAATCCTATGGGCAACTATTCTTACACCTTTTCTACAGGTGATGCCATAGACACCCTTCAGGTTAGCGGCTATGTGCTCGATGCCAGCAATCTTGAGCCAGTCAAGGGCATCCTCGTCGGACTGTATGCTGATGGTGACAGCATTATGAAGCGTGTGGCGAGAGCCGACTCTCGTGGACATTTCATTATTTGGGGTGTTGCACCAGGCAGTTACACTGTAGGAGCACTGATGGATGTCGATGGCGACTATCGTTTCACCCAGCGTAGCGAGAAGATGGCATTCAGCCATGATATCATTGTTCCTTCATGCAAACCAGACGTTCGACAGGACACCCTCTGGCAAGACCAGAATCACATTAAGGACATATCACTTACGGGATACACTCACTTCTATCCAGACGATATAGTGCTCAGAGCCTTTGACCACCAGCTGACCAATCGCTATTTCCTGAAGGCAGAGCGTAAGAATGCTGAAAACTTCACGCTGTTCTTTACAGCACCAGTGGTTGATTCCCTGATTTATCGTGACAATCAGCCTTTATTGGACAATCATAAGCTTCCTTCTCTACATCTTCTTAACGCTCCTTCCCACATGCAGGGGGTAGGGGATAATCTCTTTATCGTAGAACCATCGCTAAAGGCTGACACCGTGAGATACTGGCTACGCGATATGGCTTTGGTAAATCAGGATACGTTAAGAATAGAGATGACTACATATATTTCTGATAGTCTCGGAGTGCAACGATTAACCAAAGATACATTAGAGATACTGTCCAAGTCACCTTACGCCAAGCGCCAGAAGGCATTAGAGGAAGAAATGGCAGACTGGAGAAAAGAGGTGGCGAAACGTTTGCGCAGGGCAGAACCAGGCGAGGTGGTTGATACCGTAATGCCAGCAAAGAAACTTGAGGTGAGGTATTCCGCTCCTTCGGTTATGTCACCAACCGATGCCGTAATGATTACCTTCCCTTCACCATTGGAGAAGTTTGACAAGGAGGCTCTGCATCTGTATGTTGAACAGGATTCCTTGTGGTATCGCTCACCATTTACCGTTACCCCAGTGAAAGACAGAACGTGTGAAGTATATACAGACTGGTTGCCTGGTACCAAATATTCATTTGAGGTTGACTCGCTGGCGTTCACAGATATATATGGTGTGGCAAACGGAAAGTACAAGATGGGCATACAGGTGGGAAAGCTCGAAGACTACGCCTCCCTTTTTGTTAACGTTAACGTTAGCGTTAATGCTCCCGTTATCGTCCAGCTCCTCGATAAGCAAGACAAGGTGTTGATGACAGCAGAGGCAAAGGATGGTACTGCAGAGTTCTATTATATCGTACCTGAGACATATTATCTGCGTGCTTTTGTCGATTCCAACAGTAATGGTGAGTGGGATACAGGCGATTATTTTACCGACCGTCAGCCTGAGGATATGTACTACTATAGCGAACCTGTTGAGTGTCGTGCAAAGTGGGACATCACCAAAACGTGGAACCTCACGTCTAAACCTCTGTTTAGGCAGAAACCTGATGTGCTAAAGAAAGAAAAGGGTGACACCGAACGCATTATAAAGAAACGTAATGAGGAGCGTGCTCGTAACAAGGGCATCCCTCTTCCTGATTATCTTAAATAAATAATAAAGTTCCGAGTTTTGCTCGCCTGAGCACCTACTGGAGCGCAAGAATGAAAAATGAAGATTGAAGAATTGAAATATTACATGATGATTTTGACAAGAATGACGTGTAGAAGGATGTTGTTGCTTACATTCTTCATTCTTCACTCTTCATTCTTCATTCCTGCTAATTCCCAGTGTGAGTACCAGATCACCGCTTTCGATGGTGCTGAGACGATAAACTACAACCTTTATTTCAACTGGCAGTTTATATGGATAAAGGCAGGAACGGCATCGCTCAAGACCTTTCCGTCAGAATATAAGGGGCAGAAGTCTTATACCACCAGCCTTGTCACTTCATCGTCAAAAAAGGTTGATCGCTATTTCATGATGCGTGACACCATCATGAGCATATACACCGATAAGCTCACTCCATTATATTATAGGAAAGGCGCGCGCGAGGGAAAGCGTTATTACGTCGATGAGATGTGGTATTCATACCCTAACGGTAAGTGTCAGACCACCACACGCCATATACATAATGATGGCACTAAGACAGTGGAAAAACACCTCTATCAGCAGTGCATGACCGATATGCTCCATGCCTTCCAGCAGTTTAGGAATATTGACACCTCCGACTGGCAGAAGGGACAGACCAAGAACGTCAGCATAGCTGGAGGTTCAGAGGTCGTTAAGGCAAAACTCTTGTATCGCAACAAGAAGACCGTCAAGGGTGATGATGGCAAAAAGTATCCATGCCTCGTGATTTCCTATATTGAGAAAGACGGCAAGAAGGACAAAGAGATAGTACGTTTCTACGTTACTGACGACAGTAAACATATTCCGGTTCGTCTTGATCTTTTTCTAAGATTCGGTTCAGCAAAGGCATTCTTCTCATCCATGAAATAATACCCAAAAGTAGGGAGATATTACATAAAGAGCCCGTAAATCATCGTGATTTGCGGGCTCCAATTGTTAATTTTGGGGCAGGGTTACATTTTTTAACATAAATAAACATAGAATTGTGTGAAAAAATACTAACTTTGCACCGATAAGCCTAAATAAGACGAAGAGAATTAAACTTTTCTGAAATCAGCGACGAATCAAGCAATATAGCTAAACAATAAATCAAATAATACTAATCAAACTATTAAACTATGTCTGAAAAAACTAAAAACGTACGCTATGCGCTCGTAGCTATGCTGCTGCTCTTCTGCTCAGCAATACAGGCGCAGACGGTCAGCGGTAACGTTAAGGACCCTACGGGCGAACCAATCATTGGCGCCACCGTTATGGAACAGGGCACACAGAACGGTACCGTGACAGACTTTGATGGTAACTTCACCATTACGCTGAAAGGCAAGAGTCACAAGTTGGTATTCTCATACGTTGGTATGGTGAACCAAACTGTTGATGTTGCTGGCAAGTCATCTGTCAATGTATCAATGAAGGATGATGCACAGATGCTTGACGAAGTTGTGGCTATCGGTTATACCACAGTTCGTAAGCGTGACCTTACAGGTGCTGTCTCTCAGGTAAGTGCTAAGCAGATTGAGGACATTCCAGTGTCTAATGTAACTGAGGCTCTTACTGGTAAGATGGCTGGTGTAAACGTAACCACTACTGAAGGTTCTCCTGATGCCGACATCACCATCCGTGTGCGTGGCGGTGGTTCTCTGTCTCAGGATAACTCGCCTCTCTACATCGTGGATGGTTTCGAGGTTTCCTCTATCAACGACATTGCGTCTTCTGATATCGAGACAATCGACGTGCTGAAGGATGCTGCTTCCACCGCTATCTACGGTGCGCGCGGTGCTAACGGTGTCGTTATCGTTACAACCAAGAGCGGTAAGGAAGGTAAGATCAACGTAAACTTCAACGCTTCTCTCGGCTGGAAGAAGGTAGTGAAGGAAATCGGCGTGATGGATCCATACAACTTCGGTATGTACCAGTATGAGATTGCCTCTTCTACGCAGTTCAGCACTGACAGGGGCAACTACGGTCCTTATGCAGAGCTCGACCAGTTGAAGTCTATGGCAGGTCATAACTGGCAGGACGAGATTTTCGGTCGCACGGGTACACAGCGCAATTATGACGTAAGTGTTAATGGTGGTACAAAGAAACTGAACTTTAACGTTTCTTTTGCTCATACCGATCAGGACGCTATCATGCGTGGTTCAAGCTATAGCCGTAACAACGTTACAGCAAAACTCGGTGCTACATTCAACAAGTGGCTGTCTGCAGACTTCAAGTTCGCTCTCTCTCGTCAGAGGGTTGATGGTCTGGGCTCAGGTACTGACAGCAACGAGTCTAATGCTACTAACTCATGGTCTAACCAGGCTATTCGTTATGCTCCAATCAATGCTCTCTCTGACGATGGTGAAGAGGATGAAGAGAACTCAACCTCTACTCGTGTAGACCCTCTCACACGTGTTGTTAACACTTATAAGAAGGTAACTACCCTGAAGCACAACTACAACTTCGGTCTTACATGGAAGCCATGGAAGAGTTGGCGTTTCAAGACAGCATTCTCTTTCGGTTTCCAGGATAAGGATACAGACCAGGCATGGCTTGCAATTGCAAACCGTAACTCTAAGTACCCAGACTCAGGTATGCCTGCTGTTGTGTTCAATGTTGACAACAGAAAGACTATCACAAACACCAATACAGCTCAGTATTCAAAGAAGAAGCTCCTCTCCAATGCCGATGACCTGAAGGTGATTGTAGGTCAGGAGTGGAAGCAGACCAAGCAGGACCAGAACGGTAATGTATATACCGGCTTCAGCGAGAGCTTCGATACTTTCGACAAGATTCTTGATAATCCGTCAGCAGGTAAGCCAATGACTCCTACCTACTACAAGTATCCTGACGACCGCATCACATCATTCTTCGGTCAGCTGCTCTATACGTTCAACGACAAATACTACCTGAACGCTACCCTGCGTGCCGACGGTTCATCTAAGTTCGGCGAGGGCAACCGCTGGGGATGGTTCCCTGCTGTTCAGCTCGCATGGCGTCTGACCGAGGAAAACTTCATGAAGAGGGCTGAGTGGCTCTCTAACCTGAAGCTCCGTCTCTCTATCGGTACCGCCGGTAACAACCGTATTGATGCCGGTCTTATCGCTACTCAGTACAAGGCATCAGGCAGCACGGGCGTTGCTCCTTACTTCAATGGGGAGCGTACCTACTTCATCGAGACCAACGGCTACCTCTACAATCCTAACCTGAAGTGGGAGACCACTATCACTCGTAACGTGGGTATCGACTTTGGTATGTTCAGGGGCAAGCTGAGCGGTAGCTTCGACTTCTACTGGAACTCCACCAACGACCTGCTGATGAAGGCTCGCGTGCAGAGCTCTTCAGGCTACCTCTACCAGTACCAGAACTTCGGCTCTACGGAGAACAAGGGTTTCGAGCTCTCTCTTAACTATGCGGCACTCAGCACGAAGAACATATCTTTGAACTTCAATGCCAATGTTGCATACAACAACAACAAGATTACAAAGCTTACGACTGACGACCCATTCCAGAGTTCTTCATTCGCAGGCTCTACCATTTCTGAGTACAACGACTTCTACGTAACAGAAGGCGGACGTCTCGGCGAGGTTTGGGGTTATAAGTATGATGGTTTCTATACTACTGATGACCTTACTCTCGAGGGCACGACATGGAAGACTATTGATGGTAAGAACCAAACCGCTGGCGGTACCATCTATCCAGGTGCTCCAAAGTATGTTGACCAGAATGGTGACGGAAAGATAGACACTAACGATAAGATTCGTCTCGGCAACACTGTTCCTACATGGACTGGTGGTTTCGGCTTCGACGTAACTTGGAAGAATACATGGGGTACAATTGACCTGACAGCATTCTTCAACTATTCTCTTGGCAACGAAATTCTCAATGGTACAAGACTTTGTAACTCATTCTATGCAGGTTCTTCTGCAGGTTACAACCTTATATCAGACTTCAATGTTGACAATCGTTATACATGGGTTGACCCTGCTACAGGTCTGAACCTTGGTCGTCCAAGCGCAAACACCGTGGCTGCTTACGGTGGTACAGACAATGTAGTGGCTCGCCTCAGCGAAATCAACGCCGGCAGAGACAACTGGAACCCGGCAGCAACGAGTGCTATGCTCATCTCTGACTGGGCACTTGAGAAGGCTGACTTCCTGCGCTTCCAGAACCTCACGGTAGGTTACACATTCCCTAAGGCACTGGTTAAGAAACTCTATCTGCAGAAGGCGAGAATATACTTCACTGCTTACAACATAGCATGCTGGACTGGCTATTCTGGCTATGACCCAGAGGTAAGCACCAATAAGAACGCTATGTGTCCAGGTATTGACTTCGCTACCTATCCAAAGGCACGCTCTTACACCATGGGTATCAACTTACAATTCTAATTCAAGGGAGGAATACAATTATGAAAAATATATTTAAGACAACAGCAATATGCTTGGGTGCGCTTGCGCTTACGGCATGTAATGACTGGCTTGACACCAAATCACCTTCCCTGGCTGAGGAGAGCGTGGTGTTCAGCAGCGAGGACATGACAATAGATGCAGTGAATGGGCTTTATGCCGAACTCTGCGCTGACCCTTACTCTCAGCTTATGACCATTCACCAGGGCACAGGCACCGATGTGGAACTTATCGACGGTATCGGTGCTACGGCAAAAGGTCAGAACAACGAGCGTGACGGCATGAACTATAATGCCACCACATCATGGGCTAAGCTCGGCACGCTGTGGGAGAAGCAGTATGAGACCATCGAGGCTTGTAACCGTATCATCGACGGTATCAGCAACAGCAGCATAGCCGGCAACGACGTGATGATGAAGAGCTCAGCCGAGGCACGCGTAATACGTGCAATGGTTTATCTCGACCTTATCCGCGTATGGGGCGATGTACCTATGATGGTACACAAGGCACAGGCAGACCTGTCAAACGTAAATCAGGGCAAGACAGATCGTGACGTTATTCTTGACTACCTCATCAGCGACCTGGAGGCAGTGGTGAAAGAGAATAAGCTTCCATGGTGCGGACAGGTTACATCTGAGCATGTAAACATGGGTTTCGCAAAGGGTCTCCTTGCCAACCTCTACATGACACGTGCCGGATACGTTATCCGCGAGGATGAGAACGACCAGGCTGTGGCAGGCGGCTACTCTTCAAAGACTAAGGAAGCCAAGGGCTACGTAAGAGCCAGCTATCCTACAGGCGACAACCATGGTTTCCTGACACTCCGCCCATCTGACGAGGACTGCAAGGCTCTCTACGAGAAGGCTGAGCAGCAGCTCAAGGAGATTATAGAAAAGGGTGTTCACCGCATGAATCCTTCTTTTGCCAACGAGTGGGAGAAGATAAACAAGCTTGAGCTCGACCAGACCTACTATGAGAATATGTTTGAGATTCCGTTCGGATTCGGTAACGCGGGCGAGCTTGGCTACACAGTCGGCGTACGTATGAACGGCAACACTACCGACTGGGGTAACTACAACTCATCTGGTAAGATGAAGACAACGGCTGTACAGCTCTACTCTTACCAGCCAACCGACACCCGTCGTGACATCACTTGTATCAACTTCGAGATTAAGGACCTTGACCGTACCACCTTCCAGAGCGCCTCTGAGAAGGAGCAGTACAGCGGCGGAAGTGACGTGGTGACCATTGAGAGCCGTATCTCTAACAAGCCATTCGGCCTCTATGTCGGCAAGTGGGATATTCGCAAGATGTCTGACCGCTGGAAGAACCAGAACAAGACCGCTTC
Source organism: Prevotellaceae bacterium UBA2738 (assembly GCA_002353585.1). Taxonomy (GTDB): domain Bacteria; phylum Bacteroidota; class Bacteroidia; order Bacteroidales; family Bacteroidaceae; genus Prevotella. The sequence continues at coordinate 5,508 of DEJW01000045.1, read as the reverse complement.
TTCAAAGTTCGGCTATGGCATCAACGTAGTACGTATGCGCTACCCGCAGATTCTGCTTTGGTATGCTGAGTGCCTCGCTTACCGTGGCGACTATGCCGGAGCTGCAGGGTATGTAAAGCAGGTACATAACCGCGCGTTCAACGATGCCAAGAATGCTTATCAGGGCAGCACGCCTCAGGGTGACATGGAGGCTTTCGCTGCAAAGGTTGACGCGGCAACAGACTATGAGTCTATGCTCGACATGATTGACCTTGAGAACCGTCTTGAGTTCTGCGGTGAGAACTTCCGCAAGTGGGACCTCATTCGCTGGAACCGCCTGCATCAGAATATCTGGAAGGCTAAGACCGAGTACCAGCGTCTCATCAGCGAGAAGATTTTCCAGACCAAGATGTACTACAAGTATCTTGATGAGGCAGAGAAGTACATTGACGCAAGCTCAATCACCTACTACGGTGAGGACGGAACCAACGAGACTAAGGGTGCTGACATCGCCGTTGCCGATGGCGGCAGCACAGACTACTCTTGGCTCTCACAGATGGGCTATAAGACCACTAAGGAGGATTTCAACCCTGGTAAGGGTACCGACTACAAGGGTCTTAACGGCGATAGCTACAGCACAGCTTCCTTCAGGACTGCTTACGCTAACTATGACACCGAGATGCCATCAATATGCAGCGGTCTGGTAGGTACCCAGAAGAACATTACTCCTAACACCAAGTGTACGGATGAGGACGTTGATGTCAAGAACCGCTATCTCATGCCTATCTACAGCAATGTGGTGAACTCTTCTATCGGTTCCGACAAGAAGCCACGTGTATATAACTCATACGGTTACTAATCTTTAATCACAAAGAAGAAATGAAAAAGTTATATAATATAATAGCATTATTTGCAGTTCTGCTGATGGGCGTGATGGTATCATGCTCACCAGACCAGAACGACTGGAGCACCGACGCTTCCACTAAGCGTCCGTATGCACCGGCATCTGTGACGGCGGAGATTGACTCCTTCTCTCTCGCCATGAACATCAAAGTGACCAAGCAGGCTACCGCTGCGAAGTACGAGGTGCAGGTCAGCCGTGAGCCTCTCATGAGCGGATATGACGAGACAGAGGGCATCACTACCATCACCACCGAGAGCGGTGAGGTTTCCATTGAGCGTAACGACCCATGCTTCGGCGAGGCAGGCATCAGCGAGAGCGATGTGCTGTACGTTCGTGCACGTGCCATCGATGCCAATGGAGCCAAGAGTAAGTGGGTTACCAACGGTATGCTCTATAACGAAGGTTACGTTCAGAGCGAGGACATCGCTGCTCTGCTGAAGAAGAATGCCACGCTGAAGACTACAGCTCCCGCAGGTCTTTGGATTACCGGCATCGAAGAGAACAGCATGAAGCTCAACTGGTACATGCTGCCAACAGAGTCAAAGAAGGCTGAGAAGGCTTACTGTAAGGCTCCTTCATACATAATCAACGAGACACTGAAGGAAGAGGGTGCTGAAGAGAGCGTTTACAAGCACACTCTCACTCAGGAGGAGATAGAGGCATACCTGTATGAGTGGACAGGTCTTGTAGTGGGTAAGTCATACCGCTTCACCCTCTATGATCAGGAAAACACTAAGATAGGTGATGCCACCGAAGCTACAGAGTACAGTCCAAACATGGATCTTGCCATGTACGTGACCGTTGCCCAGATAGCAGAGGATAGCGATGAGCCTGTATATGAGACCGACGAGCAGGGCAACAAGATTGTAAAGCGTGATCCTAACACGGGCTTGCCTGTTCCTAACGCGAGGGGCAACGTCCTGGAGGAGCCTATGACGGGTAAGCAGATGTTTACCACTAAGGGCTTCCAGTACCACATCGAATCTGAGAATGAGTTCAACGGCAAGAAGTTCAAGGTTACTATCAACAACGAGAGTGCAAGCGGCTGGACAGAGGCACGTAACGACTGGGTGGGCAACCCTGTCAACCAAGGTGAGAACTATATCATCCGTGGTCAGATTAAGAAGAATAGTACTGCTAAGTTGACATTCCCATCTGCTGGTCGTCTCTACATTTATGCATACGGAAAGTCTGAGAACATGCTGTCTCAGGAGGGTCAGGAGCCTTACGTATTCAATGTAGCTGCTGACGCAGAGAAGTCTGTGATACCTGTTTATGGTAGCGAGACCGAAACAGTCAAGAAGTGGTATAAGAGCTATAAGTTCCGCGTAGTGGAAGGCGAGGCAATCCTCCAGATTGACAATGCTAACTCTATGTATTTCTATGGCTTCGTATTCGTTCCTGATGATCCTAACGCAGGAAAGTAATATCTGATTATACAAAAGTGAGGGCGTATGCGGTTTTCCGCATATACCCTCATGTTTTTTTATTAACATAACGCACAAATATGAAGAGACTATTATTAGTAACAGCACTGGCTGTGGTCAACGTGCTCGCAGCATTGGCGCAGTTTGACCAGAACCCTGCATTCCCCGGAGCCGACGGTTTCGGCCGTTATACCACGGGCGGCCGTGAGGATGACGGAAATTTTGCCATCTACCATGTAACCAATCTGGAGGACAGCGGGCAGGGCTCGTTCCGTTTCGGCGCCGCCACTGCAGGCAGTAAGATAATTGTATTCGATGTTTCAGGAACGATACACCTGAAGTCAGACCTGAAGATACAGGGAAACAAAACCATCCTTGGCCAGACGGCTCCCGGTGATGGCATCTGTCTTGCCGACTATCCGGTGACCGTTGGAGGAAACAACGTCATCATACGCTATATACGCTTCCGTATGGGCGATGTGGGTTCACAGGCAAAGGCTGCCGCCGACCCAAAATATGAGGGTGACGATGCTCTCGGCGGCAAAGGCTGCTCAAACATCATCATCGACCACTGCTCAGTGTCATGGTCAACCGACGAGTGCTGCTCCTTCTACGGCAACACCGATTTCACCATGCAATACTGCATAATCTCTGAGAGCCTGAAGGCATCAGTACACGCCAAGGGCAGTCACGGCTACGGCGGCATCTGGGGAGGTAAGAACGCTTCGTTCCACCATAACCTCATCATTCACCATGACAGCCGTAACCCACGCTTCGACCACGACTATGTATCAACCCTCAAGGGGCCTATCGACTATGTTAACAACGTAGTATATAACTGGGGCGGCAATTCCACATACGGCGGTGAGTCAGGCAACGGCTTCCCTAAGTATCTCAATATGCTCAACAACTACTACAAGCCAGGTCCCGCATCGTCAGTCAGGACACGTCTGCTTAATCCTACTACCGCCTGTGGCAACTGTACCGACGAAACCAAGTTCAAGGCTACCGTAGGCTATGTCACCCCAGGTAAGTTCTATATAGCAGGCAACTACATGTACGGCTCCTCCGAGGTTACCAGCAACAACCTCTGCGACGCAGCCATAGACCCCGACAAGGGAACATCGTTTGAAGCGTGGAAGGCAAGCAGCGCTACCTCCGAGCGCGCGGTGTCAAGCTCTTATGACTTCGACAAGTACAACGTAATCTCCATGCACTCTGCCGAGAAGGCGTTTGAGAAGGTGCTCAAGTATGCCGGTGCGAGCTACAGGCGCGATAATATAGACAAGCGCCTGCGCTGGGAGGCACTAAAGGGCATTGCATACTTCAGCGGCTCCAACGGCTCCAAGAACGGCATGATAGACTCTCAGAACGATGTAGGCGGCTTACCTGAACTGCAAGACACCGGCAAGCCTGCCGACACCGATAACGACGGCATCCCTGACGCATGGGAGACTGCCCACGGCCTGAATCCTAACAATGCAGCCGATGCCAAATCATACAGCATCTGTGAGAACGATGCCAACAACACCAGTCAGGTGATGTACACCAACCTTGAGGTGTATGCCAACTCGATTGTTCAGGACATCACCCAATATGAGCGCCAGGATGCTACAGAGACCTTCGAGGAATACTATCCTCTGGGACTGAAGACTCTTGACCCAGAGCCTGATTTCCCCACGGAGCCTGACTTCGTTCTGCCTGATATACCTGACAGCGGTAACGATATATTCAACTCTTCAAAGGCAACAGACAAGAACACTGCCATCACAGGCACATCATGTACCCTTAACGGTGAGGTCAACCCTTCAGGCACTTCGGGAAACTACCTTAAGTTGCGTACAGGCAGTGGCGATTGGGTGTTTACCGTCAATGAGGGCTACAAGATGACAGCCATCAATATCGTAGCATACCAGAATAACACGTCAGACGTGGCTACAGACGGCGCGATTAAGATTTCTGGCATAACTGTTAACGGAGGTTCCAATCTCCTCTCAGAAGCCGTTTCTTTGCCTCTCAATGGCAGCAATAAGACTGCTAATATTACACTCGATAACCTCAGTGCTACGCAGAGCATTAACGTATCATTCGATAATAGCGGTCTGCCAGCCTCTGGAGCTCAGAAGCAGTGCTATGCTATTGTTACCATCTCCTACGAAAAGACAACAGCCATAAACGGAGTTGGTGAGAGCAAGGGTGGTAATATTAAGCAGAGCTACTACTACAACCTGCAGGGACAGCGCGTAGCGCCTGGCACCAAGGGCATAGTAATATACATGGGCAAGAAGTACTTCAACCCATAAGCCTTATAACATAGCTACCATATTCAGAGGCAATGCTTCCACGTGCGGAAGCATTGCCTCTGTGTGTAGAAGCATTGCCTCTGCATGCAGAAGCATTACTTCTGCAGCTAAAAGCATTACTTCTGCAACTAAAAGCATTACTTCTGCAACTAAAAGCATTACTTTTAGCACTAAAAGCATAGCTTTTACCAAAAGAGGAAAAAATTACTAATTTCCAATTTATTAATTTCTAATTTCACGAAAAACTTATGGTTTTTCGTGAGCAACCTCCCTAAATCCTTCTCTTTCCGCATGAATACTGGGCTGAGCATAGGGAGGTAGGGGGCTTATACCTCCCTAAGACCTCCCTAACACCTCCCTCAGACCTCCCTAATCATATAAAATGTTGTCTTTGTTGTCCTAGTTGTTTTTAATAAATATAGGGAGGTCTGAGGGACCTCTTAGGGAGGTTTGAAGAGCCTACCTCCCTATCGTCAAGCCGCATAAACACTGGGCTGAGAGGGCAATTAGGGAGGTTAGGAGGTAAAAAATCCCATTCTTTTTTTAATCCTCCAAACTTTTGCACAAAAAAAACTCCGCCGAGGAATCCCTCAGCGGAGTTGAAATTAGTTATCGTTCCCGTTAACGTTAACGTATGAACGAAGTGAATTTCTTACTTCACCTGCTGACCAGCAACGTTGTAGTTGCCAATGTAGAGCTTGCCATTCTTGAGAACCTTCACTACCTTTGGAGCAGCTTCAGCCTTAGCCTCTGCTACAGCCTCAACAGCGGTGCTCTGTGGAACGAACTCGAAGCAGTAGAAATTAAGGCTGTTAACAGGATACTCTATATTTACGGTACCAGCAGTTACAGGAACAGAGATTACAGGATATACCTTTGTAGCACCTGTTGGGTT
>DEJW01000012.1:17388-63575 GCA_002353585.1 Prevotellaceae bacterium UBA2738 | reverse complement strand
AAGAGAAAGACTGGCAACAACCTCTGGTATGGACGTGCATGGCACCCAGGCATCCTCGACACTCGTGAGCTTTCTAAGCGCATTGAGCAGAACGTGTCAGTGAAGGAGTCAGACGTTTATGCAGTGCTCATAGAGCTCGCTAACGTGATGACTTACGAGGTTGCAAACGGCAACAAGTGTCACCTCGACCGCTTCGGCTACTTCGGTGTTTCACTCCGCACCACTGGTGCCCTCACCGAGAAGGACTTCTCTATCAAGGAGCACATCAAGAATGCGAAGGTCATCTTCACACCAGAGTACACCAAGACAACCAACGTGGTTACTGGCAAGGCTCAGCTCCAGTCTCGTGCCTTCGGCACTAAGGGTGACTTCCAGTTCGTGATCAAGAACCCAGTTACGAAGCCTTAAAAGCAAGCCCCTCAATGGGGCTTCGCTTTTTAAGTTCTATGGTTTTAAGACAAAAACATAAAAAACCCCTGTCAAGGGCATAAGTCTTTCAGACTCTCGCAGTCCTTCAAGTCACATGGCCTTTATGAGCAAGCTCCTAAGTCCATGCCCCTTGCAGTCCTGCACCTTCCTAATGTCAGGTTATGACCTTGCCAGGAAAAACCCCGGTTCTGCAAACCGGAAAAACAATTCTAAGTACAAAGAATAACGGTCTTTTATAATAGTTTTTGTACTCGCCATGCGAGTATTGGTTTTTCCACTCAAAGAGTGGGGTTTTTCCATGATGAGATAGAAATCCCTGAAAGGGTAACGATATCAGTGATAAGACTGTCTGGAAGCTTGCTTACAAGCAGGATTATTGCTGATAGCGTTAAGAACTCGATAGAGTTTCTATCTCAGAAATGGGGTTTTTAATGTTTTTGTTAATCAAAAAATTTCTAACTACTAAAATCAAAAGTTATGTCTGAACAAGCAAAGAAGAATTGGAGCGTTATCATTAACGCCATACTAACAGCAATTTGTACTATACTGACTACGTCAAGTTGCATCGGTCACATGGGATAAAAAAGATTTTTTTCATGTCATAGCGTTCAGGGCTGACCTCGTTTTCGGAGGTCTGCCCTTTCTTTGTTTATATTGGGGGGCAGTGTCACTTGTCACTTGTCACTTTTGTCACTTTTTGACTCTGTTTCCTTAACTTTTTTGAATAGCTCGGAGGCGAAGACGAGGTCGTTGAGGTCTTCGTTGGTGGAGCTCATGACCTGTGCGGAGTTGCCTCGCCAGCCTACGCGTCCCTTGCAGATGAAGATGATGTTCTCGCCGATGCCGAGGACGGAGTTCATGTCGTGGGTGTTGATGATGGTGGTGATGCCATATTCCTGGGTGATGCCGTGAAGGAGCCCGTCGATGACGAGACTGGTCTTGGGGTCGAGTCCTGAGTTAGGCTCGTCGCAGAACAGGTATTTGGGGTTCATCACGATGGCACGGGCTATGGCGACGCGTTTCTGCATGCCGCCTGAGAGCTCGCCAGGGAATTTGTCGCCTGCACCTGAGAGGTTGACACGGTCGAGGCATTCCTGTGCACGGTGCTTGCGCTCGCGCAGGGTCATGGTGGAGAACATATCGAGGGGGAACATGACGTTTTCGAGCACGGAGATGGAGTCGAAGAGGGCGGCTGACTGGAATATCATGCCCATCTCGCGTCTGAGGCTGACTTTCTCCTGTTTGGTCATGGTGACGAGGTCGCGTCCGTCGTAGAGTATCTTACCGCTTGTGGGGGTGAAGAGTCCTACGAGGTTCTTCATGAGCACGGTTTTGCCTGAGCCTGACTGTCCGATGATGAGGTTGGTCTTGCCGTCTTCGAATGTGGCGTTGATGTCGTGAAGAACCTCAAGGTCGTCGAATTTCTTGTATATGTGTTGAACGTGGATCATTTTTTTTTAGAGGAGTTAAGGGGAGTGATAGTGGAGTGATAGAGGAGTGATAGTGGAGTGATAGGGAGTGATAGTGGAGTGATAGTGGAGTGATAGTGGAGTGATAGGGACATTACCCTTTTTTAGTCTTTGACTCCATTATTCCTTATTATTCCCTCGCAATAGGCGTTGAGTATTTTGCTGGTTCCATTTGCTTTAAATTCAAGTTGGTCGTATTGCTCTTGACTAATGTATCCTAGGTCAAATGAGAGTATATTATAGTTTCTGCATTCGTCTAAGCTGCCTTGAGCTATGTTAAAGAATCGAAGTTTGTCTTGTTTGCTTAACTTTCTGTAGCCTTCAGCTATATTGGCAGTTATAGATACAGCTGCACGGGTGAACTGTGAGCGTAGCCCGAAGCGTTCAAACTCAGGGAATTGGGCAGTTACTTTATATACGTATAGACAGTAGTCATAGGCTTTTTGCCATGCTATAATATCTTTGAATGTTTGTTTCATTTATATTGTGTCAGTCTATTACATTTATATTGTGTCAGTCTATTACATTTGTCCCTATCACTCCCTTATCACTCCTCTATCACTCCCTTATATATTGTGTCAGTCTATTACATTTGTCTCTATCACTCCCTTATCACTCCCCTATCACTCCCCTATCACTCCCCTATCACTCCCCTATCACTCCTCTAAAAAACTAACTTAACAACTGCGTGAGGAATACATCGGCGAAGAGGATGAGCACTGAGCTGTTGACCACGGCGGAGGTGCTTGCCTTGCCCACCTCGACGGAGCCGCCCTCGACGGTGAAGCCGCAGAAGGAGGAGACGGAGGCGATGATGAAGGCGAAGACGGTGCTCTTGATGATGGACATCCACACGAACCAGGACTTGAAGGAGTGCTGGAGTCCGATGGTGAGGTCGTCAGGAGCTATTATCTGTCCGATGAAGGCGGTGGCATAGGCACCCACGATGCCCATGACATCGGCAAAGATGACGAGACACGGCATGAGGGTGATGAGCCCCAGTATCTTAGGCGCTATGAGGTAGTTGGCTGAGTTGACTCCCATCACGTCGAGGGCGTCAATCTGCTGTGTCACGCGCATGGTGCCGAGCTCAGAGGCAATGTTACTGCCCACCTTGCCTGCGAGAATGAGACACATGATGGATGAGGAGAACTCAAGCAGCATAATCTCACGAGTGGTGTAGCCGCTGACCCATCGGGGCATCCATGGCGACTGTATGTTGAGCTTTATCTGGATGCAGATAACGGCTCCGATGAAGAATGATATGAGCAGTACGATGCCGATGGAGTCAACGCCGAGCTGCTCCATCTCCTTGACATACTGCTTGCCAAACATCCTCCAGCGGTCGGGGATGGTGATGGCTCGCCCCATGAGTATGAGGTATTTGCCGAGTATGTTGAGATAGTTGAAAGGAAATAGCATGCTATGATTTGATTTTTATGTAACTCCGTGCAAAATTATAAAAAAAAAATGAAAAACGCCACATTTATGAATTATGAATTATGAATTATGAATTATTTTTTGTACCTTTGCATCCAAATATACTTAAAAAATTTACAATTATATGGCATCATTTATTGAAGATAAAGTTGTGATGGAGGGTATAACCTTCGACGACGTGTTGTTGATTCCTGGCTATTCAGAGGTTTTGCCAAGAGAGGTATCACTGAGCACAAAGTTCTCACGTAACATAGAACTGAAGATTCCGTTCGCATCGGCTGCGATGGACACGGTGACTGAGGCTCCTATGGCTATTGCTATTGCCCGTGAGGGTGGCATCGGCGTTATTCACAAGAATATGTCGATAGAGGAGCAGGCTCGTCAGGTGGCTATAGTGAAGCGCGCCGAGAACGGTATGATATACGACCCAGTGACCATTCAGCGTGGCAAGACGGTGAAGGACGCTCTCGACATTATGGCTGAATATCACATCGGCGGTATTCCAGTGGTGGACGAGGAGAACAAGCTGGTGGGCATAGTGACCAACCGCGACCTGCGTTTCCAGAGCAACCCTACACGACTGATAGACGAGGTGATGACATCAGAGAACCTGGTGGTGACACATCAGCAGGTGGATCTGGACAGCGCAAGCAAGATACTGCTGGAGCACAAGATTGAGAAGCTGCCCGTGGTGGACGACGAGAACCACCTCATGGGACTTATAACATATAAGGACATAACAAAGGCTAAGGACAAGCCTATGGCATGTAAGGACGCCAAGGGCAGACTGAGAGTGGCTGCAGGCGTGGGTGTTACGGCTGACACCTTCGAGCGTATGGAGGCACTGGTGAAGGCTGGTGTTGACGCTATCATCATAGACACGGCTCATGGTCACAGCAAGGGCGTAATAGAAAAGGTACGTGAGGCTAAGGCTGCCTTCCCTGACGTAGATATCGTGGTGGGCAACATAGCTACTGGCGAGGCTGCCAAGATGCTGGTGGAGGCTGGTGCTGACGCAGTGAAGGTGGGCATAGGTCCTGGCTCTATCTGTACCACCCGTGTGGTAGCAGGTGTGGGTGTGCCACAGCTCTCTGCCGTATATGACGTGGCAAAGGCTCTCGAGGGCACTGGTATTCCTCTCATAGCCGACGGCGGTTTGCGCTACTCAGGCGATATAGTTAAGGCACTGGCAGCAGGCGGCTACTCAGTAATGGTGGGTTCGTTGGTGGCTGGTACCGAGGAGGCTCCAGGCGAGACAATCCTGTTTAACGGACGTAAGTTCAAGTCATACCGTGGCATGGGTTCGCTGGAGGCTATGGAGAAGGGCAGTGCCGACCGCTACTTCCAGGGTGGCGTGAAGGAGACCAAGAAACTGGTGCCAGAAGGCATAGCAGGACGTGTGCCTTACAAGGGAACTGTGCAGGAGGTTATCTATCAGCTCGTGGGCGGTCTGCGCTCAGGTATGGGCTACTGCGGTGCCAAGGACATAGAGGCTCTGCACAGTGCTAAGTTCACCCGTATCACCAACGCTGGCATGCTGGAGTCACACCCTCACGAGGTAATCATAACGAGTGAGGCACCTAACTATTCAAGACCACAGTAAAGAAAGTTAAAAGTTAAAAGTTTAAAGTATAAAGTTTAAAGTATAAAGTGAGAAGATGAAGAGAATTCTTATTTTTTCATTATTAATTATTACTTCCTTTGCCGCTCAGACGGCGAAGGGACAGGACGACCCTGTGGTGATGACTATCAACGGGAAACCCGTGAAGCAGTCGGAGTTTGTGTATTCATATAAGAAGAACAACGGTCCTGACGTGCTGGAACAGAAGACTGTGAAGGAGTATGTGGACCTGTTCATAAACTATAAGTTGAAGGTGGAGGCTGCGCTCGACGCTAAGCTCGACACGCTGACATCATACAACAAGGAGTTTCGTCAGTATCGTGACCAGCAGGTGCTGCCCACGATGATAAACGATGCCGACGTGGAGCTGGAGGCACAGAAGATATATGACGACACAAAGAAACGTATAGGTCCTGACGGACTGGTGCTGCCTGAGCACATACTGCTGATGACAGGTCAGAACCCCAGCGACTCGCTGATGAATGCCAGCAAGCAGCGTGCCGACTCACTCTATGCCGTGATACAGAAGGGTGGCGACTTCGAGGCTCTTGCCAAGCAGTACAGCCAAGACCCAGGTTCGGCACAGCGCGGAGGCGAGATAGGATGGATAAGCAAGGGACAGACCCTGAAGGGTTTTGAGGATGCTGCCTTTGCCCTGAAGAAGGGTGAGGTGTCACAGCCTGTGCTGACTGAGGTGGGCTACCACATCATCAAGATGAAGGATAAGAAGCAGTTGGAGCCATACGACTCTCTGCGTGACGATATCTATAAGTTCATAGAGCGTCGCAACCTGCGCACACAGATAGCCCAGAACCGACTGAAGGCTATTGCTGAGGCTAAGGGCGTGAGCACAGAGCAGGTGATGGACGAGCGTGCCGACTCTATCTCAGCCATAGACCAGGACATGAAGTACCTTATCAAGGAATATCACGACGGACTGCTGCTCTACGAGGCAAGCAACCGCGAGGTATGGGAGAAGGCTGCTAAGGATGAGGCTGGGCTGAACAAGTTCTTTAAGAAGAACAAGAAGAAGTATAAGTGGGATGAGCCACGATTCAAGGGCATAGCATACCACACGAAGGACATAGCCGACGTAGCAGCAGTGAAGAAGGCTGTTAAGGGCAAGAAGTTTGACGAGTGGGCTAAGGTGCTCCGCAGCACATTCAACAACGACTCTGTGCTCCGCATACGTGTGGAGAAAGGCATATTCAAGAAAGGCGACAACGCACTCGTTGACAAGATGGAGTTTGGCGTTGCCGACGCCAAGGTGAAGCCCGTAAAGAATTTCCCTAACGACGCTGTATATGGCAAGATGCTGAAGGCACCAGAGGAGATGGGAGACGTGAAGGCTCTCGTGACTGCCGACTACCAGGAGAGTATGGAGAAGGACTGGATAAAGAAGCTCCGTGCCAAGTATCCTGTAGAGGTGAAGTGGGAGATGATTGATAAACTTAATATTACTCCGAACGAGTAATGAGAAAGATACTGAACATATTACTGGGTCTGACGGTTTCAGCCCTGATGGTTGCCGCTCCCCACTACATAGACGAAGTGGTGTGGGTGGTAGGCGACGAGGCGATACTGCGCTCTGACATAGAGATGGCACGTATGCAGGCTGAACAGGAAGGCGTGAAATGGGAGGGCGACCCCGACTGTCGCATTCCAGAGCAGCTGGCTGTGCAGAAACTATTCCTCAATCAGGCTGCGCTGGATAGTATAGAGGTAACGGAAAGCGAGATAATGCAGGGCGTGGATCAGCAGATAAACGCCTGGATTCAGATGGTAGGCTCAAAGGAGAAACTGGAGGAATACCGTAAGCAGAGCGTAGCCGAGATGCGCAGCGACCTGCATGACGAATTCAAAAATCGTGAACTGATACAGCGTATGCGTCGCAAACTGGTGGAGAACGTAAAGGTGACACCAGCCGACGTGCGTGAGTATTTCCGTGACCTGCCTTTAGACAGTGTGCCTATGGTGCCTACCACCGTGGAGGTGCAGATAATCACTATGCAGCCTCGCATACCGATAGAGGAGATAAACAGGGTGAAGGACCGCCTGAGAGATTTCACAGACCGTGTGCAGACAGGCAGAACGAGTTTTGCAACCCTGGCACGACTGTATTCTGAAGACCCTGGCAGCGGTGCTCAGGGCGGCGAGTTGGGCTACACAGGACGTGGTATGCTCGACCCAAACTTTGCTGCTGTGGCATTTAACCTCAGCGACCCGAAGAAGATATCTAAGATAGTGGAGTCAGAATATGGTTTTCACATCATACAGCTCATAGACAAGCGCGGCGACAAGATAAACTGCCGTCACATACTGCTGAAGCCAAGGGTGTCACAGAGCGACATAGACTCTACGCTGGTGCACATGAAGGTGCTCACTGAAGACCTGAACAATAAGAAGTTCACCTTTGATGAGGCTGCCACCATGCTGTCTGACGACAAGGACACCAAGAGCAACCGCGGACTGATGTCAAACAACAGCGAGAGTGGTCGCACATCACGCTTCGAGATGAAGGACCTGCCTACAGAGGTGGCACGTGCAGTGGAGAAACTGGATGTGGACTCGGTATCAGAGCCTTTTACTATGATAAACGCTCGTGGCAAGACGGTGTGCGCCGTGGTGAAACTTAAGAGCAGGACTCCAGCCCACAAGGCTAATATGCAGGAGGATTTCCAGGTGCTGAGCAACGTGGTGCTCAACCGTCGCAAGGAAGAGACGATACGCAACTGGGTGAAAGAGAAAATAAAGTCCACATACGTGAAAATGGACGACCGCTATAAGAACTGCGACTTCGAATATGAAGGATGGGTGAAGTGAACAAGAAACATAACGGAATAGAATGGCACAGAATCACGACGTTGATGGTTCTGTGTCTTTTTGCCTTTGCCACGGTATTCTCGGTAATGGCGAAGAAGGGTAGGGCAGTGACGAGAAAGGTGGACGAGAAGGTCTATCTGCGTCATGCCGACGAACTGTCATACGACATATACGGTTCACACCCCGATGCGCAGTTTCTGAGAGGTAAGGTGTATTTTGTGCATAAGGGTATGCACCTCACCTGCGACAGTGCCTACTTCTATGAGAACACCAACTCCTTTCACGCCTTCGGACATGTGAAGATGCGTCAGGGCGACACACTCACCTTAGCAAGTGATAGGGCTTACTATGACGGCAACGACGAGATGGGACATGCCTACGATAATGTGGTGCTGACGCATAAGAAGTCGAAGCTGTTCTGTGACACTCTGGACTACGACAAGATGTATGGCATAGCCGATGCCTATGGAGCAGCAGGCATAAAACTGGTGGAGGGCAACGATGTGCTGACAGCCGACTGGGGAAGGTATTTCTCTGACACCCGCCACTCGGAGTTCTACTATAACGTGGTGCTGACCAACGATAAGGGGTTGCGCATAGATACCGACACGCTGTATTACGACAATAAAAAGTCGCTCGCCCATGTGCTGGGACCTTCCACCATACTGTCGGAGGGCAGCAAGGTGAAGACGGAGAATTCTTTTTACAACACCAGGACCGAGGCTTCGCAGTTGTATGGTCGCTCTACGGTGTATAACGATGGCAAGGCGATAACTGCCGACACGCTGCTGCATAACGACAACACAGGGCAGAATGAGGGCTTTGGCAATGTGGTGTATAATGACACGCTGAACAAGAACATGTTGCTTGCCAACTACGTCAACTATAACGAGAAGACGGGTTACGGATGGGCTACAGACAGTCTGGTGGCAATAGACTACTCGCAGAAAGACACGATGTGGATGCACTGTGACACCATTCGCGTGCGCACGTACTATATCAATACTGACTCCGTTCAGCGTGAGGTGCTATGCTACAACCACGTGAGAGCCTTCAGAAGGGATTTACAGGCGGTATGCGACTCGCTGGTGATGCTCTCCAAGGATTCTTGCGCCACGATGTATAAAGACCCTATAGTGTGGAACGAAGGCAGCCAGTTGCTTGGCGAGAAGATAAATATCTACTCCAACGACTCCACGGTGAGGTATGCCGAGGTGTTGGGACAGGCATTATCGGTAGAACGGCTGACGGCTGACACGACATACTATAATCAGGTGTCGTCACGAGATATGTTTGCCTACTTTACCGATGGCAAACTGAGGCAGAACAGCGCCATATCGAATGTGAAGGTGGTGTATTACCCCGTGGAGGAGTCTGATACGAGTGTCATAGGGCTGAACTACACGGAGACCGATACGCTGAGGATGTATATTGCCCCCGACAGAAAATTGGAGAAGATATGGATGAGCGCCAGTGAGGGAACGATATATCCTATCACACAGACACCACCCGAGAAGCATAAACTGCCGTCATTTGCCTGGTTTGACTATATACGTCCGCTCAATAAGCACGATATCTTCGTTTGGCGACCCAAGTCGAAGGGCACAGAACTGAAACAAGAAAAGAGACGTGAGGCTCCGAAGAGAGCACCCATAACCCCATAAGCTTTTGACCATTGGACATTATTCAACTACTTCCCGATTCAGTAGCCAACCAGATAGCGGCAGGTGAGGTGATACAGCGCCCAGCCTCAGTTGTCAAGGAGTTGGTGGAGAACGCAATAGATGCGGGGGCAACGCATATACAAGTGCTGGTGTGCGATGCAGGAAAGTCGTCGATACAGGTTATTGACGACGGTTGTGGTATGTCTGATACTGATGCCCGACTGTCCTTTGAACGTCATGCAACCTCAAAGATACGTCAGGCAGTGGATTTGTTCTCGCTGCACACTATGGGTTTCCGTGGCGAGGCATTGGCAAGTATAGCTGCTGTGGCACAGGTGACGCTGCAGACACGCACCAAAGACGACGAGGTGGGTACGAGGATTCGTATTGACGGCTCGCAGTTTGTGGAGCAGGAGATAGTATCATGTCCTGTAGGCAGCAATTTCCTCATCGAAAACCTTTTCTTTAATATCCCTGCACGAAGGAAGTTCCTGAAGTCTAATGCCACAGAGATGAATAACATCATGCAGGCGTTTGAACGCATCGTGCTTGTTTATCCACAGATAGCATTCACGCTGCACAGCAACGGTCAGGAGGTGATAAACCTGCGTGCCGCAAACTTCCATCAGCGCATAATAGACGTCTTTGGCAAACGTATCAACCAACAGCTCCTGAGCGTTGAGGCTGACACTACGGTATGTAAGATTTCGGGTTTCGTGGGCAAACCAGAGTCTGCCAAGAAGAAGGGTGCTCACCAGTTCTTTTTTGTCAACGGCAGATATATGAAGCACCCCTATTTCCATAAGGCGGTGCTGACGGCATTCGACCGTCTGGTGCCAAGTGGCGAACAGGTGTCTTACTTCATCAACTTTACCGTAAACCCTGAGGATATAGATGTTAATATACATCCAGTCAAGACAGAGATAAAGTTTGAGAACGAGCAGGTGATATGGCAGATACTCATGGCTGCCGTGCGTGATGCGGTGGGTAAGTTCAGCGAGGTAACCTCCCTCGATTTTGATACTGAGGGAAAACCAGATATCCCAGTGTTCAACTCTCAGCCTGAGAGCAACATTAGGGTGCCACATATTGATTACAACCCTTCCTATAATCCTTTTGCTGAACAGAAGAAGGCAAAGCAGAATAACTACAGTTCTTCACAACGTAGTGCGAAAGGGTGGGAGGAACTGTATGGCGACACTCTCAGCCTTAATAAGGGTATAGAACAAACGGGTTCTTTCAATCAGGACAATCCCTTCGGTCAGGACAATTCGTTCAAACAGGATGTAGTAGCCCCTACTGACACTCTCATGGGCGAGATAACCGACGATACAACTGTCTTGCAGCATTCTGCACGTTATATTATGCTCTCGCAGAGCAGTGGGGTGTTGATGATAGATCAGCATCGTGCCAGTGTGCGAGTGTTGTATGACCAGTATATGAAGACCCTCAACGACAGAACCGCTCATTCACAAAAGGTTCTTTTCCCTGAGGTGGTGGAGTTTCCGCCGTCTTATGCAGCATCCCTTGATGAGATACTGGCAGAGTTGCGCCTCTTGGGTTTCGACATCACCAACCTTGGTGGAGGCAGTTACAGCATAGCAGGCATACCGTCAGGACTTGGCGGACTGGATGCCGTAGCCCTTGTCAGCGACCTTGTAACAGAGGCTTACGAGCACGGCGTGGGTGCTACAGGTCAGATACACTCCATCCTTGCCCAGGGACTTGCTGAACGCGCTGCTATTCCGTATGGTGAGATTCTTGATGCACAGGCAATGCGTCATCTGCTTCAGCAACTCTCTCAGTGTGACACCCAACGATACACTCCAGATGGCAAGAAAATAGTAGCTTTCCTCGGCGATGAAGAGGTAGAACGCTTGTTTAACTGTTAATAAACGCTAAAAGCAGGTAAATTCTTCATTCTTCATTCTTCATTCTTCATTAATTTTTGTACCTTTGCACTCGCTTTTGAAAAGTTATTTTCGAAAGGGCGTTTAGCTCAGCTGGTNNAGAGCATCTGCCTTACAAGCAGAGGGTCGGCGGTTCGAATCCGTCAACGCCCACCTCTCTCTCTCTAACTCTTTTAACCCCGCAGTAGGATTTTCCGCTGCGGGGTTATACTTTTTATGAGGTGTTAAAAAATCAGGAGTTAAGTAGTTAAGACAACACAGAGAGCCTCATGGTTATATCTTAACTCCTTAACTCCTGACTCCTTGGCTCCTAAATGTATCAGAAGTTTATTGTAAATGAACCACCGAGAATAAAGGTGTTGCGATCCTTCTTTATGCTTTGGCTATAAGGACTGACGTCGAAACCTTCATTGATAAATCCATTATACAGAGAAGGTGATGCAGCCTGCATGAATCCCATTGGAGCATATTCCATTGTGTAGGTCTTGCGAGAATAGTCGTAGTCAAGGAATATCTTCCAAGCGAAGTTGTCCTTGTAAGCATAGGTCAGTGATATGCCCGTACCTATCTTATAGGTGTTGTTTGCTCCTACGGTGAAGTAATCCCATGAGGTTTCGTAGTCTTGAACAGGATCCCTTCTTTGCATTTCATAATGATCATCTGTTTCTTCTACTAAGTCATATACCTTACCTGATACAGTGGCCTCGAGGTTAATTTCTTGCATGATGCTTCGACCAACGAGGAACTTTGTGCCCAGGGCAAATCTTTTTGACAGGGGGAAGTTGAAGTAAGCACCGAGGTCAACGGCAAACTCCGTCAGGTGGTCGCTTTCGATGGCGAATTTCACATTATCCATGTCAACCCATTCTGCTATTTGATCCAGTTCTTCTTCTGTCTCAGCCGTTTCAGACATATAGTCAACGAATGCGTTTACATCCTTCCAAGCATAGTCGGTTATACCGCCCCATCCTTTGATAGGAGAAGAGTTGACGCGCAGACGACCACCCAGGCCGAAGTATTTATTGAAGAAGTAAGCTCCCTCAACGCCTACTGCTGTTGATGTACCAAACTTTAGGTTGAATCTTGGATCACCGTCACCCTCGTCAAACTCAAACTTACCCATGTCAAAGTCCATGTTTCTTGAACCGAATCCCATACCCATTGAGAGGCTGAAGAATGATGGGTTCTCGATGATGCTCTTACCAGTAGTGAGGTTGTTTCTAAGCAGTCCCTTACCCTTGAATATCACATCGCTCAGGGCATAAGCAAGCTCGGTTGACATGATACCGATACCAGCACCTGAGAACACGTCGCTCACCCAGTGGCGGTTGTTAAGCACACGCATGATACCTGTTGCCGTTGCTACGGTGTAGCCTGCTACAGAGTACCAAGGTGAACGGGTAAGACCATACTCCTTATGCAGGATGGTAGCACCCACGAAGGCTGTTGCCGTATGACCTGAAGGCCATGAGTTGGCTGTTGAGCCGTCAGGACGCATCTCCTTGGCGGTGTATTTGATACCGTTTACGAAGCCAGCCATGATACCGTATGACATTGCTGTGGTGGCAAGGAAGCGTCCCCAGTCAGAACGACCCTCTACGCCTGCCACCTTCAAACCTACGGTGAATGCAGGACCAAAGAACTGCAGGTAGTCATCCACGCCCGACTTGAAGTTGGTCACCAAAGAGTGCTTGCCTTGCTGCTTAAAGCCATACTTCTCGCTCTTAGCTATCCAACCAGCCACAAATACTGGTATGCCCACGAACGTCAAGTCTTCCATTGGCTTGTAAGCCCTCACGCCTGGGTTGGTATGCATCCATGTCCAGTTCTCCTTTGAGAATGGTGCACGGTCTTTATGCAAGAACTCGATCTCAGTGTTCCCGTTAGCGTTCCCGTTCGCGTTCTCGTTAACGTCCCAGTTCCCGTTCCAGTTTTTGTTAAACTTCATCTCAGCCTCTATCTGCTGAAATGTCTTCGCTGTCTGTTCCTGTACAGCCTCGTAGTTAGCCATTTCTTCTGCCACAGAAGACCCAGCGCAACAAAGGGCTGCGAAGACTAACATGATACTCTTCTTGATTTTCATAATACTATTATTTGTGGGGTGTATAGTTATTGGTTAATACTATTTCACCCCACAAAGTTACATTTTTTAATTTAATTATGCAAGTATTATGAAAAAAAAATGCTTTTTGCGTTGAAGCAAAAAGCATCTCTTTTATTTCTTTTTCAGCGTTATAACTACAATTTCACGTGGCATTCCGAAGCGGAAGGGGAAGTTTCCTCCGAATCCTGTTGAAACAGATAGCAGGGTGGGTCGCTCCTCCGTCGTCATTCGTGAAACACTGTTCCCGTTATAATAGTACTCTCCTCCCCATTCGTCATACACCATGCTGGATGGTGACCATCCGAAGAGACCGAACTGTGTGCCGTGGGTGTGACCAGCCAGTGTTATGTCTGGTTTTATCACAGGCATTATGTGGCGTCGCCATGCGTTAGGGTCATGAGACAGCATGATAGAGAGGGTAGGGGTCTGTTTGTTTTTGTCTAAGGTCTTGGCTATATCGCCGACAGCCTTCTTGATGTCACCAAACTGTGGGAATGGTGGCAAGCCCCAGTTTTCTTCACCTATTATATATATAGAGTCGTTTCCGCGATGTATTATGCGATGCTCATCCTCCAGCAGGTCCCATCCGAAGCTGCGCTGGGTATTCCTTGTGCGCTGCACCATTGCAGCCTCTTCCTTTGCAGGCAGTTTCAGGTATGTGGAGTAGTCGTGGTTGCCCATAATGGTCATCACGCCGTCTGGTGCCTTAAGTGACGAGAATGCCTTACGGTGTGCCTCCAGCTCGTTAGGGGTGAAGTTCTGTATGTCGCCCACGAAGCATATCAGGTCTGGCTTCTGTGCGTTGATGCTGTCCATTGTCTCCTTCAACAGGTGGGCGTATGGACCGCGGAACGAACCCACATGACCGTCCGAAAACTGTACTATCTTATATCCGTCAAACGCCTTGGGCACGCTGGTGCTTTCGTATGTTATGTGCTTCACCTTCAGTTGGTTGAAACCTATTGTGATGCCATACACTACTATATACACTATAAGGAGTGCCACTGCTAGTCCTACGTATGTGCCCACCTTAGGTATGAGTGAGAACAGACTGAACAATATCTTCGGTACGCACACCAGCACCATCACCAGCAGGAATATGTTGGTGGCGGTGTATTCTTTCTCCAGTCCAGCGTTAAAGAACAGGAACTTGGCAAAGAGTGCCAGCACTACAACCAGCGGCAACCACCATAACCATTTGAAGAATGAAGAATGACGAGTGAAGAATGAAGAATGTGAACTGAGGGCTGCAGGTTTGATATAGCGCAAAAAGATATATAGGTCGCTGCAAAAGCAGAGACCTATAACCAGTATTGGTACGAATAGCTTTACCATATTTACTTAGCTGGAGCAGCAGGTGCTTTCTGCTGTGTTGCGCCGAATCCCTGAGTGTTGTTAGGGTTTGTCTGTGGCTGTTCGGTAGCAGCATTCTCTATTACTGAAGCGTCTGAAGTAGCCTGTGGTGCTACGTAAGCGCAAGCTATTGAGAGCACTACCATAGCACAAGCCAGTGTCCATGTAGCCTTCTCGATGAAGTTTGTTGTCTGGCGCACGCCTGCCACGCTGTTAGCGCTTGAGAAACCTGAAGCAAGACCGCCACCCTTTGATTCCTGAATGAGCACGATGCCGATCATGAGCACTGATGCAATAAGAATGAAAATTACTAAAAGTGTGTACATTTTTTGTTTTGTTTTTTTAATTTATTATTTATCCTTTTTAATTTATTCTTTAACCTCTAACCTTTATTTCGAGTTCGCTATTATCAGTTCGAGGAATCTTTTCTGGTCCTCGTAGTATTTGTTGTTGCTGTTGGCTTTCTCGTTCACCTTTTCCATTATGTCGAGTGCCTTCTTATACCTTTTCTGTTTTATGTATATGCCAGCCAGTGTCTCGGTCAGGTATTCGTCAGACGTCATCTCGTCGCCGTCCCCCTCTTCTTCCTGTTCTGGCGTATATTCCAGTTCCTCTTGCAGGGTTATCTTACCCTCATTATTTATAAAGGCATCAATCAGGTTATCAGTCTGGTTCACATTCTCGTTAGCGTTCCCGTTATCGTTCCCGTCCCCATTAATGTCCTCGTTATCTAATTCTTCAAAGTCGGTAGAGAGTAGGTAAGCCACATAGTCTGTTGTGGCATCCACAGCCGTTGGTTTGCGGTGCTCCTCCTTCTTCTCTTTTTTCAGTTCGTCCTCTTCTGGTATGGTACTGAGGAACGTGTCTATGAGCGATACCGTACGTGAATCGTCCTCCTGTGCCACTGCCGCCGCCCTTCTGTCGGGTTTGTTTGTGAAACTCTGTGGCGACTTACGTTTCAGTCGGTAGTGTGCCGCCTCCACCAGGTTAAACAGCACCCTACGGTCTGTTATATATATAGCCGAACGGCGCAGTTCCTCGTCGAATGTGGAGTCGTGCAACAGATACAGGTTCTTGAGCAGCAGCAGCCTTGCCGTCTGGTAATACGGATGCTCAGCCGTGATGCGTCTCAGTTCGTAGAGCGTCTCACGGTTCATCAGCTCAGGATGTTGTATCAGTTCTTGTATGCTCATTACCAATTAGATACTGTTGCGTTGAATATCTGGTCGCAGAGGCTCTGACACATCTCGTCCACCAGTCTCTCCTGTACAGAGTTCAGACTCTGCGTTGATTCATAGGTGGTATTGGCAGTAAACTGCCTCTCGAAGTCCTCGTCGTGATTCTTGTTGTTGGTAAACCTCACGTTCACGGTCATTATCAGCTCCACTTGGTTGGAGTAGCCGTCGGCAGAAACCGATTTGTTCCTCTGCTGATATTGTGTTATCTCGCCCTCTATCTTCAGGTCGCCGTCGCGCTTCACCTGCTGCAGTCTTGTCTGACTCTCAAACTTGTCCTTCAGCATCGTGTTGAACATTGGTGCCATCGGTCCCCACACGTATGTGGCACGTATAGGGAAGTCGGCTATCTGTATCGTCTTCGTCTTGTTATAGTCTATGCTTGCGCCAGTAAACTTATACGACACAGAGCAGGCTGTTGTCAGCACCAGTACTAACAACAACGTTAACGCTGACGTTAACCTTAACCTTTTTATGTAGCCTTCAACTTTCAATTTTCAACTACCTAATTCCAAACTCTTTCAACCTCCTGTAGAGGGTGCGGTCTGATATTCCCATCATCTCGGCAGCCTTCTTACGGTTTCCTCCGCAGCGTTCCAGGGCCATTTCAAGTGCCTTCTTGTTCAGAGCCGCTATATTCAGGTTTTCTGGCTCGGCTATCTCCTGGGCGTAGTCCATAGACTGCATGTTGTTACGATAGGCAACAGGCATGTTTGTGCCACCTTCCACCAGTTGGCGACCGCTTGGTGCCGTCATTTGTCCTTCGTCTATCTGCTTGCGCAACGAGTTTATCTCGCGTCTCAGGTCTGATACGTTGCCCCTCATCTCGTAGAGAATCTTGAACAGCATCTCCCTCTCGCTCTCGTATGTGCGACTGCCGCCTGCCTGTGGCTGAATGGTGGCAAGTTCGGTACTCTCCTCATTCATGGGCACGTACTTCAGCAGGTCGTCCACGTCTATCGTCCTGTTGTTTGAGAGTATCGACATCTGTTCGGTGATGTTCTTCAACTGTCTCACGTTACCAGGCCACTTATATTTCATCAATACCTGCTTAGCATTCTCTGTCAGTTGTATGCGGGGGAAGTGGTATTTCTCCGACATCTGCATGGCAAACAGTCTGAACAGTAGCACTATGTCCTCGCCTCTGTCTCTCAGTGGTGGCATCTGTATTGGTATGGTGTTCAGTCGGTAATACAGGTCTTCCCTGAATCGTCCCTCACTTATCGCCTTGCGTATGTTCACGTTCGTAGCCGCTACTATGCGCACGTCCGTCTTCCTTATCTCCTGTCCTCCCACTCTTATGTATTCGCCAGTCTCCAACACGCGAAGCAGTTGTTTCTGGGTAGAGAGGGGCAGTTCGCCCACTTCGTCCAAGAATAGTGTACCCTTGTTGGCAATGCCGAAGTAACCTTCGCTCTCGCCTATGGCACCCGTAAACGAACCCTTCTCGTGTCCGAAGAGTTCTGAGTCTATCGTACCCTTAGGAATTGCTCCGCAGTTTATGGCGAAATATTTTTCGCGCTTTCTTGGCGAGTTGTCGTGTATCACGCGTGGTATAATCTCCTTACCCACACCGCTTTCGCCTATTATCAGCACTGAGAGGTCTGTTGGTGCCACCTGCAGAGCTATGTCCAGCGCACGGTTCAGGGCATCGCAGTTGCCCACGATGTTATAGCGTTGCTTTATGTTCTGCAGTTCCTTCAGGTCCATTTTTGATGCAAACTTGTTCGCACGAAGCAAATAATGAGTGTCAGCATAGCTGGCTCATGGTGCGTTTAAGCAATTTGCGAGTGCAAAGTTACAAAAAATGTTTAATAGTTCAATAGTTCAAGGTGGCAAAAGTGCCCCTCTTACTATTCTTTAACAGTTTTTTCCTCCGTAGGAGGAGTGTTTTCGTCTGCCGCCTTGATATATGTTACGTTTTCCCTACGGTGCTCGGCAGGATTGAAGCCTTTTTTCTTCACGGCGAAGCGAGCCTTATCGCCATCCTCCTTCTTCTCGTGATATAGCTTTGGCAGAGGGTTGGCATTCACCTCGTCATAGTCTTTGCGGTTTCTCTCCACGTCCACCACCAGGTCTATCGCCTTATACAGTCCCTCAGCCTCAGTCTGTGTTATGGGTATGCTGATGCCGCAGAGCAGGGTAGTGGTCTCTTCGTTTGTGGCTTTTTCGAATGCCTCGTCACACTGTCCCTCGTATATCTCCACCACAACGTCAAATGCCATGAAGTCGTCGCCATCATACATCCTACCTGCTGCTATCGGACCGAATATCTGTATGCCTTGCTTCACCAGTTCCGATACGGCAGGGGCTATGATATTCATCTCAGCCGAGTCGTCTGCTGTAGATATCTCGTTATTCAGTGATGTTATCGCTATACGTGGATTTTGTATTCCGAGGTCTCTCTTCAGCGTCTTCCACAGCATGGTGATGCTGTTTACTATATCCTCCTGTGTCAAGGAGTTAGCAGCCTCTGCCATACCCACCTGTCCTTTCATGGCAGTAAGTCGGCTGGTACTGCTTATGCGTATCGTCGTTGCCTGGTCCACCTTCTCGTCAGTCACCTCCTTTAGTGCTTTCCTCAGGTTTTTCGCCATTGGCAGACATACTATGCCCTTCACTATGCCGTCTTGATAGTCTCTTACGGCATCGCCCAGCGCGCTTATCTCTGGTTGCCCGTCAGCACCATATAGTGCCACGTCATACATCTCAACCAACCCCTCCTCATCCAGCAGGGTGTTGAGCAACTCGCATTTCTCAGCAGGTGCGTTGCCCACAAGGGCTATACATGGAATGTTACTCATTATAAATTATTTTAGTTTCGTAGGAACTCAATGTTTGGAAGTTCAAGAAGTTAGAAGAAGGACTCCGAGCTCTTCAGGTGTTGTCTTTTAACTCCTTAGCGAGCCTTGCGAGCGAGACTCCACGAAGTGCCTGAGCACCTACTGGAGCGCAAGAACTCCTATGACTCCTTTAACTCCTCTCAACTTGAGTTTGCGAAAGTTGTTTTTTGCTATACAGCATTCCGCAGGCAGCAAATATGTCCTGTCCCCTAGATGCTCTGATGGTGGTGAATATGCCGTGCTTGGTCAGATAGTCACGCAGGTTCTCCATCTTCTTCTCGTCGCTGGTCTTCAGCGGCACATCAGGTATGCTGTGAAATCGTATCAGGTTCACCCTGCAGTCCAGTCCGCTCAGCAGCCTTACTATCTCCCTTGCGTGTGTCGGCGTGTCGTTCAGTCCGTCAAAGACGATATACTCGAACGATAAGCGCCTTTGACCGCTGAAATTGTAGTTTTTCAGAAGTCCTACGACTTCTTCAATACTCATTCCCTTTTCCGCAGGCATCAGCTGTGCCCTCTGCTCGTGTATAGGGGAGTGGAGCGATATGGCAAGGTGGCATTCGCTCTCCTCTATGAATCGCTTCAGTTTGTCCTTCACGCCCACGCTGCTCACCGTTATGCGCCGCGGACTCCATCCGAAGCCCCACTTTGCGGTCAGTATCTCCGTAGCCCTGAGCACGCTGTCCAGGTTGTCCATCGGCTCGCCCTGCCCCATGAACACTATGTTCGTCAGTCTCTCCCTCTCGGGCAGCGACACTATCTGGTTCAGTATGTCGCCTGCCGTCAGCTGTCCCTCAAAGCCCTGCTTCCCAGTCTGGCAGAATAGGCAGTTCATCTTGCATCCCACTTGGCAGCTCACGCATAGCGTAGCCCTGTCCTTCTCTGGAATAAAGACCGTCTCCACCATCTTTCCGTTGCTCACGGGGAATAGGTATTTCACCGTTCCGTCCTTCGACCGCTGGCAGTCCACTGGCGGCATCATCCCCACCTCGTAGTGCTCTGCCAACAGTTCGCGGTTCTTCTTCGAGATATTTGTCATGAACTCAAAGTTATCGTAGGCGCTTGCGCCGTATCGTAGCGTCAGCGTATCGTTATCGTACTCGCATAGCGAGTTCTGGTAAATCCACTTCGCTATCTGCGAGCCGGTGAAGGCAGGCATCCCCAACTCTTTGCAGGCTTGGCGCATCTCCTCCTCTGTCATGCCGAGCAGTGAGGGTTTCCTTACGTTTGTTGTGTCGCTGTTAACGTCCATATTCACGCACAAAGTTACAACATTTCTTTGAAATGACAAAATTTTCCTTCCGCTAACGCCCTCACAAACCTGCATACCCAGATGCCCTGTGTTGACAATCTGTAAGGAAAAATGATGTTTTTGCTTACACTTTGCTTTTCTGAAAAGTACCGTCTGCCGATGCGAAACAGAGTCCCCGTGATGCTCTTTTTAATGCTTTTTGCCCCTCTTCCATTCCTTTAGCATGGCAATAGCTATGCTTCTTCCATGCTAAAGCTATGCTTTAATGTTGCTAAAGCTATGCTTTTATACTGCTCTATCATAGTAATAACGCTCCTTTTGCATAGTTTTTTCTGCCATTTTTTCGCTTCTCATGATGTGTCGGGAATGCCCTTTCCGTCCAACGCTTTTATATTCAGCGGTTTACGAAAAATCCCTGAAATTCTCGTTTTTGCCGCCTTCCGCCTTTTTGTTTTCAAAAACGCTGTTCTCCGACGTTTGCCTAAAGTCGTAGTGTCAGTAAAATGACGTATTTTGCAGCAAAGTGTCAAATCTCTTGTGCGGCTCGTTTTTTTTTATTACCTTTGCACTCGTAAACTACTCCCTCATATCCTAATGATAGACTATCAGGCGATAATAGACCATTACTACCCCGAGGCTGAGGTGCCCGAGTTGCGCCACATCCTCATGGTCCACAGCAAGGCGGTAGCCGACAAGGCTGCCGGCATCGTCGATGCCCACCCCGAGTGGGGGCTCGACCGCGACTTTGTATATGCAGCCGCCATGCTCCACGACATCGGCATCATACGCTGTGATGCGCCCGGCATACACTGCCACGGCACCGAGCCCTACATCAGGCACGGGGTGATAGGGGCTACCCTTGTTCAAGAGTTCACAGTTTCCGTTCCCGTTAGCGTTCCCGTTCCCGTTGACTATGCGTTTCGCATAGGGAGGGTATGCGCACGCCACACGGGCACTGGACTACCCGGTCTGGAGCCCGAGACCCTCGAAGAGCAGATTATCTGCTATGCCGACAAGTTTTTCTCCAAGACTAAACTCGACCGTGAAAAGACCTTTGACGAGGCGTGCCGCTCGCTCATGAAGTTTGGTGCCGAAGGTGTCATGAAGTTCGAGGCGTGGCACAAAAGATTCCACGTGTCCTGACTTTGCATAAAGTCATCAGTTTTCGTCAAGAAGGTATATTCTTTCTTGACATATATCATGAAATTACATTTTTTAACTTTACTAAAGTCACTTTAATGGGTAAAAAGTGACAAAAATCTGCATTATTTGCTTACTTTTGCACATATATAATATGTGGAAATACCCCTGGTATAGGGATACTGAGCTAATATCTTTAGAAAAAACAACCCTCGGACATGGCATGGAGAACAGTGCCTCGTCGTCCGGAAAAGTGGAAATGACAATGAAGGATTTACAGAAAATACTGATCGTAGTTATAGGACTGATGACTTGTGCGTTTGCAAGCGCACAGATTCTGATAGGTGGCAACATCTATGGCGGTGGCAACCAAGGTGATACCGGCGGCAGAACTACGGTCACAGTCTATGGCGGCGACTTAGGCAAGGTGTATGGCGGTGCCCGTATGGCTGATGTCAAAGGCGGCTCATTCGTCCACATCGACGGTGAGCATGCCAGCAACTATATCGTCATCGACAAGGTTTATGGAGGTAACGATATAGCTGGAAACATTGGCTCTCCTGATGATGTTTCTGCTGAAATTCCCACAGAACTGACGGAGGTTGGTCCGAAGGAGCAGCATAAGAATCCTATTGACAACACTTGGAATACCTTTGTACGTATTTCTACCAAGACTGTTACAACTGGTACAGGTGACGAAGCTGTAACAGAAGAGGCTGCTGATGCCCAGAAGATATACATCGGACAGCTCTTCGGCGGTGGTGATGGCGACTACGACTACACCTCTGACGAGAGTCCTTATAAGGGTATGTCAAGACCTGATTTGGGTAAGACATACCTTGAACTCCTTGGCGGTTCTATCGTATATGCTTATGGTGGTGGTAATAATGCGACCATTACGGGTCAGACCGTTATTGCCCTGAAGAATCCGAGCGAGGTGGTCAGCAGTATCATTGATGCTAACAATCCGAATGCTGGCGCAGGTGGCGAGGTATTGACCAACGACCGCTTTGAGAATAGGATGGGCATCAACACCGCCTTCTCTTATCCGAGCAGTGATACCTACCAGATAGGACGCTTCTTTGGCGGTAACAACAAGGCTGATATGGCTATCCGTCCCCGTTGGAACCTGCAAAAGGGTAAAATCCGTAACCTCTATGGTGGTGGTAACGAGGGACGTATGACCAGCCCTGAGGGTCTGCTCATGCAGATTGAGGGTGAAGGAATGGTGGTTGAAAACGTCTATGGCGGTTGTCGTAAGGCTGACGTGAAGCCTTTGTACAACAACGACGATGCTACGCCAGTGCCATACAGCGAGGTGCAGTTGCCTGCTGAGGATAACCCTAACAACATTCCTGCAGGCTATGCCGCTCGTGTCAGAGTGGTGGCAGGTCACGTAACCAATGTCTATGGTGGTAACGATATCTCAGGTAACATCTATGCAGGCAACACTGTAGGTATCATGACCCGCATCTATGGCGATGTATATGGAGGTGGTAACGGTTCGTATGCTTATACGGACAACCCAGACCTGAAGGATAATCCACGTTGGAGGGACTTCTACTATAATCCTGATGAAGTGCTTGCAGCAGCAGGTGTGACGGGAGTTCCTGACGATCTCAAGTCTGTTACGGCCCTCAACCTTGTACGTCCTAACGCAGAGAAGGTGTCTATCCTTGTCAGAGGTAAGGATGTGAATCACCCTGCCATTATTAATGGCGGTCTGTATGTGGGTGGTAACAGTGCTTCCCTGCGACAGAATGTTCCAGGTATTCCGGCTGCTGACCAGACGCACATCAAGATTGGTTCATATGCAATCATCGACAATGCATTCCTTGGCAACAACGGTGCAAATATGATTAAGATAGACGAACCTGTCGATGGCAGAAACGAGGGTGTGTTGCGCACGATGGCTCGCACAGATGTTCCTGGCGCTGGTGGCACCAAGTTCAACTCTATGGATTTGACTAATCAGGATGTCTTTGCCAAATACATGGAAGGTTGTGCCATGAAGGTAAAGTCAGCCGTTGTCTTTGAGAGCACAGCCAACGGCGATGCTGCCGATTATGTTCCTTTCTCTACCCAGTTCGGCTCATTCTACTGCGGTGGCAACGTGGGTAGTATGATTACCGAGGGTAAGACCACTGTCAATTTCAGCGATAATGTCATCGTATATAATAAGGTGGTGGGTGGCTGTAACAGCGCTTTGGTTACCCCGACTGATTACAATGCCATCTATGAAGGTGGAATGTTGGGCAGTCCTGATCCTGCGCCAGCAGGTTCGGCAGATAACGCTATCGGCGACAAGCTGGTACTTAACATCTCTGGTCTGAAGATTCAGCCTAAGCGTTGGAATGGCGATCATACCGCTCTTATATGGAATACTATCAGTTCATCATCAGGAGAGGCTGTTGTCCCTGTGACAGAGGGTGGAGAAAGCACCAGTACCGCTGAAGACCTCGACCGTCGTTTCGATGGTGGTAACATCTATGGTGGCTGTTACACCAGCGGTATCGTCAACGGTAACGTGGTAATCAATATCAACAACTCTATCGTTGACCGCAGCACTCTCTTCGACAGAGTGGAGGAGGACGAGACTGGTGAGGATAAGCTCTATGGCAACGACCAGTATCATATCTTGGAGCGTCGCAGTGGCGTCATCCTTTCCGAGCAGGGTATGGATGTGCTTGGTAAGGCACTCAACGTATTCGGAGGCGGTAAGGGTATAGAAACCGAGATATGGGGTTCTGTTACCGTTAACCTGAATCGCGGCTACACCTTCCAGATATTCGGTGGTAGTGAGGAAGGCGCCATCGGTAAGGGTGTTCATAGTGAGACAGAGAGAAGTTACACCTATGACTCAAGATACAGCACCTACATCAACCTGAACGGTACTGTTCCTGGTGTATCCAGAAAGGAAAACATGTCTGAGGACATCGCCGAATGTGAGTTCATGTATGGTGGCGGCTTCTTGGGCGTTACTGCTGGTGACTGTATCATCAAGCTGGGCAACGGACGTATCTTCGACTCCTTCGCTGGAGCTTGTAACGCTAACGTACTCGGACATACTGAGACATATATCGGTACCAACGGTTTCCCATACGTTCGTGACTTCATATATGGCGGTAATGACCTCGGCGGTCAGATTCTCAATACTGCAAACTTCGACAGCCGTCTGCGTAATGAGACAGTTCGCAGCAAGGTGTATAATGCCGATATGCTCAATGCCTCTGCATATATAGAATATGTACAGGGGCGCGTAGAGAAGATTTTCGGTGGCGCGTATGGTGTGTATGACTATAAAGATCCACATTATGGAAAATACTTCTACGCAACAGATGACGAAGGTACGACACCTGAAAACGAAGGTCATGCACGTCCTGGCTACCACAAGCCATTCCTCGACAATGCCTTCATCAACTTCCGTCCTAACAACAACAACAACCCGCTCAATACCGTTAAGCAGATATACGGCGCTGGTCAGGGTTACCTCGGTGAGGAGGAAGAGGACTTGATGCAGAACCGAAGCTACATCCTCATCGATGTGCCTCAGATTATGCAGACATATAAGGGCACAGAGGTGTTCGGCGCTGGTGAGAGCGGTGGCGTAGGTATGGGCGTAGCGAAAGCAACTGCTGACGACCCTGATACAGCACACAAGGCATCAGCCATCATCGACCTGCTGAGCGGACAG
Organism: Prevotellaceae bacterium UBA2738; assembly: GCA_002353585.1. Classification (GTDB taxonomy): domain Bacteria; phylum Bacteroidota; class Bacteroidia; order Bacteroidales; family Bacteroidaceae; genus Prevotella. The sequence goes on along the minus strand of DEJW01000012.1, from coordinate 38,598 downwards.
TTCAAGGCAGTCTATGGCGGTAGCTATCAGGAGGGTGTGACACGTCGCACAGTGGTCAACGTACCTACTGGTTCTACCTTCCGTGCTGAGGCTATCTTCGGTGGTGCTTACGGACTGTATGAGTGGTTCCCTTGCGACGTGTGGGAAGCTAACGTCAACTGGAGCAGTAGCGATGCCCTCGTGGGTGGCTACCGCACTGGTCTATATGGTGGTAATAACAACTGCCGCCGCACCTTCTATGGTCGTGTAAACGTCAATGCACCAGTATATTATGACAAGACTAACGGCTACCTCGCTACCGTCTATGGTGCTGGTTACGGTAAGGACACCTGGTCACAATATACTGAGGTAAACCTTAACAACAATGCTCGCGTATATGAGGTATATGGTGGTGGCCAGCTCGGTCGTGTGATGAACAAGAAGACCGTCGCTGCATGGGCACCAGGAGCTTATACAGAGGCACTCGCTGCCTGGGAGGCTTTAGACCCAGCGGTGAAGGATGAAACCCCAGAACCTCAGGAGTTTGACCTCTCTATCGGTGGTACAGGATATACAGACAACGGTCTGAACGACCCTCTGGCAACACCGAGAAACGACAAGAGATACAACACTAACGTAATAATCAACCAGGGTGCTGATGTCTGCGGTTATATGTTTAACGGTAGCCTTAGCGGTGCCTACGCCTACGGTGGCGGTCTGGGAGATGTTAACGTTCCTAATACTGGTGACGTGCACGGAACCACCTACATCGGTCTGCTTGGCGGTAAGGTGACTAAGGACCTCTACGCTGCAGGAACAGTTGGTTCAGTAAACAATAAATACAACATTGCTACTGATGACTTCGATCAGACATTCATCGCTTCTGCCAACGCCTATATCGAGGGCGGTACGGCACGTAACGTCTATGGCGGCGGCTGGCGTGGTAGTGTGGGTTACCACGTGGGAGCTATTGACGCCTCAAGAGCCGGTGATATCCTTGGTGAGACCAACGTCATCATAGGTAAGAAAGACGGTGACAGCTTCATTAACGGTCTTCCTGCCGTCGAGCGTAACGCCTACGGCGGTGGTGAGGGTGGTGCCGTATTCGGTACTACCAACATAACCCTCAACAAGGGCTTCATAGGCTATCGCCACTTCAGCAGCGTACCAACAACTGATACCGACCTTAAATATATAAAGGTGGGCGATGACTACTATCAGGAGAAACTGCACGACGAGACTTGGTCTGGCGACGGCTCTAACCGTCTCAATGATAGTGGATGTATCTTTGGTGGAGGTTATATTGACAACAGTAGTGTTGACTTCACTAAGGTAAAGATGTTTGGCGGCGTGGTACGTAACAGCCTCTTCGGTGGTGGCGAGATTGCTGCCGTAGGACGTGGTGTCATCGAGGCTTCAGGTGTTGACAATAGCGTACGTACCTTGAAGGGTATCTATAAGGCTGGCAGGGCATCAGTGGACTTCTTCAATGGCGAGGTACACCGCAACCTGTTTGGTGGCGGTCGAGGCTATAACAACCTCGGTGAGGGTGGCACACTCTACTCCGACGGTTACGTCTTCGGACAGACTGAGGTACACATGCACGGTGGCACAGTGGGTTCTGTAAAGGAACTGGCAAACGGAAACGGTAACGTATTCGGAGGCGGCGATATAGGTTATGTATATAGTGCCTACGAGAAGGACGGCGATCTCTATGTCGGCATAAAATACGGCAATCGCTACGACGACAACAAGGAGGGATACTATTACGCATATAAAATAGGTGACGGATCATACACTCCATTCACAGAAACTCCGCTTGCAACTGACGAGAACTGGGTCAAGGATGATGATGAGTATGTGCCTACTGAGGACTGTAAGGTGCTGGTTGAACCTTCTTGTAGGGTGAAGGCTCCGGTTACTATAAATGGTCAGGGGTACGAGGCTGGCGACTACGTTTCTATTGATAACCTCAACCATATGGGCAATAGGACTGACACTCGATGGGAAAGCCTGGATGATGCGGGCATCACTATCTACAACGCAGTATTCGCAGGTGGTAACACCTCTTCTGGTTCTTCTTCAGTATATGCTAATGCCACTACGGTGTTCGGCAACGCTACGGCATCCATCCACGATGTATATCACCGCGACCTGATTACCTTGGGTACAGGACGTACGGGTGGTCTGTACGGCGACGGTAACCTTACCTTCGTTGACGGCTATCGTGGACTGAACATTACCAACTATGGTACTGACTACTATAACATCGCTAAAGAGATAGAGATAGATGAATATGAAAAGCTTCCAGAACGTGAGCGTGCTTACTATCAGCTTAGGTATAAGTGTATCAAAGAGTGTACGGATAACAACAATACAACCTATCATCCTGAAAGCGGCAGTTCCAAGGCTTCAACACTGACCATAGACGACCTGCTGTCACTGTTTGATGGAAAAACAACAATTATTCTAGAAGGCAACGTTCCTAACCCTGAATACTGGGAGCAGAACGGAGTATGTTCTATCTATGCGGGTCGTCTGATGAATACCTTGCAGCGTGCAGACTTCTGCGGCGTCTTCGGTAGCCGAATGGTGATGGAGGGTGCAGAAGACCGTGTGCCAGAGGTTGCCGACTACACTAAGTACACCATCAACCGTGTGCGTGAGGTTTCGCTGAACCACAGGGCGTCTGACATCGATGATGACAAGGCGCTGAAGGCTGGTAAAAGCAAACAGACCGACATCATGAATCAGGATTTGGAAGACTTCGTGAATAAGGATAAAGCTATTCATGGCAACTACTTCGGCATCTATAGCGTAGTGAACTATCTGGGCGCACTCACCAGTGACGCGTTCTTCCTGCCTGATAAGAATATACGCTACACCGAGAACGCCTCTAACCCAGACTACAAGACTGCCTCGGCTGAATACGACAATGGAGGTACAGCAGTGGCTTCAAAGGCATACGGCACAGCAACCTTCTACGACTGGAAGGCAGGCTTGGTCAATGACCGCAAACGTAACAACGGTACCAGTCTTAACAAGGTGGCTCTGGCTTCAGGTGTATATCTGGAGCTGACTACCGAGAAGAGTACAGGCAAGGATCTGAAACAGAAGGACTGGGGTTACATCACCGGCGTGGTGGAGCTCGACCTTATCAATGTGCAGCCTGGTATGGGTGGTGGCTACGTATATGCCAAGAACGTTCATAAGGTAGGCTCATATACAAAGCATAACCACAACACCCTGACAGCCTTGAACGCAAATGCTGTTACGCGACGCGACTTCACCTTCAATGGTGCTGACGTGGCGTGGGAGACATCAGGTAACTTCATACACAGTACACAGACCATTATCGACGACTGCTATAACGTGAGTGGTAAATACACAGGCACTGATGCTGCTCCTGCTCACTACTGGTTCATCCAGGGTACTGTATATGTATATGATCAGTATATCTCGGCATATACTGGTGCGCCTAATGCCTATGGCGAGACCGTAGATATCCCGCTCACTATCACAGCAGCTTCACACGGTACGATGAAGTTGCTCGACGTGAAGCCTAACAGGTATGCTTACTACTCTGCTCCTAATACTCCGATGACTAAGGAACAGAAGATAGTAATCAACGATGTTGAGTATCACCTGAATGATCCTATCACTTACTGGGACTGGTCATTGCTGCCCCCAGCTGAGAGGAACCTGTTTGTGCCTGAGACATACGTAACCATCGCCGACTGTAAGTATAGCAGCAATGCCGATGAGGTCATTCCGGCAGGCACGGTGATGTTGCCAGATGCATACAATACAGAGAAGGCTGTTCATCCACAAGTTTACCACGTAGAGAAGCAAGAGATGGTGGACTTCGACTTCGTATATCGTTCTTCTAACAACATGAGCCATAATACAGGCTACATGCTGACCTATAAGGTGAACAACCCGACAGACTGGGATACATGGTACACCCCGAAGGAGAGTGCTGCTCCTGTTGCAGACAAGAATCAGACAGGCGGCGATGCTTATGAGGACGGACCTACCTATCGACTGAAGAGTGGTATAGAGGGTGGCATATTCGGACAGCGTGAGTATATGGTAAGCAACCTTATCTCTCAGGATGTTTACGATACCTATGAGGCTATAGATTCAAAACCTGCTACTGGTCAGGCAAAATTCCAGAAGGCATACCTTGTAACTCAGGAATATGCCAGCGGTGACGTTCACCTGAATGTAGGTAGTGCGGTATCAAAAGCTGATGCCGACAATATGACTGGCTATGTGGCTCCTGCTTTCATCAGCACCAGTACCATACAGCTCAGCGAGTCAGAGTATATCTATGTCGGGGCAAGAATGACTGAGGCAGAGAAGGATGCATACAAGACAGCTCATCCTGCATTAGCTTCTGAAATTGAGAAAGATGTTGTACCTGCATACTACTGTACTGAAGCTGGTCTCTATGGCGGAAACTACTACGCGGAAAACAAGAACTATCGTGCACTTGAAGTATGGAGCTCTATGTCAGCATCTGACCGTGAGAAGTTCGAATTTAACTACGATGCGTTCGACGTGCTTGTTGATCCAAGTTACGGTGGAACTTCGGGAGAAAAATACCAGTATGACTCTTCCGCAGCTACAGCCGCAGCAGCCGCAGTCAATCAGGCTGCTTACTCACTGGAGAGACCTGTTAACTATACAGCGACCTATAATGGTAGCGAGATATCTACCCACAACGGTATAACGCTGAAGCATGGTGATGAATACTCACGTACTGATTTTGAGAAACTGCCTAACGAAAAGCGTCACTATACTGCTATCAACGTGACAGAGGCTGGCAACGTATATGTTGTGAACACGCCATTCGCGGTGGGTAACACGCCATACGTTGTGGGTAACATAATCTCTGCAAGCACTTATGGAAGTCTGGGCACAGACCAGGCGAAGGTAACAACCCTGAACTTCAAATCAGAGCACGTAGGCAATAGCTACTACTACTGCCGTGAGGCATATACTGTTGGTAACGATGTTCAGGAAGGCGTAGAAGTGACTGGCGTCACTGGTATTGGTGCAGCGACTGGTACTTACGGTAAGTCTGAAACTGTCCCTGTGGGTCTTGTGATAGACCAGAGCAACTACGACGACTTGAAAAACTGGCAGGCTGACTTCACCATCCACGGCATATCACCTACGGAGACCAGTACGCTGTACGTCAGCCGCTTCTCTGATATCTTCGACCTCTCTAAGGAGAAGATTATCACCGTCATCTATCAGTATGACTATGAGGAGAGCAATGCTGCAGGTACGAGCGTCACCCCTGTCAGCGAGCGTCACGTAGTGAATATCCACGTACTCTTCAAGAGCGGTGTTCCTACCGTTGAGGACATCAAGGCTCCACAGACCGTGCTGCCTGGTACCTACGTCGGAGTACGTGAGCCACACGTAACACCTGGTGCATACGAGGTAATAGGTGGTGGCTGGAAACTGTTTACCAAGAAGTCTGACGCCGAGAGCCACATCAACGGTATCGAATACACACCTACCGCTGATCCGCTATACTGGTACCAGAACGGCTACTATCTGGCATACTACGCTAAGACATATCTCGGCGAGACATATTCTAACGCCGTTCCTCTGAGCGTTGCCAACTATCATGACCTCAAGACCGTGCTGGAGGCTAAGGACAGACACCATTATTATATAGATCATAAGGATGCCAAGAGTCCACGTTATCCTAAGGTTTATATCAATGACTACACCGCTGACGGCAAGAATGGTCTCGATATGTTGAAGGACCTCTTCGACCTTACACTCGATAAGGAAGCAGCTAAGACAACCTATGGTGCATTCGATACACCAGAGAATATAGCTGGTGCCAAGAATCTTGACATCATCTTCCGTACCAACATCAGGCATGCTGATGCTTGGACACCGATAGGTGGTGGAACAGACCCATGCTTCGAGGGTAACGTTCATGGTGACGGTCACTATGTGAGCGCACTTGACCACTCACTCTTCGGTAAGCTCTGCGGTCATGTTTATAACCTTGGCGTGATGGGAACCTTCACTGGTGGCGGTATAGCCGACGTTGCTGATAACAGTGGTTCTGCAGAGAACTGCTGGATAAAAACCAGTGGCACACCTGCAGCCGATACCAAGGCTGTAATCGGCAGCTACAGCAACAATAATCAGGTGACGAACTGCTACTACCCAGGTAACGAAGCCTTCGCCACTGGTGCTGCAAAGACAGCTTCGAAGACTGCCTTCTACTATGGTGAGGTGGCTTACAACCTTAACCGCTTCTATCTGCAAGAGCGTTACAACCATAGTGGTGCTACTCCAGCGATAGATGTTGAATATGTACAGAAACGTTATGGTAATCCTGACTTCATCTACGCTGACGGTGTGATACCTGAGGTTGTGAACCCAGACCGCGTGAAGAAGAACCCAGGAACAGACACACCAGCGACTGACCCAATAACAGGCGAACAGCTCTATGTGCCTCTCTATCCATACGACTACCTGTTCTTCGGACAGGCTCTGACCTACGGTCACATAGCAGGAAAGACACATCAGGATGTTCCTTCACCAATAGTCAAGGACGATGACCTGATAGACGTGGGTGACACTGGTAACCGAGTATATCGTGCTCCAGCTTATTTCCGCAACAGCACTATGAGCAAGGTTTACTTCAGTCCTAACGCAGTCTTCGCTAAGACTGATGCCGATGAAGATAACCCGACAGATATTCATAGGGGCTTGACGGCAATAGACTTCACAGGCTATGACGATGCGTTCGACAAGGATAATGGCACAGCTAAGGCTTATTCTAAGGATTATGAAGGCAGTGAGTTCTTCGCTCCATTGCTCGATGTTGACGAGATATCTGGTCTCAGCAACTACGGACTCACCAAGAACCTGCTCGTATATACCGAGGCAGCTCCAACGTCAGGCGATGGTACTACTGCAGCTGAAAAGACTGCTAAGGTAGTACAGACATCACTTGAGGAGCCTGGCTATGTTCAGGGTGGTACTTATGGTGAAGTAGCCGCTCAGGACGGTACAACTGTCAATGGTCACTGGGTATATATACAGAGAGGTCTTGAGGAAGCTCCAAAGTATAAGTACTGGGCTTCTAACGACCATCTGCTCATAGACAAGAATGACTTCTGGGCTCCAATTGCTTATCAGTTTGATAGCTCACTCATGTGGTATCAGCGCATACCTGACACCTATGCAGGACTGAACACTGGTTGGGAGTCTATCGTACTGCCATTCAATGTACTGACTGTAAGCACACATCAGAAGGGTGAGATAACTCACTTCTTCACCGATGGTGGCAACAACGGTAAGATAGGTCACGAATACTGGTTGCGTAAGTACACACGTATAGAAGATAATAGTGGTTCAGAAGCCAACACCATGAAGGCTACCTTCGTCAGCCTGCCTAAGAATCAGACAGATGCTTCTACAGATAAGAATTACACCAATGACTTCTTGTGGAAAGAGTTGCACCAGTTCCTCGATGGTGGACAGAACACTTATTATAAGGATATAGATGTTACCTACGAGGGCTATCCACTGCAGCAAAGGGCTACACCTTATATTATAGGCTTCCCTGGAAAGGCATTCTATGAGTTTGACCTCAGCGGTCAGTGGACTGCACCTGCACGTCCTTCAGGCTTCGAGCGTCAGGTAGTAACCTTCGCTTCTACTACAGGCATCACCATCCGCAAGAGTGATGACGATATGGCAGGCGTGAAGTATAGTGGCTACACCTTCACTCCAAGCTATCTGAATCAGGAGCTTGCAGCAGGTACTGACAACTACGTGATGAATGCCGAAGGCAACAGATACGTCAAGGTACCAGCCACAGGTGATGCAACAACACCAGTATTGCCATTCCGTGCTTACTTCGCTAAGTCAGGCAGCGGCAACAACACTCTCAGCATCGTATTCTCTGATGCAGAGGGCAAGCCGGAAGTAACACCTGACAATGGTGCTGACGACAACGAACCTTCAACCGTAACAGAAGGCAAGGGCGGCATGACCTTCACCCCAGGTCTTGGCACCATCACTACCAAGTCAACCCTCAAGGAGGCTCGCACAGTACTCGTTTACGGAGTAGGTGGTGCACTCGTCAAGGCATTTGATATTAAGCCTAACAGCAGCGTCACCATCCACGTGCCTTCCGGCATGGTATATGCCATCCGCACCGTGGCAGGCGACTACAGCAGCAAACTGATGGTAAGATAAGTGAGTGATAAGAAATTCAATAGTTCAAGAGTTTAAAAGTTCAATTGATATATGAGTTCAATAGTTCAAAAGTTTAAGAGTATAGTAGTTCTCATCTTCCTCCTCGTTCTTACAGGAGGCATAGGGGCATGGGCACAAACTGGTACGTACTTTATTGCCAATGGAAATGGATATAAGAGTGATGATGTTGCAAACAATTTCTATTTAGTTCCAGCAACAAACTCCAACTACGAAAGCGATGCAGACAAACCACATCTGACCACTTCCAAGACTGGTAAGGTTCTGAACTGCTGCTGGCGAGTAGAAAAGAGCGGTGACTATTATCACATCATTCATGTGGCTGATGGGAAATATCTGACAGCCAATCCTCAATATGATGGCACCTCAGGCAATAACGTTGGTCGTTTAAGGGTTCACCTTGAAACGATGGCAGAGCCTGACGACAATACGCTGTTTGAAATAAAACCAAACAGCCATGGTGGCTATAATATTAGGCACAAAGATATGACTGACAAGATAAATAACAGTACAACAACATATCTTGACCCTGCAGGTGGTAATGTTGACGGCACAAACCTCACCAATGCGAGAACGATGTCAACTACCTCGGGAACTATCAACGTTGGTGGTGGTATAGGCTATTGGACTGATGAGCCTGCTGCCAGATGGCAATTTGAGGAAGTTCCACAAAACAATACTTATACCTACAACATGGTGGATAGCCAGGGAAATATCACTGTTAAAATGACTGTGACAGGTCAGTCTGCTGCTAAGGCTTTGAGCAGCTATACTGATATTCCTGAGAATATTCGTAGCCCATACCTCGCAGGCGAGACTGTGAAGTTCTACACCTTCAGCGATAGCTATTCTACCCCAGAAGAACTGCTAAACTTACTCTCTGATGAGAACAAGATTGTTGCTACACCTGTAACAAATAATGCTAACATATACGTTACCTACACCACAGACCATCTTTCAGAGAAGTTCCTGCATCTGCGTGGTGCTCGTGGCTTCAATATTAAGACAGCTGGTTGGTTTATCTATGATGATAACGGTACTCTTTCCTACGAAGAGACTCGCAATGACCAGACTTCTCATTTGTGGTACATCAGCGGTGGCGACCCATATAATGTGCAGATACAGAATGTAGGCACAGGCAGGTATCTTGTGTTCTCGACAGCACCAGACCTCGCTCTTGCTGCTACTGCAACCAATAAGTTTATCATTATGGCTGGTAGTGCATCAGGCGAAGGTTATGAACAGGTGAACCTTATGACTGCAACAGGCATTGGTGCCAACAACTTCGAAAAGGCAGAGATACAGGCATACCCCTTTGATATCACCGCCAACTATCACCTTGTTGATAAGGCTGGTAAACTTATTGTCAGCATACCAAATGTAAATGAGGCAGAGCTGAAACTGCCTGCCGATTGGGTGAGTCCGTTGGTTTCTACGTATCATTACTTTAAGAATGCAAGCATTGATGGTGACGGTGTATATACTCTCAGTGACCCTATCGACAAGTTGCTTGACGTAGGCGATGGAGGCAACATCTATGTAAATTATGAAGTCAATAATGCTATAGATATTACTGGAGGTAAGACATACCTGATGAAGTTCAGCGATGGTGAGTACTTCCATCAGGAGGACGGACACGACGGTATCAACGAAGAAGGTCACACGGACTATGGAGTGACCCAGGCCACAAAAGCCATATATCCCTATAACAATGGTGACTTCAATCTATACGTCTATGGTCAGGAGCAGTGGGAAGCTCAGCTTTCCAGCGGTGCCTCCACCCGTTCACGTTGGCTGTGGTATATAAAGAGCCGTCATAATGGAGTTGACTTGACAGGTAACGATGTGGATCCTTATCATGTTGTCATAAAGTCTAGGCAAGACCATCTCATTAAGAAAACTATAGATGATAAAGAAGTAAAATATCAACCTGGTAGCTCTTATCTGCAAACCTATAAGCCCAGCGATTATGCTTCAGTGATAACGAACATAGCATACGAAAATACGTCTTATCATACTCATTATCCTACACAGATGCCAACTTCCATGGTCAATGGTCAGCCAACGGAGTATATGATTCTCGGCACATCGCTATTGGACATGAAACTCAAGACTTTCTATAAGGTGGATGTGAACGGCGACGGAGACACCGACGATGATGGAGATGAAAGAAAAGTAGTGAATACCTTCGAGCAGTATTGGAAGAACAACCCTACGGTGGAAAAACTCGTTGGTGCTGACCCTGATGCCGACAACGCCACGCTGGCGGCTAAGGATTGGCACAGGTTCACTTCATGGGCTTACTCTGTCTCTTGGAATGACGCGACCAAGACCAAGAAACTGGAGTCAGGGCCACACTGGTATCAGACTATCTCGATGGGCTCGGGTGAGTTTACGATGGAAGAGGTGTCTCTGGCACCTCAGGTAATCTTGCTTGACCAGCACGGATGGGAAGTGGTTCGTGTGCCCCTGTCCGACACAGGGACATTGCAAAAATACAACAGTCCAATGGTTGAGGAGTACCAATGGTATGCCAAGGCTGATAAAACTACGGGCTATCATAAGTATGATGTCAGTGATGAAACAGTAGCCCATACAACCACATCACTCACTGATGTATCATGGGTTCCATCAGAAAAAGCACCAGACTACTACGTCACATACACCGTAAAACCGCTTTATGCTGGCGCTTATACTGGTGCAGCAACTGCTGCTGCTACACAGGCATCTGCTTATCTGTTGAAGCAGGGCGATAAATGTGCCAAGATTTCTGGAACAAATATAGAGGGAGTTGATGTTCCTACCAGCATGAAAAATGTAAGTACTGATATTCAGTGGTACCTAAGGCCTAACTTCGATATAGACAAGGAGATGGGTTATCTCTACGAGGGCGAGACAGGTGCTCAAGATGCGGCAAAGACTAAGAACGCTACCGAGCAGGACTATTACCTCGCTGGCAAGAACGGTTTCGACCCTTATAATGTTCAGGTACAGAGTAGGTCTAACACTAATCGTTATTTTACTGCCAATACGACAGGAATAGCACTCAGTAGTGGTGTGTGGACAGGTACGTCAGATAACATTAGTTTGCAGAACCTCAGCGTCAGTCAGACTGCTACGGGTTATGACCAGATTACTCTCAACGTTACTAATTCTACCTTCATGATAGTAGGTGACGGCAATATGCGCCTTATGCCTCGTTTCGACAATACTAAGGTGGCTAACAAGAATGGAGACCATCCTTTCAGAAAACTTGCAACACAAGATGATGAATTGAATGACGCACAGACATTCTGGATAGAGTTAATACGAGAGGCTAAAGAGGTCAGTTCTTCATCAGAGATTACCGATATGAATGGTTTCTATCTCCTTGCTGAAGGCTTTACCCCATCAGGTTCAATAGGAACAGAGAATAATCCTTTTAAGGGAACAATCGATGGCCAAATGAACACAATATCAGGTATCAATTCACCTTTAGTTGCTTATGCCGATGGCGCTACCATAAAGAATGTAATACTGAAGGATGTTGCTATCAGCAGTACTGATGCTAACGTGGGTGCTATCGCAGGTGTAGCTCAAGGATATAGCCGTATTTATAACTGCGGTATCCTGCCTAACGATGCGACATTCCCAAAAGGTACACATCCTACAGTTACCACTACGGGTGATAATGCTGGCGGTATTGTAGGTAAACTGGATGGAGATTCTCGTGTCATTAATTGCTTCAGCTATGCTGATGTCAGCGCTACTACTATAGCAGCGGGCATCGTGGGACAGAATACAAAAGCCAGCACAGCAGCAGTCACAGGCGGTAAGTACGCCAATCTAAAAACAGCAGTAGTAAACTGTATGTTCTATGGTAACATTACAGGAGGTAAAAACCAGTATGGAGTCTATGGTGGCAGTCTGATTACCAATGCTGCTGCAACAGGTATCAACAGTTACAACTATTATAGTAGCGGTTCTACTTTCTCTACCGATAGTGGGAATCCTACCGCTTATAACTGTTCCTTCCCTGCAGATGTGCGCTACCTCACACAGGTGGAATTCCATCGAAGCCTGCTGAACAGCAACCGTGAGCTTTGCGGCTGGTGGGTAGGTTCCGAATTGGCTCCGAGCACGCTGACCACTGCTGAGGTGCAAGCCGTTCCAAAGGATGCTTCACTGATGAGCAAGTGGGTAGTTGACCCCAATATCGCTCCGTATCCTATATTAAAGCCTTTCGGTAAATATGCTTCAGTTGTCAACGGCAACACTGGTACACCTTGGGTAAATCGTGCTACCGCTAATCCTTATGAAGGAAAACAACTTGGAACTTTGAGTGTTACGGTTAACTCAGGTAGCCACTCATCAGTAGCAGCCAAGATGCTGTCCATACCTATCACCGATATGGACACACTGCACTATGACTTCGGCTATCGTAAGATTCAGTTACCATATTATAACACTGTATTCGGTAATCCCGAAGCAGTAGATTGGGTGGAGAAATATGCAAACAACTACACCGATGAGGTGGTAACAGGTTGGAAGATAACTGCGGTTACTGGTGGCACACAGGGAGAATTTGTTGCGAACTGGGAATCTGGTTATAACTTTGCTGACCGTAACTGTACTGATAAAGACCTTTATGATGTCAGTGGTCGCGTTTTTGCGCAGGGTGGCTATTATTATGTTCCTGATGGTGTTACCGCCATTACTATCGAGGCATATTGGGGTAAGGCTATCTATGTGAGAAACGATGGCAATAGCTACGACCGTGTAAATATAACAACTGGCAACACAGGCTCACATTTCGAACCTGCTGGTACCCGTGACGTTCTCGGCAACGGACAAACCGTATATACAAGCAAGATTAGGGATGCGATAGACAATATCACCCAAAAGAAGACTGTTTACGACTATGGTGTGGTACTTGTGGGCAATGTCCAAGAATCTAATGGTAACAATGCTGTTACTGTAACAGGAGATAATAACACACGAGGTTTCACCATAATGAGTGCTGATTTTGATTTTGACGAGGAGCCTGACTATTGTCTTGAATGGCAACTCGGTGAGGGCACTACTCGTAACACTATCGCTCCTATCCGCTTCGATTTCTTACCTGTTGTCGAACTGGGTATAGCAGGTAAGCGAAATGGCACTAAGCATTTCTATTCCCTTGGTTGTTTCCGCTCTTATGGTCATTTTGAGGTTACAGAGACCGCCTTCATTCACTTTGGTCAGTTTGAATTTGAACTTGGTACTCGTGACGATGGTCCTATTATCCTTAATGGAGGAGTCTTTGATCAGTACACCAGAGGACGTAATGGTGAAACCAATCAACATATCAATTACGTTATAGTAGGTGGTCATGTCGTAATGCCTTCATTTACTCCAGGTGCCCATATCGGTCAAAGCTACAAAACCCGACATTGTGCTGTTAATGCCCTTGGAGGAGACTTTAACAGTTTCTATCTTACTGGTGGATATAATGAGAATGTTGCTCCATTAGAAGACAATCCTCATTGTTATATCGATGGAGGTCGCTTTGGCACTATTGCTGCAGCCTATAAGGAGGGTATCAGTGGTAATGTAACATGGCGCATCAATCATGCTCTCATTGGCGAGTTCTATGGCGGAGGCGTAATGTCTCAAGCAGATGGTGCGACTTACAAGATAGTTAAAGGTAACATTGATGTAGTCATCGATAACAGTATCGTTGGCAAATACTGTGGTGGTCCTAAATTTGGTAATATGGTGTCTGGCAAGACTGTCACCACAAGTGCTACTGGAACCACGTTTAACCAATACTTCGGAGCAGGTAATGGTGGCACAAACTATGTGCAGTATGCCAATACGGATGCTGTTGCTGCACCATATAATGAAGCCACATGGAATTCCACAGTCAGCGGAAATTATTCACCAGCAAGATATCGCAGTACAGCTCTAGGCTATGATGCAAATTACGACTACGAAGTAATTAACACGTCTGCTGGTACACAAGATAATCAGGTAGTGAATCGATGCTACTACTATTCTGCACAGTTTGCTACCACCAATACTGGTGATGTCACAAGCACGTTGAATAACTGCACCATCAATACCAATTTCTATGGAGGTGGCTTCCTTGGTGGTGTAGCAGGTAATGTTACCTCAACGCTTAACAACTGTACAGTTAAGGGTAATGTCTTTGGAGCAGGCTATTCGGCTTCTGCTGGTACAGTTACCATCAGTAATATGGACAAAGTTCCACCAGTGGCAAATGTTTATACTGGTATAGTCAAGCCTCAGACAGGCGGCACCTCAACTACATATTATTGGACTCATGATAGGGGCTCTACCAGTGAGCCTATTACCACTGTTGATGACAAGAATTATTTTTATACCGAGGTATCCCTTGATAACTTGGGAGCAGTTAGCGGAAATGTCACACTAACCATCAATGGTGAAACTACTACTGTGGGCGAGAGCATATATGGCGGTGGTGAGGAATCTGTTGTAAATGGTAGTACAACCGTTAGTGTTAATGGTGGCACCATCGGCACTCCTGGTAAGGGCGGTGCAACATGGGGCAACGTCTATGGCGGTGGTAAGGGTAGTGATGATGATGTGAATGCAGGTCTGGTGAAGGGTAATACCAACGTCAACATCAGCGGTACTGCAGAAACAACACAGATTATCCATAATGTATATGGTGGTGGCGCATTCGGCTCTGTCGGTACATTCACCGCATTTGATGCTAAAGGATTCCCGACAGCTTGTACAGAGAATACCGGTACTGCTCATATCACCATCACTGGCGGCACTGTCGGATCTAATGGTAAGGATAATGGTATGGTGTTTGGCTCTTCTCGAGGTTTGGAAGGCGACCCTGCAGCAGATACGAATATCGATAAGATTGCTTGGGTAGGCAATACCAATGTGATTATTGGAACTCAAAGCGAAACGCCTGACCTGACGAATCCTTGGATTAAGGGTTCTGTATATGGCGGTGGCGAGAACGGTCACAACTTCCAAAACGCATCTGTGACTATAAATAGTGGTACTATCGGTATAGCAGAGGGCTCTCCAATTACCGATGATGGCGGTACGCCTGATGACCCTTCTGATGATATTACCTACTCAGGAGCCCGTTACCCTTCTCGTGGTAACGTATATGGTTCTGGTTGTGGTACTGACACTTATACAAGAACCGATGGAAAGACATACTTTGACTTTAACGCTGGTATAGTGCGTGGTAATACAACCGTACAGATTGACGGCGGTCACGTGGTGCACAACGTATATGGCGGTGGTGCTATGGGGTCAGTGGGCACATTCACCCTTGCTGATGCGACTTATCATACAGCGCATCCTGAAGTGCCTGTCGGCAAGCCAATCTCATGTGTAGAGGGTACTGGCACTTGTACCGTTATTGTCAGCGGAGGTCAGATAGGTGTTGCCGGTGCCAAGATGGCTGGATATGGTAAGGGCGGTCCTGATCACTATGGTCATGTGTTTGGTGCCGGTCGCGGTGAGATACATGATCCTGACCAATATCCTAATTTGGAGACTTGTGCATACTTCAATAAAGCAATATTGAATATCAGCGGCTCGGCATTTCTGACAGGTTCTGCCTATGGCGGCAGCGAGAGCGGACACGTGTTAGGTGATACTGAGGTGACCATCTCTGGCGGACAGATAGGATGTGGAAAAAATGCTACGAAGCCATACGGAGCTGAAGTATGGGGTGACGACTATGTTCCATCAGAAGATTTAGAATGCGCAAGCTGGCCATACGAAGCACCATACGCACCACATGACCTTTACGCTAATGCTACTCCTCCATTGGATGAGTACAGCAATGGAAAATCTACCGAAGGTGGAAGACTGGAGGCTTCTGACGGACATACTTACTATGGTAATGTGTTTGGTGGCGGCTCAGGTTGTGTTCCTTATTTCGACACAACTGAGGGCATCAGTAAATATCTGAGTACGGCAGGAAGTGTAGAGGGAACCGCTACGGTAACTATCAGCGGCGGTCATATTCTGACTAATGTTTATGGTGGTTGTGAGGCTACGAATGTGAAGGGCTCAGCCACTGTTACGATGACTGGCGGTACTGTTGGTGTACCACGTACACTCAGTCAAATAGTAGCTCATCCGGTTACGTGTTACATCTTTGGTGCAGGTAAGGGTGACCAGCGTATCTTCTTCAATAAGGAGACGAATGTGGACTGTGCAACTGTCAGCATCGAGGGAGGAAAGGTCTATGGCTCTGTCTTCGGTGGCGGTGAGGATGGTCACGTATTCCAGAATACGACAGTGACCATCGGTAAGACTGGTGAAGAAGGACCAACGATTGGTACACTTGGTACCTCTTACGTAGATGGTAACGTATTCGGCGGTGGTCGTGGTTTCAGTGGCGATGCCCTGACGGCTGGTAACGTGGGTGGCTCTGTGGAACTGAACATCGAGAGTGGTAAAATTCTCGGCTCTGTCTATGGTGGCGGTCGTCTGGCATCAGTGGGCTACGGTCTCTATCTGGTGGATGAAGAGATTGAAGAAGGAGGGGAAATGATAAAGCCATACGGTATCTTGCGTCCAGACGATAAGTATGATGGTTCTTATCCTAACCCAAGTACTAAGGACGCTTCTACCTATTATAGTAATGGTCGTGGTTACATCACAATAAACATCAGCGGCGGTACCATCGGTAACGACAATGAGTATATCTACAATCCTACTGCTGAGCAGAAGGCTGTGATACCAAATACAACATTTGACTATCAGAACCATTTGCAATATACCAAGGGTGGTAATGTATTCACTGGCGGTATGGGACGTCTCTATGCTCTGGATGGAACATTGCTTCCATTATGGCAAAAGTTAGGTAAGTGTAAGGGAACCACACTGAACATGACTGGTGGAACGGTGAAGAGCAGTATCTATGGCGGTGGTGAGATTGGCGCTGTGGCAGAGAATGCAACGGTGAATATCAACGGTGGTACAGTAGGTACGAAGGTTGTTGATTCGGAAGATGCTACTAAGTATTACTACTTCGGCAGTGTGTTCGGTGGTGGTAAGGGTAGCGTTGACAATGTCGATGATATCAGCGAGGCTGGAACGACAGGAGGTAATGTTCAGGTAAACCTGAATGAAACTCATAAAGAAAATGGTGAAGCAAAAGGTGCTATTGTACACCAGATATTCGGTTGTAACGATATGAATGGTTCGCCTAAGGGAACTGTGGACATTCATATCTATGCTACACAGAATGATGCTGCTACACAGATAGCCAATACAGCAGAGGTAGAAGATGCTAAGGTGAAAGGACGCTATGATATCAATGCTGTATATGGCGGTGGTAACCTGGCTGCATACATCCCGACGGTTGATAATTCAAAGGCATCAGTGACCATCGACGGCTGTGACCTCACAAGTATCAATACTGTATATGGCGGCGGTAATGCTGCTTCTGTTCCTGCTTCTGAGGTGATTGTCAAAGGTACATACGAGATAGGTACAATCTTCGGTGGCGGTAACGGTAATGACAAACTGCCATCGGGTGAAGATAACCCGGGTGCTAATGTAGGTTACAAGGCTGACGGTACAACTACCTATGGAAAGGGTACTACTTTTGTTGACCTCCAAGGTGGACTTATACATGATGCTTATGGCGGTTCTAATGCTAAAGGTAAGATATGGAAGACTGCCAGCGTTAGTTTGAACGAGGCAAAGGAAGAAAGTGGTGCTCCGTGTTGCCCTCTGGTGCTCGACGAAGTGTATGGTGCCGGTAACGAGGCTTGCATGGAAGGCGGTACAAGCATTGACCTTGTATGTATCTCTAAGTTAGGCACTCTCTATGGCGGTGCAAAGAATGCAGATGTCAATGGAGGTGTGATGATGAATATCCAGAGTGGACGCTTCGACCGTGTGTTTGGAGGCAACAACATCGGAGGCAACATCAACGGTGCTATAGAAGTCAATATCGAAGAGACAGGATGTTATCCTATCATCATAGGCGAACTCTATGGCGGCGGAAACCTTGCTGCATACTCTGTCTATGGATATAATGACAACGGCACGCCAAAGACTGAGGGCACGAAACTTTACAATGACCCAGTGGTCAACGTGAAGTCATTCACCAGTATCGGTTCTATCTTCGGTGGCGGCTACGGTGAAGGTGCCTTGATGGTAGGTAGTCCTACTGTCAACATCAATGAGGTAGCTGACCCGACAAGCGAAGCACAGACCAGGAGTTATACAGAGGATGCTCAAACAAAGTACTATTCAAACTACGCTGGCGAGACCAAGGAGATTGCCGGACATAGTGTCATCCTGCCTTCTCACGAGAAGGGTAAGATGGGCTCTATCTACAGAGTATTCGGTGGTGGTAAGGCTGCCAAGGTAGATGGTAGTACTACGGTTAATATAGGCAACCAGAGCACTATCGACTTCAAGTCCACAACAGACGTTGAGGCCATACCTGTAACAGGTGCCGACATCCGTGAAAATGTCTATGGCGGTGGCGATGAAGCCGAAGTAACTGGTGACTCCAGCGTCAACATCGGTAAGAAGAAGGTTGAAAATCCAGAACCATAAAGATAACTTTAACTTTAACGTTAACGGGAACTAAAAGGAACTCCAAACGGGGTTCCTTTTTTGTTGCTTTATGCTCGCGCGGTTGCTAAGTAACCGCGTGCCCTTGCTAAGTAACCGCGTGTCCTTACTAAGTAACCGCGCGTGGGTGCTAAGCAAGGAAAAAATGCAAATAAATTTGCATCTTTGCTTGAAAATTACTAACTTTGTCCTCGTAAAAGTTAGACCTTAACGAAAACGAAAACGAAGCGGAGTTGAGGCTCCTACGAAAACGGTCTTCGTAACGTAGTGTTTCGTAGCAATCTTTGATTGCGTTTCGTAGCTTGTATAGCAAGCGTTTCGTACGAAAGATATTGAGTATATGAAGTACGCTGACTACATAAAAGAGATTGAGATTGACGCTCTATGGAGTGGCAGAAAACACATTAAGTGGACTCTGGACCCACAGGTAAACATACTGAGCGGAGTGAACGGCGACGGTAAGAGCACCATACTGAGGCGTGCCATAACAGGGGCAAAGACTATCAATGCGATAGAGAAACAGGGCATAAGACTGGTGACAGAGCCCAGCGATGCCGAGTATATACGCTATAACTGGATATGCACCCCCGACGTGCGCTCAGAATATGATGAGAACCTGCAAGGGCTGCTGGAGAAGTATAACGGGAACGTTAACGGGAACGGGAACCAAGACAAAGAACGCAGAGATTTGCTCTACGACATCATCGACAAGCTTTTCAGCGCTACGCACAAGACGGTGGACAGGGAGAAGAAGGAGTTTACTTTGCTCTTCTATGGCGAACCGATAGACCTGAAGGTGCTGTCGAGCGGCGAAAAGCAGATGCTGACGATACTGCTGGCGGTATATTTAGAGAACGGCGAGCACTACGTGCTGTTTATGGATGAGCCGGAGGTGAGTCTGCACGTGGAGTGGCAGAAGAAACTCATCGGCATCATACGCCAGCTGAACCCTAACGTGCAGATAATTCTCTCCACACATTCGCCTGCAATGATAATGGACGGATGGATGGATAAAGTAACGGAAGTGAGCGAGATTACAGTATAAAAAGACCACCAATAGACACCGATGGACACGGATACTTTAATTTCTCGCAAAGGGGCTGGCGCAAGTAGTACACAATCCGCATGGTCTTGGCGTGAGTGTTGAAAGCACGACCTTGGCTCTTGGCGTAGAGATGATTACCTGACCTTTAGGTCGGTAGTGTATCGAGAGAAGTAACTTGCAGAAGCTTGCTTATGGCAAGTAACTTATCAAGATACACGAAAGGCTCGAAGAGCTAAGCATCTCGGCTTTGCGAGAAAAAATCTGTGATAATCCGAGAAATCCGTGGTAAAAAATATTCAAGTTTTGTCAAAACTTAACTCATACATAACATCAGACTACGTTCAGGCAGCTAACACGCTGAGGGGCAAGTCGGCACGTAAGCGCATAGTGGCTTACGTGGAGAGTTATGATGACGTGCTGTTTTGGAGGATGGTGCTGTCGGAGTTTGAGGACGAGACACGATATTTTGAGGTGATGCTGCCATCGCGGGGCAACCTGAAGAGAGGCAAGAAGCAGGCACTGATGTCGCTGATGCACCAGAAGGTGGGCACACACATGATAGCGTGTGTGGATGCCGATTACGACTACCTGTTGCAGGGCGAGACGACGCTGAGTAAGTTTATGCTGAGCAACCCCTACGTGCTGCACACCTATGTGTATGCCATAGAGAACTACCAGTGTTACGCCCCTGGACTGCATAATGTGTGTGTGATGTCAACGCTGAATGACCATGAGGTGTTTGACTTCGTTGATTTCCTAGCGCAGTATAGCAGGATAGTGTTCCCGCTTTTCGTGTGGAGCGTGATGCTATACCGCGAGGGCAACTACGGTAAGTTTACCATAACCGACTTCAACACCATAGTGAGCATAAGGCACGGAAGGATGAGCGATGTGCCTAACGCCCTGAACAAACTGAGACATAAGGTGAGGGTGAGGGTGCAGAGTCTGCAGCGCGAACTGCCTGGCAAGAAGGAGGACTACCTGAAGACGAAGGACCTGCTGCTGCAACTGGGTGTGACACCTGAGACCACCTATATGTATGTGCAGGGACACCACCTGTTTAATAATGTGGTGGTGCCTACGATGCAGACAGTGTGCGACGAACTGCGACGCGAGCGAGAGAAGGACATAAGGCATAAGTCATGCCACGCCCTGCAGATGCAAAACGAGCTCTCGGCATACAACAACTCGCAGAGCGACATATCGCAGATGCTGAAGAAAAGCCTCGGCTACACCCACTCCGCACCATACAAACGCCTGCTCAGCGATGTGGAAAAGATGCTGAGCAAAGACGGGAACGGGAACGGATATAATAACGACAACAAGGACAACTTAGAACA
>DEJW01000012.1:2928-17324 GCA_002353585.1 Prevotellaceae bacterium UBA2738 | reverse complement strand
AGTTAATCCGTGAAATCCGTGGTCAAAAGATTAATAACGACAACATAGACAACGAAATGAAAAGATTACTAAACCTGATGGCGCTGATAGTGCTGACGATAGCAGCAACAGCCAAGACTTATTATGCTAAGCCTAACGGAACGGGCGACGGCTCGTCACCAGAAAAGGCTGGCGCGTTTACTACTCTCGTGAGCCAACTGAAGGCTGGCGACATACTCTACTGCATGGGTGGACAGTATGACTACAGCAACACGATATCAATAAACGTGAGCGGCAACAGCGAGGCTTACGTCAATATATGGGCGTATGGCGACGGAGAGGCGATATTCGACTTCCGCAACGTGAACTATGGCTCAAGGGGCATCAGCAATTCGGGCAACTACGTGTATATGAAGGGGCTGACGATACGCTACTCGGGCAAGAACGGTCTGCTGAATTCAGGCTCATACTGTAAGTTTGAGATGCTGGACGTATATGGTCACGGTGACACTGGCGTGCAGATGAAGGGCGGACACAGCAACCTGATACTGAACTGCGACTCACACGACAACTTCGACTATGAGCTGGGCGGACTGAACGCGGCAGACTTCGGCGGCAATGCCGACGGCTTTGCCGACAAGCAATACACAGGCGGCGGCAACATATACCGCGGATGCCGCGCATGGAACAACTCCGACGACGGCTGGGACTTCTTCCAGCACGTGTCAGGGGGATACGGCCCTACGATAATAGAGGAATGTATATGCTATAACAACGGTCCTGGCTATTATAACATGGAGGGACATGCACGCTATGAGACAGACAAGAGCTGGTTCCAGCAGTTTGAGGGTGCAGGCAGAGAGGTGACATCGAAGCGTGAGGGCAGTCCTAAGTATAGGGTGACCTTAGCGAACTACATAAACCTTGGTAACGCCAACGGATTCAAGCTGGGCGGCGAGAGGACCAAGCACGACGTGATACTGAGAAACAGCCTGTCGGCATACAACGGCGTGACATTCCACCTGGATGCAAGTCTGGGAGCGAAAGGTATAGACCAGAACAACAACGCCGGTGAGATGTGGATATACAACAACACCAGCTGCTACAACGCCAAGAACTACGGCTTCGACCAGTCGGCATGTGGTACGGCACACCTGTATAACAACTTGACCTACAAGGGTAAGAACGGCGACGTGATAAACTGCGCCTCATACGAGGAGAAGAACAACTCATGGAACATCGTAGGTATGACAGTGACGGATGCCGACTTTGAGAGTGTGGATGTGGAAGGACAGATATTGGGTGCGAGAAAGGCTGACGGCAGTCTGCCAGACTATACATGTATGCGACCAAAATCCACATCAGTGCTGATAGACAAGGGTACGACAGACACTGGTCTGCCTTACTACGGACAGGCACCAGACCTGGGTTGCTTTGAGTATAACGACGGAGGTACACCCCACATGCCTGCAACACTCACGGTGACAGGCAATGCCACACAGGCAGTGAAGGCTGGTCGTGCCATACAGACAGTGACAATAACCGCTGGGGGGTCGGCAACAGGCATAGAGCGTACGGACAACACTGTAGTGCCAGGAGTGACGGTAGCGATAGACGGCAAGGTGGCAACCATCAGCGGCACACCCACAGAGGCAGGTACATACGTCATGACCTTTGTGCCAACAGTGGATTTCGAGACAGACGTAATGGCTACCATCACGCTGAACGTGAGTGATGCATCAGCACCAGTGGTGGCATACGTAACGAATGGTACGACAGGTACCAGCGATGCCGACGCCAAGATAGTTGCAGCTATGAGATCTGCTTTTATGGTGGAGGTGAAGGACGCTAACAGCACACCCGACCTCAGCGAATGTGACGCGCTGGTGATTAGTCCAGTGCCATCATCTGGTGCTGCTGGTGTAGCAGGACTGAAGAACTACGACCTGCCTACGGTGTTGCTCAAGCCCTTTATGATGAAAAACGGTGTGTGGAACTGGGGAACGGCAGTGAACACCAGCGACGTAGCAGTAAACGTGTCTGATGCCACACACGAGATATTCCAGGATGTGGAGATAAATGACGGCAAGGTACAGCTGTTTACCTCAGCAAGCGGCAATGCCGTGACTGCTATCAGCCAGCCGAATAACTGGCAGAACTACACTGTGCTGGCAGCACCGACGAGCAACAATGGATACATCAGCATAGCCGACCTGACTGGTGCCACCCTCAATGGCGATAAGATAAACAACCGCTATATAATGATAGGTGTGAGCGAGGCATCAACGGCTAACCTCACAGCAGCTGCACAGAAACTGATTCTCAATTCAGTGTATTACGTGCTGGGCATGGATATACCTACGGGGGTGGTTAAGGTTAACGGGAACGGGAACGTTAACGGGAACGCTAACTGGAACGTTAACTTGGTTGGCCAGAAAGTGAGTGATTCATACAAGGGCATAGTAATCCGCAACGGTAAGAAGTATATAAAATAATTCTCAATTCTTGCGCTCCGTAGGTGCTCAGGCGAGCAAAGCTCGGAGTTCAATTATCAATTCTCAATTATACTACATGTTAGATTTTTCTTTTTATTCACCTACGGAGTTTGTGTTCGGACGTAACACCGAGGCAAAGACAGGAGAGTTGGCACAGAAGTACGGTGCCAAGAAGGTAATGATACTCTATGGCGGCGGAAGTGCCGTGAAGAGCGGTCTGATAGGTAGGGTGCAGGCTGCACTGGATGCTGCTGGCATCAAGTATGTGGAGATGGCAGGCATCAAGCCAAACCCTACAGACGACAAGGTGCGCGAGGGCATAGAACTGGTACGCAAGAACGGTGTGGACTTCCTCCTTGCAGTAGGCGGAGGCAGTGTGATAGACACAGCGAAGTCTGTGGCGTGTGCAGTGGACTATGACGGCGATTTCTGGGATTTCTATATAGGTAAGGCAAAGGTGACGAAGGCTCTGCCAGTGGGTGTGGTGCTCACCATACCAGCTGCTGGTTCTGAAGGTTCAGGCAATGCCGTCATCACCAATATGACCACCAAGCAGAAGCTCGGCATCAAGGAGCCTATGCTGCTCAGACCTAAGTTTGCAGTGATGAACCCCGAACTCACTATGACCCTGCCTGCATGGCATACTGCATCAGGTATATGCGACATGATAGTGCACATACTGGAGCGTTACTTCTCAAATACCGAGGGCGTGGAGATATCCGACCGTCTGTGTGAGGGCGTGATAACGGCAATCATCAACGAGGCACGCAAGGTGATGAAGAATCCTAACGACTACGACGCAAGAGCCAACATCATGTGGAGCGGTACGATAGCCCACAACGGCACGTGTGGCATAGGCAGAGAAGAGGACTGGGCTGGTCACCAGATAGAGCACGAGATAAGTGCCATGTATGACGTGACCCACGGCGCAGGACTTGCTGTGGTGACTCCAGCATATATGCTCTTCATGGCACAGCACCACCCAGCACGCATCAAGCAGTTTGCCGAGAGGGTGTTTGGCGTAAGCGATGCAGTAGAGGGCATCAACCTCTTCAAGAAATTCCTGCATGAAGACCTGAAACTGCCAGTGACCTTGAAGGAACTGTTGCCAAACCTTTCAGAGGCTGAGATAGATGCTGCCATACCACAGTTTGTGGCTAACCTGCATAGGAACAAGGGCGAGAAGTTTGGTGCCTTCTATCCTATAACACCTGACGTAACGACAGAGATATTAAAACTTGCAAAATAAACAAATGAACATTACAAAAGACATTATCTACATTGGACAAGACGACAGAGAGACCACACTCTTTGAGTCGCAGTATGACCTGCCTGAAGGCATGTGTTACAACTCTTATCTCATCAACGACGATAAGATAGCTATCATGGATACCTCTGACCAACGCACCTTTGAGGCTTGGCTGGAGGACCTGAAGAAGGCTCTCGACGGCAAAACGCCTGACTACCTCATAGTGCAGCATCTGGAACCAGACCACACGAGCGGAGTGGGCGAGGTGCTCAACCTCTACCCTGAAATCAAGATAGTATGCTCGGCTAAGGCTGCAACGATGATACCGCTGTATTTCCCTAACCACGACATCTCTGAAAACGTGATGACGGTGAAGGAGGGTGACACCCTGAACCTGGGTAAGCACACACTGCAGTTTATCATGGCACCAATGGTACACTGGCCTGAGGTGATGGTGACATACGACCAGACAGACAAGGTGCTCTTCTCTGCTGATGCATTTGGTAAGTTTGGCGTGAGAGAGGCCGATCCAGACGACTGGGCTTGTGAGGCTCGCCGCTACTACTTCAACATTTGCGGTAAGTATGGCGGTCCTGTGAGCACACTGCTCAAGAAGGCAAGCGCACTGGAGATAGAGCAGATATGTCCTCTGCACGGACCTATACTCAAGGGCGAGGCAATGGCTGAGGCTCTGCGACTCTATACTATATGGAGCGCATACGGTGTGGAGGCTGAAGGCGTGTTTATTGCTTATGCTTCAATACACGGATGCACAAAGGAGGCTGCTGAACTACTCGCTGCAATACTGAAGGGTAAGGGATGTAAGAAGGTGGCTATTGCTGACCTGTGTCGTGAAGACCAGGCTGAGGCTATCGAGGATGCCTTCAAATATGGTAAGGTGGTGCTGGCTGCCTCATCTTACGATGCAGGACTCTTCCCACCAATGTATGACTTCCTGCACCACCTGCAGATTAAGGCTTGGCAGAACCGTGAGGTGGCTCTAATAGAGAACGGCTCATGGGCTCCATCGGCTGGCAGAGTGATGAAGCAGATGATAGAAGAGATGAAGAATGTAACCATCAAAGGCGACCTCGTGACCATCCGCGGACGCATGAAGGATACTGATATTTCGGCTCTCGAGGCACTGGCTGACGCAATCCTTGCATAACGAATTTTTTGACATACTGCTTCAAGCAAAAAAGAAAGCAAGTGATGGCGACCTGAAGGGTTGTTATCACTTGCTTAATATTGTATTGCACCGTGCCGTGGACGACCGTCTGACGGGGAGCAACATACACTTTGGCGGACTCTTTGCCAAGACCGATTTCCTGTGTAAGGAACACGGTGTGGACCGTTCCGTCTATCTCGCCCTCAACGATTTCCGTCATCGCAAGGACGAAGACCAGGCAGCCTGCTGGCAACAGGACATAAAGTGTCTGGCGTTGTTCTTTAAAGCAATATTAAAAGACTCACCCCTAACCAACTCCCCTCTAATCCCCTCGTTTCCCGAGGGGCAGAAACTCTTGGAGAGAGGGGAACAATTACAAAATGTCTTATCTGCTTTTTCGCTGAAAGATAATGCATACTCTTCCCCTCTCTCCAAGAGAGGGGTTAGGGGTGAGTCTGTTAGGGGTGAGTCTACTCGTATTATCGTTGATCATTGGGATGACACCACCATCTACGGCCGCTCTGACTACGGTGAGGATGTGGAGGTGCCGCTGCCTGAGGGCTATGAGTATTTCCTGAAACTGCTGAAGGAGGGCGACCTGATAAACGTGGTGGCTGACAAGATACTCATCTACCAGCCAGACTATCTGGTAGATATCTCGTCTGTAGCGGCTTGTTTTGAGTCGTATGCCGACACACCATACGTGGCGCTGCTCAACCGACTGAAGACCACACCGCCTACAAGGGCGATACACTTGGGTAACCTCGCATCGCAGTTTCTTGACGAGGTGGTGCATGGCAAGGATGTGGACTATGCTGAGAGCGTGACCCGCTTCTTCCATCATAACGCTATCGACATGGCGGCAGCTGAGGGCATAGACGCCTCTTTCCACAAGGATGCGAGGGAACAGTTGGAGAATATCCGCATTGCCATTCACGAGACGCTGGAGAAAGAGGTGGGCAGGTTTGATGCCTCACAGGTGTTGCTCGAACCATCGTTCTTCTGTGAGACTTTGGGACTGCAGGGACGTATGGACCTTCTGCAACGTGACTACCGAGTGCTGATAGAGCAGAAGTCGGGCAAAGGAGGTTTTCCTTCACGCGACCCTGACACCCCTGTGTATCAGGAGAAACACTACGTGCAGATGCTCCTCTATATGGCGATGCTGCATTACGGCTACGAGCGCGACGGACAACCCATTCGCAACAGCGACATACAGTCGTTCCTGCTCTACTCAAAATATAAAAAGGGACTGGTGCGCTTAGGTGTGGCACCTGAGTTGCTG
Organism: Prevotellaceae bacterium UBA2738; assembly: GCA_002353585.1. Lineage (GTDB taxonomy): Bacteria > Bacteroidota > Bacteroidia > Bacteroidales > Bacteroidaceae > Prevotella. The sequence continues at coordinate 11,148 of DEJW01000012.1, read as the reverse complement.
CACCGTGCACTGATGCTACGCAACCAGATAGCATACTGCGAGATGTCGTATGCCAAGGGTGGGGCAGAGGTGCTCCTGCGCATGAAACCCGAGCAGCTCAGACGCAAGGAGATGAGCGACCGCTTCTGGGCTACGTGGGTGCGACCTGAGATAGAAAGGGTGCTCACGCCGATACAGACGGCGACACCTCTGGAACAGACTTACTTCCTGCGTATGCTGCGCTTTGTGGCCACTGAACATGTGCTCTCAAAGATGGGACACAACAACAAGGAAGACTCAGGTTTTGCAGCGAAATGGCACAGCAGTCTGGACGAGAAACTGGCTTCGGGCAGCATCATTGACCGACTGGAGATACAGGAGTTGGTAAAGGACGAGAGTGGGGTGGTGGCTCTGAAACTGACACAAAAGACGGCTGACGAGGCTGGTATAGCTTCGCTCAACTTCAGACTGGGCGACATCGTGACCCTCTATGCCTATGAAAACAATACCACACCCGACATACGCAAAACGATAGTGCATCGTGGCACCATCGACGAGATGTATAACGAGGAGTCACACCTTATTATAAATATAAGGTTGCGCGCTCCACAGAGTGACGAGGTGGTCTTTGCACAACGCAAGAACTGGTCGTGGGCTGTGGAACACGACTTCTATGAGGCTTCCACCACGTCGCTGTTCCGTTCGCTGCATCAGTTCCTCTCTGCCCCTGTGCACCGCAAGTCGCTGATACTGGGACAGCGCAGTCCTGAGGTTGATAGGGGCATAGAGCTCAAGGGCGACTATGGGGAGTTTAACCCCTTGGTGCGTGGCGCCATGCAGGCACGAGACCTCTACCTCGTGGTGGGACCTCCTGGCACGGGCAAGACATCCTTCGGACTGCTTAACATACTCAAGGAACAACTGCTGCAAGGGGGCTCTATACTGCTTATGGCTTACACCAACCGAGCCGTGGATGAGATATGCTCAAAACTGGTGGAGGAGGGCTTGGACTTCCTCAGGATTGGTTCGCCGTTCTCTTGTGAGAAACCTTATCGCGAGTACCTCATAGAAAACAGGACTAAGTGCTGCAAGAACATAGGTGAGATAAGGGATTTGATAGACAACTGTCGCATCTTTGTGGGCACAACAACGGCTATCACCTCGGCTTCTGTTTCGCTCTTCCGTCTCAAATCATTCGAACTCGCCATTATAGATGAGGCATCGCAGATACTCGAACCCCAACTGTTAGGACTGTTATCAGCAACAAAAGATGCGAATATCACAAACACCCCTCTCTTTAGGGTTGCTCTCCCCCGACAAACGGGGGAGCCAGGAGGGGGTGAAGAGTCTATTGAGGATGGGGGAGGGTCTTCTATTCAGCGCTTCGTACTCATCGGCGACCACAAGCAGTTGCCTGCTGTGGTGCAGCAGTCTGAGGAGGACTCCAAAGTTACGGAGCAGTGCCTCATAGACATAGGACTGACCAACTGTCGCAACTCGCTCTTTGAAAGGCTTTATAACACGACCCTCTCTAACTGTTCTCCTCTCTTCAAGAGAGGGGTTAGGGGTGAGTCTTTTTATTTCCTCTCCAAACAAGGCAGGATGCACGCTGAGATAGCGGAGTTTCCCAATAATGCTTTCTATGAAGGTAAACTGGGTGTGGTGGGACTGCCTCACCAGTTAGAGACGATAGAGGGCAGGCGCATAGAGTTTATCCCCGTGCCCAAACCTGCTGAGACAGAGAGTGACAAGGTGAATGTGAATGAGGCTCGCGTCATAGCCCGTGAGGTGGTGAAGGCAATAAAAGAAGCGGGCGAAAACTTCGACCCGCTTAAGACTGTTGGCGTCATAGTGCCTTATCGTAACCAGATTGCCGCTGTGCGCCAGGCTATAAATGAAGAACTAAATGAAGAATTAAGAATGAAGAATGAAGAATGTGAGTCACCACTTGCGCCAGCCGATTCTTCATTCTTCATTCTTCACTCATCATTAAACCAAATCACCATCGACACCGTTGAGCGTTATCAGGGTTCGCAGCGTGATGTCATCATCTACGGCTTCACGGTGCAGTACCAGTACCAGTTGAAATTCCTCTCTTCAGCCACGTTCATCGACCCCGTCAGTGGGGCGTTGATAGACCGTCGTCTGAATGTCGCCCTCACGCGTGCCAAGAAGAAAGAGATTATCGTGGGCAATCCTGATATCCTATGTCATAATGAGATCTTCAAGCGACTTATCGCTTCAGTTCACAGTTCACTATAACGGCATATTGCCGTGCTTCTTAGGTGGATTGCTCTGGTTCTTGTTGCGACTCATCTCGAGTGCCTGTATGAGGCGAATGCGAGTGTCGCAAGGTGAGATAATCTCGTCTATGTAACCCAGACGTGCTGCTGGCAGTGGGTTGGCAAACTTCTCCTGATACTCGGCAATCTTCTCCTGACGCTCTTCTGGTGTAGCCTTGCGATAGAGTATGTTGCAGGCACCCTCAGCACCCATCACGGCAATCTCTGCTGTTGGGTAGGCGAGGTTCACGTCGGCACCGATGCACTTTGAGTTCATCACGATGTAGGCACCACCGTAAGCCTTACGTGTTATGAGCGTAATCTTTGGTACGGTAGCCTCGGCGAAGGCATAAACAATCTTGGCTCCATGACGTATGATACCATGATGCTCCTGATCCACACCAGGCAGGAAACCAGGCACATCCTCCACAGCGATGAGAGGGATGTTGAAGCAGTCGCAGAAGCGTATGAAGCGAGCAGCCTTGTCGCTGGCGTCAATGTCCAGCGCACCAGCGAGGAAGTTTGGCTGGTTGGCTACAAACCCCACAGTTCTGCCTGCCATTCTGCCAAAGCCGATAACGATGTTCTTAGCATATTCTGGCTGTATCTCGAAGAAATACTGCTGGTCGCACACTGGCTCTATGATGTTACGTATGTCGTAAGGCTGGTTAGGGTCTGTTGGCACCACGTTGTCGAGCTCATGACACACGCGAGTCACCTCGTCAGTGATAGGGTGCACAGGTGCATCCTCCATATTGTTTGACGGTATGAAACCTATCAGTTCGCGTATGGTCATCAGTGTCTCCTCATCGTCGTTGCAGATGAAGTGGCTCACACCGCTCACGCTGTTGTGGGTCATCGCTCCGCCCAGTGTCTCCTTGTCCACATCCTCGTTGGTCACAGCCTTCACCACGTTAGGACCAGTGACAAACATCTGGCTCTGCTCCTTCACCATGAGTATGAAGTCGGTGAGGGCAGGGGAGTAGCACGAACCGCCTGCGCAAGGTCCCATGATAGCCGAAATCTGTGGTATCACACCGCTCGCCATCACGTTGCGCTTGAATATGTGGGCAAAGCCTGTCAGTGACTCCACACCCTCCTGAATGCGTGCACCGCCTGAGTCGTTCAGACCTATGATTGGCGCACCGTTCTTCAGGGCAAGGTCTTGCACCTTAGCTATCTTCTGTGCGTTGGCAGCACTGAGCGAACCGCCCAGCACGGCAAAGTCGAAGGCATAGACAAACACTATTCTGCCGTCTATCTTTCCGTAGCCGCTGATTACGCCGTCGCCCTCTATGCGCTTGTTCTCCATGCCGAAGTCGGTGCAACGGTGCATCACGTGCTTATCCATCTCCACGAATGTACCCTTGTCGAGCAGTGTCTCTATTCTCTCTCTTGCTGTAAGCTTCTCTTTTGGTTTTTCTACTCTTGTAGCCATATCTTTCTTTTTTATGTGGGAGTCATAGGGCTATTGTCTTTAACTCCTTAACTCCTTTAACTCCTTAACTCCTTATTATTTTGTATCCAGTTTCACGAGCACCGCATTCGCCATTACGCTGTCGCCTTCGTTCACCAGTACCTCCTTCACGGTGCAATCCTCAGCCACCTTGTAGTTTGACTGCATCTTCATTGCCTCCATGGTCAGCACTGAGTCGCCAGCCTTCAGCTCGTCGCCAGGCTTCACGAATACCTTCACTATCTTGCAAGGCATAGGTGCCGTGATGGTGTCAGCCTGTGCACCAGCCTGTGCGCCCTTCGACTTACGCATACGCATGTACTTAGCTTGCGAGTCGAGCATACTCACGTCATAGACTGAGTAGTTCAGGTTCACGCGGTAGTGCTTGCCCTCCTCGTCCTTGGTCAGCTCAGCATTATATGAGTTGCCCTTATGAATTATTGAGCAGACGTTCTTCTCCAGCATACAAACGTCAACGTCATACACCTTACCGTCTATCTCCACCTTTACGTGGTTGCCCTCCTTCTGCAGCAGGGTAACCTCCATCATCTTATCTCCAACTTGTATTTCCATTAGCGAAAAAAATGTTTTTTTTGAAGTTATAGAAGTTATAGAAGTTATCGTTCGCTCCGCTCACTTAGGAGTTAGAGACATATGTTCCGACTACTGTTTAGTTTATGGTAATGTCTAAGTGGCTACAAGCCACGTTAACTTCTTTAACTCCTTTTAACTCCTTTAACTCCTTAATCTATCACACCCTCAGCACTCCCTTCTGCAGTCCGAAGGCGCGCCAGCGGGTCAGTGCCGAGCTGTCCTCGCTCACTCCGTTAGGCTTGTTCTCCTCCACGTTCATCAGGTAGTCTATGTAGGCAGCAATCACCGCCATAGGCTCTGAGTCGGTCTTGAATCCCTTGCGTGGCTTCAGCCTCTCCTGGTTGCGCTCTATGAAGTAGGTGTTGTAGTTGCCGTTCTTAAAGTCAGGCACATCGATTATCCTGCGCAGATAACGTATGTTCGTTGTCAGACCCGTAATCTTATATTCGTACAGCACTCTTCGCATACGCTCTATGGCATATTCGCGCGTCACAGCCCATACTATCAGTTTGCCAATCATAGGGTCGTAATACATAGGTATCTCGTAACCCTCGTAGCAGTGAGAATCCACGCGCGTACCTATTCCTTGAGGAACTGTCAGCTGCTGTATCACGCCAGGTGAAGGCATGAAGTTGTGCTCCGTGTCCTCAGCACATATACGGCACTCTATGGCGTGACCGTGCTGCGACAGGTCTTCCTGCTTGAAGCGCAGAGGCTCGCCAGCTGCTATGCGCAACTGCTCCTTCACCAGGTCCACGCCAACCACCTCTTCTGTTATAGGATGCTCCACCTGCAAACGGGTGTTCATCTCCAGGAAGTAGAAGTTGTGGTGCTTATCCACCAGAAACTCTATGGTGCCAGCGCCTACGTAGTCCACAGCCTTAGCCGCAGCCACCGCCTTGGCGCCCATCTCCTTGCGCAGTTCGTCATTGATGAATGGTGACGGACTCTCCTCCACTATCTTCTGGTTCCTGCGCTGCACAGAGCATTCACGGTCAAAGAGGTGAACCACGTTGCCGTGCTTGTCGCCCAGTATCTGGAACTCAATGTGGTGAGGTTCCTCCACAAATTTCTCTATATATACCGTATCGTCGCCGAAGCCAGCCATCGCCTCGCCTCGTGCGGCGTTATACATTTCCACCACATCCTCCTCTCGGGTTATCAGGCGCATACCCTTGCCGCCACCGCCCATCGAAGCCTTCAGCATCACGGGGAAGCCAATCTCCTTAGCCACCCTCACAGCCTCTTCGGCACTCTTCAGCGGTTCCTCAGTGCCAGGCACCACAGGCACACCAGCCTCTATCATCTTCTTACGGGCAGAAATCTTGTCACCCATCTCCTCCATCGTCTCAGGCTTCGGACCTATGAACGTGATGCCCTCAGCCTCGCAACGGCGGGCAAACTCGGCATTCTCGCTCAGGAAACCATATCCTGGGTGAATGGCATCAGCCCCATGCTTCTTGGCTGCTGCTATGATATGGTCTATGTTGAGGTAGCTGTCGCTGCTCTGCGCGCCACCTATACACTCTGCTTCATTGGCAAACAATACGTGGCGCGATGTGCGGTCAGCGGTGCTGTAAACAGCCACGCTCCTTATGCCCATCTCGTAACAGCTGCGCATAACCCTCAGGGCTATCTCGCCACGATTGGCTATCAAAACTTTCTTAATCATGCACTTTCTTTTTTAAGGAAAACTACGAATTTCTCTGCAAAGGTACTAAAACGAGCGCAAACCACAAAATAAATCTTGTTATTTTTGTTGTTTTTGCCGTTCCGAGCTTGCTCGCCTGAGCACCTACTGGAGCGCAAGAGTGTGAGTACCTTATCTAAAGGTACAAAGAATAATTAAGAATTAAGTTCCGAGCTTGCTCGCCTGAGAGCTTCGCTCGAAGAATGAAGAGTGAAGAATTTCCCCATTTTTTATGAAAATACCCTCCTGCCCTTATTTTTTTTCCGTATTACTCTTTTTTCTGCCTCAACCTCCCTAATTCTTCGTTATACCGCATGAATACTGGGCTGAGCTTAGGGAGGTAGGGGGCTGAGACCTCCCTCAGACCTCCCTTACACCTCCCTTACACCTCCCTAAACACCTCCCTTCATAATCATGCCACGAGGAGCGGAACTACCTTATAATGAGCCACATGGCTACATTCCGTACTGTCATAGCCTAATGCCTTCATCGTCTTGCCCAGACTTATCTTGGTGCTGTGGTTGACCTTCAGGCTTGGGAACTCGCTGGTAATCACCTCAAGTAGCTTGTTGCAGTTCATGGAGTGAGATGGCTCTCCCTTTTCGGGCTTGCGGAAACAGGTGCACACCATATCCACCATATCCTTCTTCTCCATATACTTGGCATTGAGCAACTGAATGCGAGCCACCTCATCGTTATTAAACCAGTAGGGCGACTCCTGCACCCTCAACTCATGAAGCACCTGGGCATAGAGCTGGTCATAGTCTATCAGACCTGTATTGTCGATATACTGCCCGTTAGGTATAGTGAGGCAGATATAGCGGCGAGAGCCAGTAGCATCTTTCAACGGATGAGGGTTGTTGGTAGTTGCCACAAAGGAGGCATAGCGGAGACGGTCTTCCTGCATCTGTCCGAAGATAGGACGAGCATTCACCTTGTTCTTAGAGAGTGTCTGCTTCAAGGCAGGCAGCTGACTGTCTCGAATGGCATCAAGCTCATCGAGATTCACCAGCAGGTTGTTGGTGAGAGCCATCTCCTTGTCAAACTTATTCGACAGGTTGAGATGGTCCAGATAATACTCCCTCAGGTGAGGTGGCAACAGTCGCACTATGAAGGTGGTCTTGCCACATCCTTGCGCGCCTATTAAAGTAGGTACACATTCATTACCATGAACGGTGTCCATCTGCAACCAGTGAGCCACCACCGAACGAAGCCATGTGGACAGATAGCCCATCCGCTCAGAATCCACACCAGGAAGTCTGTTGAACAGCTTAGCCACATGGTTCTGACCGTCCCATTTGGGCAAACCGTTCAGGTAGTCGGCAATGGGATTAAAGCTCTGCACATCATTAGAATTGACATACTCAGTGATGTCAGTCCTTGGCGACTTATTTCCACACACCTGCTCACGCTTGGCTCTCAGCACGATGCTGTTAAGCGCCTTCTCGCTCAGTGGTTGCCATTGGGGTGCTTCATCTTCACCTAATGGAAGGGTTACATACTCTACCTTTTTGCTCAGCTCATTGCGACGAAAAAGGTAATTCTCTTTCAGGAACAGCTCTGCATCGAGCATCTCCTGTTGTGCTTTTCCTGGATTCTCTCCAGTCATCAAATTTGTACTTTGCATGAAATTTAAATTAATTAGTTAATAATGGTTAGTTAGTTAATTATACGAAGCCATAAACTCCGATTTTCGTTATGCAAAGTTAACAAAAAGGGCTGGTTTATGCAAATAAATCGTAGTTTTTAACACACCAATTTTTCGTGCAAATCTCTCGCTTTTCGCATCATATCTGTGATAAGGAATGAAAAAAAACTTTCAAAAAAGTGCATTTTTGCTCAAAATTGCCAAAATGTGCAGGGTAGTTTTTAACATTTATAATTAAAGACAACCAAAACAACTTATAACAACTTTATAGTGGTCAGTTTAGCAAACCTGCTAAACTGGAGTATAATATCATTTTGACAGGTTTGTCAAAATACACAAACTTAATTGTCTCTTTTTTGTCCTTGTTGTTTTTATCAAAATTAGGGAGGTCTTAGGGAGGTCTGAGGGAGATGTTAGGGAGGTCTCAGGCTCCTACCTCCCTATGCTCAGCCCAGTATTCATGCGGGATGAGAGCAATTTAGGGAGGTTAAGCACGAAAAACTTGGGCTTTTTCGTAAAATCAGAAATTTTTAATTAGAAATTAGTGATTTTTCCTCTTTTGGTAAAAGCA
>DEJW01000012.1:0-2919 GCA_002353585.1 Prevotellaceae bacterium UBA2738 | reverse complement strand
AGTTGCAGAAGTAATGCTTTTAGTTGCAGAAGTAATGCCTCTGCATGCAGAGGTAATGCTTCTACATACAGAAGCTATGCTTTTGAAATGCCAAATACTATTCGCAAATTTCTTCTTCGCTATCTCTATCATCTCTATCACTTTTAACATCAGTTTCTCTTACATTTCTACGCTCAACCGTTATCACGAACTCATTACTTTACCCTGACACTCATAAAGGTCAGTGTCGAGGAAGTTGAGCAACATGTTACGGCTCCAACCATTCTCTATTATCTGATGAACAAAAAATAAGGCTTTGTTAGGGTTATCTGCGCATTTGTCTATAATATAGCGATGATGCCCCCATGGCACAATGAACAATTTTGCCACAACCTGTGGCAAAATTGTGTCGCTAGAATTTGCCCATTGTAAAGCAGATAGAAACTCTTCATATAGCGCAGGTTTCGTTCCTTCCTCCCCAGTATCCTGAATGAACTGTAGGGCCATCTGCAAACCCCATATAAGCTCCATTCGTGGATATGATGCTTAATTCCCTTCGATTAATATTGGTTCCGTAAATCTTACTCATGTCGCCAAATACCCGAGGATTGATGCAACCATTAAAAAACATATGTTTACAGACATCAATAAATTCTGTTTCAGCATCTAACCCCATCCGTTCTTTATATCTTCGGACAGCATGAGCACTATACATTATGACATGTGGTTTAGAATCGGTTATAAAGACAGGAGTTTGTTCTCTTAAATCTTTCATTACCATGAAGCAAGAGAGAGAAGTAACTTGAAAGTTAACCTTTGCTGGTTTTATTCCTATAGGGAGCATGTAAAGTGTTGCTTCAGGCAACTTCAACATGCCCCATATCGGAGGAATCTCAGCCCCCTTTTTAAGTAAAGAAAGAATAGTACGTCTATGTTTGTTTAGAAGAAGACCAAGAAGACGTTTGCTAAGTTCGTCTCTATGCTCATCAAAGAAATGATGAAACTCTCTGTTAGAGCTTTCTGATGTTATCATTATGTGTTACGCTTTGATTTTCAAAAATAGAATCTTGAAAAGATGATTATTATACAGCAAGATACTCTGCGCACGTTTAGTTTTTACAAAAAACTCACAGTATCATCATTCTTTACTCTTTTTCCCTGACAAATACTCATCCATGCATTGTTTAATAAAAGCCATCACCGTTGGTGCTGCTGCATCAACGACAATTTGTTTACCGAACAGCAAGTTCAGAAGTTCCCAATATTTTCCAAGCAATGAGATTCCAAAACATTTTATTGAATAGAAAATATCTGTCGATTCATCAAGTAACAAAGAATTGCTCAATCCATGAACGTATTGTGAAGTATATGAGTAGAATGATTGTATGTTTGGACGAATATCTATCAGAGAATACAAGTCTTTCCAATTCTGTGTTTTCGGTTTAGTCAGAGTAGCATCGAAGGATTCATACTTCCAGTTACTATTATCGACAATTTTCTGAAAGAGAGATGGGTTCAGAGCCTTATAAGGATGGTTATTAAGCAGCCTTAGGCAAGTTTCAATCATGCTTTCCGCATTTGCTCTGGCAGAAATAACTTGATTATTGATAGAATCATACTCCTCTTTGGAACAGTATCCATCATATTGATAGTCAAAACTAAGAGCCTCTTTTCGCTTCCTGTTTCCGTCCAAAAAATAAAGCAAATACCTGAATATTGTCTCAACTTCGTCCTTGTTGGCATAAATGCGATACATAACGCAGAGATTATCTGCCTGCATTCGTATAAGCCCGTAACAAGATACTGCATCTTGTTCATGCTCTGCTAAAGTCTGAAGGGATTGCGCTTGTTTAAGAAAATTCTGCCCCATATATAACAGCGTACCAATAGCATCTGTCAGATCATTCTTTCGATGTCCGACAGATAAACGCTTCGTTGCACTTTCTGCGAGTAACATTATTTGTGAGAAGGCTGATTCAGGAGTATGACCTGCTGCCTCCATTTCTGGTATAGTAATTCTAGACATTAGAATGTTTTTATTTCCTAGGTGGCGGTGGTGGGGGCAACTTTGAAACCTGTGGTAGCTCCCTTTGATGCGGGTCGTTATTACTCATGCTAATTGTTTTTAGGAGGTGGAGGTGGAAGTTTACTTGTTGTCGTTTGATGACTTTGTGGAACCGCTTTAGGTGGCACATTTGTCACTTTTCCTCTTGGTGTTGAATTATTTTTGCTCATAAAATTTTTGAATTAAATAGTCGTCTGCCTGTTTGCGGATTTTATCATCCTCCTTTTTGCTCAATGAATGAATCAGCTTGTTCATCAAAGTTTCATTTTCTGGTGATTTCTTTAGAACTTTCGACAATTCCTTGTTTAATGATAGCTCATCTGGAGACTCTGTATTTTCGTGCAAATTCCAAAGACCTTCGATTTTTTGTAGTGTTTCTCCGAAGTAGATGGCAAGTCCATCAATCTTTGACAATTCTTCTTCTGATTGGCACACCGCAGGGAGAAAGCTTTTTGTAACTTCCAATACAGATGCAGCAATGGTTGTAACAAATGTGCACCAATGCGAAATGAAGAAGGTCGGTGCGCCCAATGCTGCCACACCGATTATGCACATATTATAGTTTCTGTTGAACTTTCGCTTTTTGTCAACATAATAGAGACAACTAAGCTGGTAAGTCTTAGCTTTCTTCATTTCTTCCCAAATCTCTTGTCTAATCATTGAGCAAGTTTTTAGTTTCTACCTAAATGAATAACATACATAAAAGAGTTACTACGTCCTACGGAATCGTGAGGTAACAGAACATACTTCCATTGCTTTCCTCCGTGCTGACTATTATATTCTGAAGCGTACTTACAATACTCTTCTGCGGCTGCTTTTTTAGATTGAACGTCTGCATCATTCACATCTTTAGCTTTCTTTGTTTCAACCATATA
>DEJW01000002.1 GCA_002353585.1 Prevotellaceae bacterium UBA2738 | reverse complement strand
AAAGGGTTATTCTTGTTTTTGTTGCATGGAAAACATATTCTTTGCAGAGGAATAACTTATGCTGTAAGGACGCGTTATGGTCTTTTTCAAACTTTTATTTGCATATATGGAAAAGTTTTGCTAATTTTGCAGTCGCAAAAAGATAGAGTGCCGATATGGCTCAGTTGGTAGAGCAACGCATTCGTAATGCGTGGGTCACGAGTTCGAGTCTCGTTATCGGCTCCACAAGAACCAGGCTTCGAGGCTTGGTTCTTTTTGTTTCGCGGCAATAGCTCAGTTGGTAGAGCAGCGGCTTCCCAAGCCGCAGGTCACGGGTTCGAGCCCCGCTTGCCGCTCTAAGATTCAAGAAGACAACCAGGACAACCAGGACAACAAAAAGACCACGAATAACACGAATAACACGAATAACACGAATAATAAAGACAATCAGGACAACCTGGACAACATTAAATTCCTAATTCTTGCGCTCCAGTAGGCACTTGCGCCGTATCGTAGCGAGCTTGCCTGAGCAAGAAGCGTATCGTGGGGCTGAAAGCCCGTATCGTAGTGGCATAGCCACGTATCGTAGCACCAGAGGTGCGTATCGTACGAGCGCAGCGAGTCCCTATATATTAATAAGGTGTAAGGGAAGAATGGGCGAAATGTTATAAAATTGTGAACAGGGCTGAATGAACCTTAATAAATGAGGCTTATAGTTGACGAAGGTCAAGAAAAACACGCTGTGTGCGCACACAATTTGAAAAATCCTTGCACAGTATTACAAATCGACGTACCTTTGCATCGACAAAAGGAACGAAAGGGTTCTGAATGTCGATTGATTAGTTAGTATATTACTTAGATTAAAAAAAGAAAGGATCGCATTATGATTAAGAATGTATTAGTTTGGATGGTACAGCATACCCCAATCACAGAGTTCTATGCTGAGGCATAAACTGAAAGTAATGCCCAGCTTAAGAATAGAAGTTAGTTTGATTAGTTAGAATATTGGTTAGTTTTAAAAGAAAGGATTGTATTATGATTAAGAAAGTATTAGTTTGGATGGTAGAACATACCCCAATCACTGAGTTTTATGTTGAGGCATAAACTAAAGTAATGCAAAGTACCTAACCTTAAAAAGAGGAGTCCTCCCCACGATGAGTGGAGAGGACTTTTCCTTTTATAGAACTCGCTGCGCTCGTACGAAACGCAATCAAAGATTGCTACGATACGCACCTCTGGTGCTACGAAACGGCGCAAGCGCCTACGAAAACGAAACGCTTCGCTACGAAAACGAAGACGAAAACGAATATGGTCTTCGTAATCACTGAAAGTGACGCTTCGTACGGCTATGAAGTCTTAGCCGTCAGCAGCACTACGTTCTCAACATGGGGGGTGTGAGGGAACATATCGACTGGCTGGACATGGGTGACCTGATAGTCGGCATCGAGCAACTGGAGGTCGCGAGCCTGAGTGGCTGGGTTGCAGCTGACATAGACGATGCGCTGGGGGTGGGCATTCATGATGACCTTGATAACGTCTGGATGCATGCCTGCTCGTGGTGGGTCGGTGATGATGACATCTGGACGACCGTGCTCTGCGATGAAGTCGTCAGTGAGTATGTCTTTCATGTCGCCTGCATAGAAGAGGGTGTTGTCGATACCATTGAGCTGGGAGTTTATCTTGGCATCCTTGATGGCATCTTCTACGTACTCTATGCCTATGACCTGCTTTGCCTTGCGAGCCACGAAATTGGCGATGGTGCCTGTGCCTGTATAGAGGTCATAGACGAGTTCGTTGCCTGTGAGTGAGGCGAAATCTCGTGCTACCTCGTAGAGGTGTAGTGCCTGCTCGGTGTTGGTCTGGTAGAATGATTTTGGTCCTACCTTGAACTTGAGGTCTTCCATAAGGAGGAAGATATGGTCTTCGCCCTTGAAGAGCTGGACGGGCAGGTCGCCGAAGGTGTCGTTGCACTTGGGGTTATACACCCACATGAGCGAGGTGATCTGTGGAAACTCGTCTGCTAAGAACTGAAGGAGCGACATGGCTGCATCGCGGTCGAAGCACTTCTGCTGGGTGAGCTCGCCATCGAGCCAGTCTTTTGCTGCCTGCTTGTCTGCAGCGTTTGCTCGCCTGTTGTTGCCTCGTGGAGGACAGCTGTCCATGTGGAGGGTTGGTCCGAACTGCACCAATACCATCCATTCGCCTGAGTTGCTGCACCTTATTATTATATCGCGAAGGAGTCCCACCTGCTGACGGAGGTCAAAGAAGGTGAGCTGGTGGTCGAGGGCATACTGATATATGCTGTTGCGAATCTGGTTGTGGAGGTCGTCCATAAGCCAGCATTTCTCTATGGGGAGTATCTTGTCGAAGGCACCAGTGATGTGGAAGCCTATGCCTGGCTGGGTGAGTCCCTCATCCTGAGGCATGGACTGGAGCTGTTGGCGAGTGTACCATCGCTTGTTGCAACAGCCGAAGTCGAGCTTGTTGCGATATTCCCACGTCTTGACGCTGCCCTTGATGGGCGAGAAGGGTGGGAGGGCTATCTTGCCTATGCGAGTGAGCTGGTCTTCTACCTGCTTCTGTTTGAAGGCGAGCTGTTCCTCATAAGGCAGGTTCTGCCATTTGCATCCTCCACAGATGCCAAAGTGCTGGCATTGGGGCTCTATGCGCTTGGGTGACGGCTTGACGAGTCTTACCACCTCGCCCTCAGCATAGGAGTGCTTCTTGCGGGTTATCTGCACATCGACCACATCGCCTGGCACACAGAAGGGTACGAAGACAACGAGCGAGGGGTGCTGCTCTGACTGTGTGGCAATATGAAACAGGCATTTGCCTTCAGCGGCAACTGCCTCAATGGTTACATTCTGTAAAAGGGGGAGTTTCTTTTTCAAGTTGAAAGTTGAAAATTGAAAGTTGAAAGATTTTTATTCAATTATGTTAAACCGAATTTGGTGCAAAGTTAATAATAAAAGTTGAAAGTTGAAAATTGAAAGTTGAAAGTTTTGGGGTTTTGGTAATATTTTATTAAAAAATGTTTGTTTATGCTTGGGTTTGAGATAATTTTTGTAACTTTGCGAATGCTGCATGTGGTAAAACACATATAGGCAACCCACTGAAAACACTAAACAATATTAAAAAAATAACTATTAACACAATGTCACAGAAAAGAGTTTACACCTTCGGTAACGGACAGGCTGAGGGTAACGCGCAAATGCGTGAACAACTGGGCGGCAAGGGTGCAAACCTTGCGGAGATGAACCTGATTGGTGTTCCTGTACCTCCAGGTTTCACTATCACCACAGACACATGTAACGAATATTATGCAGTAGGTCAGGAGAAGATTGTGGAACTGCTTCAGGACGAGGTGAATGCAGCAGTTAAGCACATTGAGAAACTGATGAACAGCCAGTTTGGTTCAGTGGAGAACCCTCTGCTGGTGAGCGTTCGCTCTGGTGCTCGTGCTTCTATGCCTGGCATGATGGA
>DEJW01000001.1:15041-23126 GCA_002353585.1 Prevotellaceae bacterium UBA2738 | reverse complement strand
CAACCTATTTCAGTATAAGACATATCGTAGTTAATAGAATAATACCACCAAAACAAATTAGAATTTAATGCAGCCATTAGATAATCCGCAATCTGAGAGTTACAAATATGTTTACATTTGTTACTTGCTGATTCTGTATTGAATCCATTTCGAAGAAATATAATCCAATAGCGTAGTCCAGCTGAACGATAATGTATTAAAGGACCTTTATTAAATGGAGCAAGATATTTGTTGATTGGTGTATTTGAGATATACTTATTGTATACTCCCAATTCTATATTTGATGAGAACCTAAATATTCTTTCAGATTGTACAGTAGAATTATACTGTAAATTATAGAACAATAATTTACGATGCTCTGATGCCCATCTCAAGACCTTTGTTGTATATATTTTACTATTATTAGATTGTGAAGCAATAAAAATATTTAATCTTTGCTCTGCCCCTTTTGCACCATCAAATAATTTGCCTGGTCTTATTTCATAACTACTAACACAAAGATATTTATTGTCTGTTAAAAGGTTTCTTAATGAAAACATATTTTTTGCAGCAGTTAACGAAAGAGGAACTATCATTCCTATCCGCTTGTAATCAGACAATATATTAAGGGATCTTTCTGATACAAAAGCATACAAATTATTACAATCCAAGGTTTTATAATTCTCTAATTTATATGTATCTGCCACAGATTTTTTTGTCACTTTGTCTTTTTTCGTATATACAACATACGGCGGATTACCAATAATCACATCGAAGCCTCCATTGCCATTGATGATGTCGTAGTATTCAGCAAACCAATGGAAAGGCTGGTGAGAAGCCTTCCACTTGTTGTAATCCATAGATGGAGCTGTAGATTTATGGAGAGTCTTATTGAGCAGTTCATTGAGTTTTGAAAGACGCTGTTTGAGGGTTTTCTTTGCGTCTTTATAGGTAGTGAGGTCAGCATGTTGTTCTAACTGCACTTTCTTGAATACTTCATAGGCTTTAGCCACAACATCCATCTCTGAATATACCTGCTCTTCAAATTCCTGACGGGCAAACATATCCATATACTTTACTCCTTCCTCCATCTCCTTCTTTGTGGCATATCCTACAAGGGTGTTGCCACAACGAATGTTGAAATCAATATCAGGCAGGGGGTCAAGTCCTAAATTAGGGTCACGAGGGTCAACATCCACCACAGCCATCATCTTCAGGAACAGTCGCAGTTTGGCTATCTCTGTAGCCTCTACCATTATGTCAACACCATAGAGATTGCGCAGGATGATGTTCTTATATATGAAGTAGCGAATGTTTGACTTATACTTTCCACGAAGTTCATCTAACTCTTCCTTAAAGAGCAGAGGGTTGCCCTCATTCCATTGTTGCATCCTATCTATGCACACCTCATATAGAGGTTCAAGGATGTTGAGAGCAGCAAAGAGGAATGCACCAGAACCACATGTAGGGTCGAGAATTGACACCTTGCGCAACTCAGCATAGAAATGCTTCACAAGCAGATGGTCATCAGTCTGGCTCAGCAGGTCCTGGGCAAACTGCCTGATGTCGAGATTGTAGGTTATGAAATCATTTATTTCATGTATCTCGCCATTCTCTATCTTGCTCTTTATTGAGTCGTAGCGTTGCAGTCGCTCTATGGTCTCTCGCCATATTTCTGTAGGCAAACCAACATTCTCAGGTGTGCGCTCATTCCAACGGCTTCTGCGTTCAAGCAGGTTTGGTTTTGTTGTGTCAACACCTTCCATAATGTAGTCAGGTATTTCTTCATCCTTACCTTTCTTTACTGCATCATATATGTAAGTGTCACCACTATTGCGTAAGTACTGCCACACCTCGCCCTCAGGCTTAAAGGCTTTCTCTGTAGTCTTCTTTGTGGCATCGAACAGGAATGGCACTATGGTGTTTCTGCCTATATACTCAGTAATGTCCTCCTTAGTATAGTATGCACCCATCTGAGCCCTGTCATTGATGTATTGCTCGAAGATGTAACCAAGCACATCAGGGTTTATGTCCTTGCCACTTGCTGTTAGACGGTCGTCGAGGTGCCAGTTCCATTTGTCGAAGAATGAGAACAGGCTTTCAAATGCCTCATCGGCTATGTCAAGTTTGGGATATTTCTCTTCCAGTTCGTGAGTGCTGAACATACCTCCATTAAGGTAAGGTATGCGACCATACTTCTGCTCGAAATCAGGATTATGGCGTGGAGAGTTCAGTCCGTCATGAAACAAACTGATGAGGAAACCACGATAGAATGAACTATAGAATCTGTCACTACCCTTTTCTTGCTGAACCATCTTCAGTTTCTCGCTCAGGTAATCATGATTCTGGTCTAGAAAACCTTTCTTCTGTATGAAGTAGCAGAACATCAGTCGGTTAAGCATCACTGAGGTGTACCACTGCTTATTACGGTTTTGCTTTACTGCTATCTCGTCATCCAGTCCTGTAATGAATTTGGCAAAGTTGGTATGCTCTTTCTTGAAACCATTATAGAAGTCCTTGGTAAGTTTCTCAGAATTGATGATGAAACCCTCCTGAATGCGCTCCTTCACGTCCATGATGGTAGGCTGCTCGCCAAGTTCAAAGCATATCCTCTCCACCTTGTCATACAGAAACTCTGCCTGGCTGACATTATTGTATTCTACTGTCACGAGGTCACGCTTCTCCACCTTCTTTACAGGCACTACCCACTGATGGTGCTCAGTATCAGGTATATAATAGATGCAGATGTAGTCATTAGCCATTCGCCTGAGGCGACTGTCTATCTTCTTACACATAGACGATGAAGGTATTTCATCCACCTTGCATGTCAGCACCTGAAAACCTCTAAGTTCGGCTATCTGGGTGAAGGTGTAGATACTTTCATCAATGGTCAGGTCGAAATCCAATTGCCCATGAGGATTGTTCCATCCCATTTCACGTATAAAGAGTTCCTGAAATGAGCAGTCTGAAAGATACTGCGAGAAGCTACGTTTATTCATTGTTCGTTGGTTTTAGTCTTAGTCTTAGATTCTTAATCCCATAGAGCATATTATGCTTGGGTCTTTCTGCTTATTGCGGTCTTCATCTATTCTGCACAGTGTGCCATTGCGTTGCATTTCAAGCACAGCATCTACTATGTCATCATCAGTATTATTGCGAAGCATTCTGCCAAGCATAAACTTGGTGCTCTCTTGCAACTGGAAATTGTATATGTCGTCAATAGCCAGTTTGAGCCATTGTTTCTTTTGCTCGTCAAAGAACAGGGTTGGTGGCTGGGAATAGTAATGCTCAAGCAGTTCGATGATACGATAGCGAGTGCTGAACCTGTTGCCCAAGATTCCACTGACTGAGGTGTTTTCCTGCTTCATGTTTTCGACTGCCTGCTTTACAAGGTCGAAATGATTGTCAAGAGGTTCGAGGTCTGGCTCGTCTGGCTTACATGCCATAGCCTGCAATATCTTCTTCTGCGACTGGGATATGATATTGCCCTTAGAGTCATACCATGAAAGCACATCATAGTCATTATGGGTCTTGGCATAGGTTATCACACCATCTTCTGATGGAGAGTCTGCCTTCTTGGTAGAGTAGATAATATTGCTGAGTGCAGGAATTATCTGCTTCAAATCTGGGTTCTTGTCTGTGGCATTCTTCCATATCTGGTAAGCCTGAGAAGCAAGGTCAACATCGCTGTCGTCCTCGTCATCATCAAGGCTTCCACTTTTCTCATTGAAGATGTCTGTGAGGTTTTTCTCATTGCCCTCAAAGAATATCTCATCACTGCCCACAATGTTGGCATTCTCATTGATACGAGCATTGAGGCGCTTGCGCAGACTGATAATCTTCTCCACACCCTCAGCAGGGAAGAATGAGTAGCAGAATATCTGTTCTGACTCCTGACCGATACGGTCAACACGACCTGCTCTTTGTATAAGACGGATGATTGCCCACGGGAGGTCAAAGTTAACTATCACATGGGCATCTTGCAGGTTCTGTCCTTCAGAGAGCACATCAGTTGCTACAAGTATTCGCAATTCGTCTTCTGCAGCTATATTTGCGCCATTACTTATAGGCGAAAACTGGTCTGCTACAGCTGTAGGATTCTTTGAGTTACCTGTTGCCTTGCCTATATGCTGTATGCCTCGACGACGAAGCTGACGATAGATATAGTCTGCTGTGTCTGAATATTGGGTGAAGATAAGCACCTTCTCATTCTTATGTGTCTTGCAGAGCAGCTGTTCAAGGCTGTTGAGTTTCTGGTCGTCCTGTGGTTTCCATTTGCCACAAAGTTCTATCATCTTGATGAGCTGTTCACAGTCTTTCTTCAGATACTGCTTCAAGGTGCGCTTGAAGTAGGATGAATCTATCCATGCAACATTATTCTTATCTACAAGAAGGTTGTAGTATTCTGCACCTTTCTTCATGTAGAAATCCATATCAGTTGGGATGATTATCTCTCCATCATCTGAAGGGATGTTTTCTTCATTTGTACCATTGAAGATGTCGTTGATGTCTGCATCATCAACATATTCGTCAGGCAGGCTGTTCTCATCACCTATTGGCAGAGGCTTCTTATTCTCTATGGCATAAATAAAGACTGCATTACGCAGAATGTGCCTGTAAAGAGTAAGCAGGAATGACAGTCCGCTACTGTCTATACGTTTGAAGAATGTGCTCTTACAGAAGCCCATCATTCGCTGACCTGCCCTTGAAAGGTTTTCAAGCAGATGCTTGTCTGATGTAGGAGCACTAGCCACCTTACTGCTGTCAGCATATTGGGATAGACCATAGCGAGGCAGACGGAGTTCCTCCATCATGGCAATCATTTCGTCGCTATACAGACGGCTGTACTGGTCACCTTTCTTGGTTTCAAACTTTACGGCTTTGGGCACTCTGTCTGGGAAGAAATTCTTTCTGCCATCATTAAACTCCAGATACTTGCGACCTGTAGTTTCATCCGTCTTGGCGTAATTCTCCTTAATGAACGTACGAGTGCGACGAACAAGGAACAGCTTCATGAGTTCCTGCCAGTCATCAAGATTGTCACTCTTTTCAAATGCCTTGATGCTACGTATAAACACCTCGCTGTGCTTTTGCAGGAAAGCCCTGTCACCACCCAGACTACGGATGTATTCCTCAGGACGAATGCCAAGGTCATCATCTTCACTGACAAAGAGTTTCAACTGACTGCTGAGGTCAGAGAAATCCTTGTTGTAGGGTGTAGCAGTCAACAGGAGCACTTTGCAGTCCTGAGCAGTGATGAGCGACTTGATGTTCTGGTATCGCTTGCCCTGCTCATTACGCAAGTTGTGGCTTTCATCGACTATGATAAGACGATAGTAACGAGAGTTGCTTACATCTATAGGCTTAGCCATCGACATCACATCAGCCTTGAGGTCATAGCGTTTCTTGTATTTGTCCCACATCTCTTGCAGGTTGGCAGGACAAATAATCAGTGTGCTGCTTGCATAAGCCATCTCATAAATCTTGGCTATTGCACAGGCTGTGATGGTCTTACCCAGACCTACAACATCACCTATCATGGCACCACCACGCTTTTCGCTATTAAGATGGCGAGCTGCTATCTTGACGGCTATCTGCTGGAAGTCGAACATTTCACGTCGAAACTCAGCAGGCAGGACAAACTCCTTAACACCACTACGAGCATCGGCACTGAGGTGATATGCTGTCTTTATGTAAATGTAATAAGGTGGTATAACATCAGCACCAGCCCAACTGTTGTCTATTACCTCAATAAGTTCTTTGGTTATATCGATGCAGAAGCGGTCATTCCAGCGGTCGTCAAACCATTGGGCAAGCGTTTCAAGGTCATGATTATTCTCTATATCAGCATCGAGTTCTCCCTGCCTTTTCAATCCAGAATAGGTAAGGTTACTGCTACCTAATATACATGAAATCTTGTTGATATTGTCTGCAGGACGATGAGCAAGATACAGCTTGGCATGCAAAGGTTCTGCCACATAAAGTTTCACACATACCTTGCCCTCCTTCAACTGAACAGAGAGTCTGCGAAGGGTTTCCTCATCTTTCTTCTTTGGCAGACCTAACAGAAGTTGCTTGCGAAAATCTCTTGCTATCTCTAATTTGCATTGCTGTACATAGTTGTTATCAGGTATCACATCCTTGGAATAAAGTCGCCTTACCAGTTCCTCGTCAGGTTGGTGCATACCAATGAGCAGACGGCAATGCCTGAAAACTTGCTTATTGCCCTCATACACATTACAACCAGGGAGATTGTCAATATCATGCACAACCAAATCCCATCCGCGCAGATTGAAGTAACCTACGCAAAAATCAACTCGACTTACACCTACATTACTAATGATGTCATGTAGCCCCTGTACGAACTTGGTTTCAATGTTGTCATAGATTCGTGCCATGCGTTAACACAGATTTAGGGCGAGTGCTTATCATCGGAGGTAGGCTAACTGAGGGCACAAAAAAACATGGACGGTCATCATCCATGCTTCAACGGCCCTAGGAAGCCTAAACACACCTGATAAGTCACGCCCATGCAAACGCATAGACGTTTGCGACTTATTCTTTTGGTGAGTTAGTTCTTGAATTTCCTAGGTTCTTGAAGCAATTCCGAATAACAGCAAACGCTTGTTAATATTTTCTCATAAAATTTCGTATCGGCACCTCCACTGAGGCTCATAATCTCTGCCGTAGCAGCGTAGTGTTACCACGATTAGCCAATACTGATTGCAAAAGTAAGAAAAACTTTCGAAACAACAAAAAAAGTGGAGAAAAAAATGTTGCGCAACTTTCGCAACTTTCGCAACTTTTTCAAATTGAGGGGTGTCATTAATAGTGACACACCTACGTTGTCACGTTTCGTTACCCCCTAAGAAAAAAAACACGGATAAATCAGATGGACACGGAAGGAGGCTGACGCCTACGAAAACGAAACGCCCTTAAGGGCTACGAAGACGAAGACAAAGGATAGAATAAAGACAAAAGAGAATAGATTATAAAGACAACTCAAACAACTTATAACAACTTTATAGAGGTCAGTTTAGCAAACCTGCTAAACTGGAGTAAAAAAACATTTTGGCAGATTTGCCAAAATGATATTTGGAACCAGATACCTGTTTCAGGTATGTCTTTGATTATTTATCGTCATATTTTGGCTCGTCTTTGCGCAACCTGAGGAGGTCCGCCATTGCCCGTTCCGTATAATCTATGGTAAATGTAGCCATTATCCTACTCTGTCTAAGAATTCATCAAGTGACTCTTCTGGTTTCATGCGATAGGTTTTTCCTTTGCGTGCATCGTCTATACGCTTGAAGAATTCTTCCTTACTCATAAGGGTAGGGTCATCTTTCTTCGCTGTCAGTTTCTTTATGTATTTCAGAGCCTTTGTAAGTAGTGTCTCATCTTCAACGATAACACTAAGTTCTCGAAGAAGCTCTGCATTTAATTGTAGTGCTGTCATAATCCATTATTTTTATGGTTGCAAAATTAAGAATTATTTTCGAAATTGCAAAATATTCAAAGAAAAAAAGATGACCTATATCTCGTAGTCCAGGCAGGAGCGCTGAACGGTGTATGGACGGACTTTTTCGTTGGCTACTTTCACATGTTCGGGATGGGTGGCATAGCCTTTGAGGGCTTCCTCGCTCACGAGGGTGCTGTCGAGCATCACATCGGCATTGGATGATGCCAGTCGTCCGTCGATGTTCACTTTCGCCTCTATCAGACCAGGCACTTTGCCGACCAAGCCTTCCAGTCCTGCCTTCATGCCTTGCTTCACTTGCTGTTTCTCTGCTTCTGACAACTCTGGGTTGAGTGTCCATAAAATGATGTGCTTAACCATAATCTGCTGTATTATTTTGGGGGTTCTGGGGGTATTCTTAATTACACTACAAAATTACAAAAAATCTTTGGAATATGCAAAGAAAAAACAAAGTTTTTTTTGAGGGGTATCGGCAGTAACTACCCCCCAAGGGGTGTCGCGTTTTGCGACGGTGCCTTGGGCAGTATCCCAAAAATCATTTTTGTCATTTTTATCATTTTTGTAATTTTTGTAATTTCGGGAATTGAGGTAGCCTACCGTAGTAAGGAAGAGGGGGAACTATATAAAAA